>JBGPMS010000039.1:0-23554 GCA_041487115.1 Gammaproteobacteria bacterium
CCGCGTCTCGTACACCGAGATGCCGTCGATGACCGAGTCGGGGCGCGCCAGGTATACGAACTCGAAGATGCACGGATTGAGGGTGGGAGTGGCCGCGCACTGGCGGCTGTAGAAGTGCCCCTCTTGGTCGATGAAGATGGCCTCGCCTGGGGCCACGTCGCGGATCAACTGGAAGCCTAGGGTATCCAGCGCCACGCTCTCGGAGGCCACGATGTATTCCACACCCTGCTCGGTCATCGTCTGCCCGACCACCAGCGGGCGGATGCCGTAGGGATCGCGGAAGGCGAGCAGCCCGTAGCCGGCAATGCTGGCGACGACGGCGTAGGCCCCGCGGCAGCGCCGATGCACGCCGCCTACCGCGGCGAAGATGGTGTCGGGATCCAGCTCGTATCCACTGGAGCCTTCCTGCAGCTCGTGGGCCAGGACGTTGAGCAGTACTTCGGAATCCGAGTTGGTGTTGACGTGCCGCAGATCCTGGCGAAACAGATCGCGCTTGAGCTGCTCGGAGTTGGTGAGGTTGCCGTTGTGACCCAAGACGATGCCGAAGGGTGAGTTGACATACAGCGGCTGGGACTCGGCCGAGTTCTCCGCTGAGCCGGCGGTCGGGTAGCGACAGTGTGCAATGCCGACGTTGCCCTGCAGGTTGCGCATGTCCCGGGTGCGGAACACGTCCCGGACCATACCGCTGCCCTTGTGCATGTGAAAGGTGCTGCCTTCCGCGGTGACCATACCGGCGGCGTCCTGGCCGCGGTGCTGCAGCACCAGCAGGCCGTCATACAGCAGCTGGTTGACGGAAGACTTGGCGACGACGCCGATAATTCCACACATTGCCCGGCTCTCCGTTGAAGTTCAGCCCGGCCCGACTGGTCGGAAGCCCGCGCCACTACTGGGTTTCCGCCCTTCTGGACGGCGCTAGTATAGTCGAAACCGACCCCGCCAACGGCCGCTCGAATCGGCCGCCGTTCTACTCGAAGCGGATGCGCTCGGCGAGCGCGGCCGGCAGGAACGCGCGCGCGCTCTTCGCCAGCCCCACCAGCGCCGGGCTGAATAAGGCATGGCGCCAGGCCGGCTCGCGTGGCAGCGGCGTGAGACCCGCCACCAGCATGAGCCCCACCAGGATCACCAACGCTCGCACCAGCCCGAATAGGACGCCTACTGCACGATCCCAGGGACCCAGCCCCGCGCCGCGCACCAGCCGGGCCAAAGCCAACGTCAGCAGCGCGAACAGCATCAGGCTCACCACCATCAACCCGACGAAGGCCACACACAGCCGAAGCCAGTGCTGGCCCACCGAGGCGGGCAGCACGGTGGATAAACTGGGGGCCAAATGCAGCGAGATCAAGAACGCGCCGACCCAGGAGCCGAGCGCCATGACTTCGCGCACCGCACCGCGAAACAGGCTGACCACCACCGACAGGCCGACGACACTCAGGACGGCGTAGTCGAACACTGTCATTGACGCTAGTGTTCTGATGCAACACCTCGACGCGAGTGCCCGCGCAGCCTGCGGGCTTGGCGAGCGTTGAAGCTAGCGCGGGATCGCAGCCCCGCCGTGTGGGCAAAGCACATCCGATCGCTGTATTGCGTCGACTCGCGGATCCAGGCGCGCGCCGCTCATTCCCCTGCGCGCACGACTCGGGCGTCGCTCGCGGCCACCAATTTCAGCGCCTTGAGCCGATCGCGTGCCTTCTCCGCCACTTCCACGCTCGGATAGGGACCGACGCGCACGCGCGTCTTCTCTCCTTGCGCGGTCTTCACGGGCTCGGTGTAGGCCGGGAACTTGTGCGCTTTGATCTGCTGCAGCAGTTGCCTGGCATTGGCCGCGTTGGAGAACGCGCCAAGCTGGATGACGAAACCCTCGCCGGCCACAGACTGAGCCACGGGCTCCTTGGGCAGCGCCGGCGCAGGCACCTCGCGCTGTCGTTGAGCCACTGGCGCAGGCCGCGGCGCGGCCACTGCCGGTGGTTTCGATGACGGGGCGCTGGTCGCGGGCGCCTCGGCCGCGGCGTTTGGCGCGATGGATTGAGCCACGGATTGAGTCGCGGGCGCGGAGGGTGGCTCGGTGGCGGGCTGCGCCGGTGTCTCGGCTCTACCGGCTGGAACGGCCGGTGGCGTAACCGGCGGGGCCTGCGTTCCCCCGGGGATCGAAGGCGCCTGTGTCTGTCCGGGGACCGGCGGGATGCGGATGTCCATGTCGTGTCTCTGCAGCCGTGGCTCGCGCTCCAGAAACATGGGCACCAGTACGACCACCAGCAGGACTAGAACGATGGCACCTACCAGGCGGCGGCGGGCGCGCTTCCTCAGCTGCAGCTCTTCGTTGGAGATGGGTGATTTGGCCACGATGAAAGGAGGTTTAGTTATGAGTTCAGTGCACGCAGGGCGTCGGCCACAGTATAGAAAGATCCGAACACGAGGATCTTATCATCCGGCCCCGCACGCTCCCGCGCGCGCTGCAAGGCGTCGGCCACGTTCGCACAGCCGTTTACCGGCGCCGTCACGCCGACTGTCCGCAACGCCCTTTCGATGCGGGCGAGATCGGCGCCGCGCGGGCCCGGCAACGGCGCGATCAGCCATTCGTCGAGCTGTGCCGAGACCGCCGCGATCACACCCTCGATGTCCTTGTCCTTGAGCATGGCGAACACGGCCAGCCTGCGGGCGCGCGGTTGCAGCCGCCCGAGGTTCTCCGCCAGTCGAACCGCAGCCGGTGGATTGTGAGCCACGTCCAGGATCATCGACGGGCGGCCGGGCAGCACTTGGAAGCGCCCAGGCAGATCGACCTCCACCAGTCCGCGCCGGATCGCGCCCATCTCCACCGGCAGCCGGTCCCGGATCGAATCGAGCGCGGCGAGCGCAGCGCTGGCATTCGCCAGCTGATAGGTGCCGCGCAGTGCGGGCAACGGCAGTCCGTCGCGCTTGCCGCGCCAATTCCAGAACTGCCACTGCGTCTCGCCCCCCACATAGCCGAAGTCGCGATCGATCAAGTAGAGATCCGCACCGATGTCCCGCGCATGCCCGATCAGGCTGGCCGGCGGATCGGCTTCGGCCACCACCGCCGGTTTGCCGGCGCGGAAGATGCCGGCCTTCTCGAAAGCGATGTGGCCACGCGTGGGGCCGAGGTAGTCCGTGTGATCGAGGCCCACGCTGACCACCACCGCGCAATCGGGTTCGAAGGCGTTCACCGCGTCGAGCCTGCCGCCCAGCCCCACCTCCAGCACCGCAGCGTCCAGCCCGGCTTCGAGGAACAGCGCAACGGCGGCGAGTGTGCCGAACTCGAAGTAAGTCAGGGAAACCTGCCCGCGGGCCTCCTCCACGCGCTCGAAGGCGGCGACCAGCGCGGCATCCGAGGCCTCGACGCCGTTCAAGCGAACGCGCTCGTTGTAGCGCAACAGATGGGGCGAGGTGTAGCAGCCGACGCGATATCCGGCGCAGCGCAGGCAGCTCTCCAGCATCGCGCAGGTCGAACCCTTGCCGTTGGTGCCGCCCACGGTGATGAGAGGGAATGCCGGGGCAAGTGCGAGCCTGTCCCGCACACGGGCGACGCGCTCCAGTCCCAGCTCGATGGTGGCCGGATGCAGCCGCTCGAGATAGCTCAGCCAGGCCTGCAGTTCGCTGGCAGGGCCGGGGGGTACGGGCAAAGGCGCGGTAGCGATGAGCGAAACGAAGGCGGGGAAATCAGGCGGCAGGCGCACGCATCAACAGAGTGATCAGGCTCACCAGGCGGTCCCGCATCTCGCGCCGGTCCACGATCATGTCGATGGCGCCGTGCTCAAGGAGAAATTCGGCGCGCTGGAACCCCTCCGGCAGGGTCTGCTTCACCGTCTGCTCGATCACGCGCGGACCGGCGAAGCCGATCAGCGCCCCGGGCTCGGCGATGACGACGTCGCCGATCATCGCGAAGCTGGCAGACACCCCACCCATGGTCGGATCGGTCAGCACCGATATGAACGGCAGGCGGTCGGTGGAAAGCTGGGTCAGCGCCGCCGTGGTCTTGGCCATCTGCATGAGAGACATCAACCCCTCCTGCATGCGTGCGCCTCCGCTGGCGGAGAAGCAGATGAACGGCAGCTTCTGCTCGATCGCCGATTGCACGCCGCGCACGAAGCGCTCGCCCACTACCGAGCCCATGGAGCCGCCCATGAAGCGGAACTCGAACGCCGCGACGACCACCGGAGTGGTCTTGATCGCGCCCTGCATCACCACCAGCGCGTCGGTCTCCCCGCTTTCCTGAGCGTCCGCTTCCAGCCGATCCACATAGCGCCTGCTGTCGACGAACTTGAGAAAGTCGACCGGTACCACCTCGGCGCCGATCTCATAACGGCCTTCCGGATCGAGGGTCACGTCCAGGCGTTCGCGCGCAGTGATGCGGTTGTGGTACGCGCACTTGGGGCAGACCTGCAGAGACTTCTCGAGATCAGCACGGTAGAGGACCGCCTCGCACACCTCGCACTTGATCCACAGCCCCTCGGGAACGGCCTTTTTGGCGAGCCCCGGGCTGCGCTTGATCTTGGGCGGAAGCAGTTTCTGCAGCCAGCTCACGTCACCTCCGGATCAGTGGCCGCCGCGCAAACGCGCGGCGTGGGCAGCCGCAGCGGGCGGACATGAGGCGCGATCAAAGCAGCCTCGGCGCTCACTCGTCCATCGCCTTGCGGATGCTGCCGACCAGCGCCTTGACGTTTCCGATCAATTGGTCCGGTGCGGATTGCTCGATTTCCTGGACCAGACGGCTGCCGATCACCACGGCATCCGAGATCCGGGAGACCGCCTTCGCCGTCTGCGCGTCGCGTATGCCGAAACCCACGCCGATCGGCACCTTGATGTGCGAGCGGAGCTGCGGAATCTTGCGGCCGACCTCGTCGAGGTCCAGGGTCGCGGCACCCGTGACACCCTTCAGCGAGACGTAATAGATATATCCGCTGGCGAGCCGCCCCAGCTTCTCCATGCGTGCCTCTTCGGTGGTGGGCGACAACAGGAAGATGCTGTCGATGCCGCGCCTGGCGAGCTCGCTGGTGAGCCCGACGCCCTCTTCCGGCGGGTAGTCCACCACTAGGACGCCGTCTACGCCGGCCTTCTCGGCACCCTCTGCGAAGCGTTCGTAGCCCATCGCTTCGATCGGGTTGGCGTAGCCCATCAAGACAACGGGCGTCGAATCGTCGGCCTGTCGGAATTTGCCGACCGCATCGAGCACGATCTTCAGGCTGGTGCCGTGCTTAAGGGCCCGCTCGCTCGAGCGCTGGATGGTCGGCCCGTCCGCCATCGGGTCGGAGAAGGGCACACCCAGCTCGATGATGTCGGCGCCGGATGCCGTCAGGGCCTGCATCAGCGGCACGATCGACGCAGGATCGGGATCCCCGGCCGTGATGAACGGGATCAGCGCCTTGCGATCGGCGGACCTGAGCCTTGCGAACGTGGGTGCGATGCGGGACATCACAACGTGATGCCGGAGAACTTCGCCACCGTATGCATGTCCTTGTCGCCGCGCCCTGATAGATTGACTAGCAGCACCTTATCCTGGCCCATGCCCGGGGCCATTTTCATGGCGTGCGCCAGCGCATGACTGGATTCGAGCGCCGGCATGATGCCTTCGAAGCGGCATAGCATGTGAAACGCATGCAGCGCCTCCTGGTCGGTGGCGGCGACATACTCCGCACGTCCGCTGTCCTTGAGCCACGCATGCTCCGGCCCGACGCCTGGATAATCCAGCCCGGCCGAGATGGAATGGGTTTCGATGATCTGGCCGTCCTCGTCTTGCAGGAGATAGGTGCGGTTGCCGTGCAGCACGCCCGGGCGGCCGGCGCACAGAGTCGCGGCGTGATGACCGGTCGCCAGGCCCTCGCCCGCGGCCTCGACACCGATCAATCGGACCGCCGGGTCCTGGATGTACGAATGGAATACCCCCATCGCGTTCGACCCGCCGCCCACGCAGGCGAGTATCGCGTCCGGCTGACGCCCGACCACCTCTGGCATCTGCGTGCGCAATTCCTGGCCCACGATGGAATTGAAATCGCGCACCATCACCGGGTAGGGATGCGGTCCGGCGACAGTGCCGATGATGTAGAAGGTGGTTTCGACGTTGGTGACCCAGTCGCGCATCGCCTCGTTCAATGCGTCCTTCAGGGTCTTGGAGCCGCTTTCCACCGCGACCACGGTGGCGCCTAGCAGCTTCATGCGGTAGACGTTCATCGCCTGCCGCTGGATGTCCGTGGAACCCATGTAGACCACGCATTCCATACCGAGGCGCGCGGCCACGGTAGCTGCGGCCACGCCGTGCTGTCCCGCGCCGGTCTCGGCGATGACGCGCTTCTTGCCCATGCGCTTGGCGACCAGCGCCTGGCCGACGGTGTTGTTGATCTTGTGCGCGCCGGTGTGGTTCAAGTCCTCGCGCTTCAGCCAGAGCTGCGCGCCGCCCAGGTGCTCGGACAGGCGCTTGGCGTGATACACCGGGCTGGGCCGGCCGACGTAGTGCTTCAGCTCGGAGGCGAACTCCGCCTGGAACTCGCTATCATCGCGCAAGCGCAGGTATTCGCGCTTGAGCTCGTCGAGAGCGTGCATCAGCGTCTCGGCGACGAACACCCCCCCGTAGGGGCCAAAGTGGCCTTTGGCGTCGGGCAGGTCGTAGATCTGCCCTGCTTCATACATCTGCATCCCGCACTCCTCGTATGAATGCGGCGATTTTGGCCGCGTCCTTGACGCCTTTCTCGCGCTCCACGCCGCTGCTCACGTCCACCGCCCAGGGCCTCACCGCCCGGACCGCCTCGCCAATGTTGGCTGGAGTGAGCCCGCCTGCGAGCACCACCGGGAGCGGCAGGTCGCGGGGGATGAGGTTCCAGTCGAAGGAACGCCCCGTTCCGCCGTGTGTGCCGTCGATGAAGGCATCGAGAAGCAGGCCTTTGGCTCGGACATGGAGGGCAGCGTATTGTAGCAAATCCGTCCCTCGCGCCACCCTGCAGGCCTTGAGATAGGGCAGCCCGAAGCTCGCGCACAGCTCGGGCGGCTCATCGCCGTGGAATTGCAGCAGGTGTAACGGCACCTCGCGCAACACGTCCAGCACGGCTTGCGGCTCCGGGTCTACGAACAGCCCCACCACTGTGACGAAGGGCGGCAGCCGCTCGATCACCTCGCGCGCGCGCGCGAGCCGGACGAACCGGGGGCTGGCGGGATGGAACACGAGCCCTATGGCGTGTGCCCCGGCGTGGGCCGCCGCCAGGCCGTCCTCGACCCGTGTGATGCCGCAGATTTTGACCGCTGTCGCCATACGGTCAGGAGGATACGACGCAGGCGACCCCTGCGCTGAACAAGGCATGCGCGGGCAGCCGCTCTGGCGACGAGGGCAGACCCCAGGTCGCGTCGTATCGCACCGCCGTAAGGTACAACCCGTGGGGCGGGAAGGTAGGCGCCGCGTGCGTGCGGTCGCGCCTCTCCAGAACCTCGGCCAGCCACCCCGGCGGGCGTGTGCCGTCGCCGACCTTTAGCAGACAACCGACGATATTGCGCACCATATGGTGGAGAAACGCATCGGCGGCGAACTCGAAGAGCACCAGGTCGCCAAATCGTTCGATCCCGGCGTGGCGCAGTTCCTTCACTGGTGACAGCGCCTGGCACTCGGCCGCGCGGAATGCGCTGAAGTCGTGGGTGCCGTGCAGGTGGCGTGCAGCCTCACGCATGGGCTCGACGGCGAGCGGCCGGTGATGCCACCCGACCCGCAAGTGCTGAGCGCCCGGGCGCTCAGCACGGTTGAGCAGCAGATAGGTGTAGGTACGCCCCGTCGCGCGGTTGCGTGCGTGGAAGTCAGGGCTGACTTCACGGGCCCACTGGATCGCCACCATGCGGGGCAGGAGCGTGTTGACGCCCCGCACCCACGCGGTCAGGGGGCGTCGGGCGCCGGAATCGAAGTGGATCACCTGGCCCAACGCGTGCACACCGGCGTCGGTCCGGCCGGCGCACTGCGACTGCACCGGGTGCGCGGCGATCTGTGAGAGCGCGGCGTCCACCACATCCTGCACGGCACAGCCGGAGGGCTGCGTCTGCCAGCCGCAGAAGGTACTGCCGTCGTACTCGAGTCCCAGGGCGATGCGCATCACTTCCCTTCAACCGCTGCGGTTCCCCAACTGTATGTGCTTGTGCGGTGCGTCTGTGCTCGAAACAAAATGGGCGCGGTATTCCGCGCCCATCTGCCAAGCGAACCGGAGAAGTATCAGTTTAGCTCAGCGTCTGTAGCACCTTCTGAGCAGCGGCCTGCTGCTCGGAGTCGCCCTCTGCGATCACCTCGCGCAGGATTTCCCGGGCTCCTTCCTTGTCGCCCATCTCCTGGTAGGCCTTGGCCAGGTCGAACTTGGTCTGTACGTCGTACCACTTGTCATCCTTGGTGCCGCCTTCCTCCTCCGACGGGACCGGCCCGCCCAGATCCAGGCTGATGGACGACAGGTCGAGCTCGTGCATGGGTGGCGCGGAGGTGCTCAAGTCCAAAACCGGCTCGGACTTCGACACGCCACTGGGTTCGAGCGAGATATCGTTGATGTCGAAATCGAGGCCGGCATCCTGACTGCCCGCGGTGACACCCACACCGAAGTCGTCCAGTTTCAGATCGAAATCGACGGAATCCAGCTTGGCCATCTGCGACTGGGTTTTCTCGTCGGCGCCGGGGGGCAGGTCGAGGTTGAAATCCATCGCTGGCAGCTCCCCCGTCCTCGTCGCGCGGCTGATGTCGCTCAGATCGATGTCGGTACTGGTGCCGGGAAGTGGGGCACCGCCGAGGCTGTCGAGATCGAGGTCCACCCCGCTCCCCTCGGCCGTGGCGCCCAGGCGGCCGAGATCGATGTCGGTCTTGGTGCCCATAGGCTGACCGTCATCCATGCTGACGTTGAGGTCGAGGCGCTCGCTGCTGGTGGCCGCAGTGGTGGTCGCGAAGCGGCGGCCGAAGCCCGCATCGATGTCGGTAAGGGTGCCGATCTCGGGCGAGGGCTCGAGCGAGTCGATCTGAAAATCCAGGGTCTTGTCGGTCGACGCCGCAGCAGCAGCGGCGGCAGCCGCGGCAACGGCTTCGCCACTGGGCTTCCCGGCCAGGTAGCGCGGGTTCTGAGGATCGAGCTGGTAGCCCAGTTTCGCCGCCTGCAACCACACTTCACCCTGGCCGCCAGTGGCCTGCTGCAGATCACGCGCCAGCGGGTCGAAGGCCGCAAGGTCTTTGCGCTTGGCGTAAATCTCCAGCAGCTTCAGATGGACTTCGAACCGGCGCGGCTGGCTCTGAACGGCCTCTTTGAGGATTTCCTCGGCCTGGCCATCGCGCCCGTAAGCGAGGTAGATCTCGGCCTCGGCAAGTGGATCGACTTCTTCGGTGATCTGGGCTTGCGCCGCGTTGGCAGCGGCCGCCAACGCGGCGCCGGTATCGGCGCCGGTATCGGCGAATGCTCTTACCTCAGAAGTTTTTTTTTCTGCCCCTACTTCGTCATCCCCTCCGCCTCTTCGGCTGCCGATGATGCGGTAGGCCACGAACCCTAGCACCAATGCGACGACCCCTCCGCCAAGTGCGAGGTATAGAGGCTCGGCGAGCAGGTCGTCCACCAGGCTCGGTGGTGGTAGCGTCGGCGTCACCACCTTGGGCTTCGGCTTGGGTTGGGTGGTTTCCATCCCCGGTTGCGTCCCCGGTGCCGTCATCGGGGCCGGATGCTGGGCAGCTTCTGTCGGGCCGTGCGGCGCCACAGTGACAGGAGGAGGTTCGGGCTTGACCGCAGGCGCGGTGACCGGTGGCAGCGTGGGCGGCGGGGCAGTCGCAACCGGCGGGGGCGCCGGCTTGGCCGGTGCCGGCGGCGTCACCGCCGGCTTCTGCAGCTCGGCCATCGGCTTGTTCTTGATCTCGGCCAGCGCGTTCATGTCCTTGATGGTCTTTTCCAGCTTGGCGACCCGCTCGTTGGCCTCGCGGATCGTCTTGTCGCGTGCGGCGACCTCTTCTTCCAGGTTGCGCACTTTGTCTTGCATCGCCTTGCTGCCGCCGGCACCGGGCGCCTCGCCCTTGGACAGCTTCAGCACTTCCTTCGGCTCGCCCGCTGTGGGCGCCCCCTTGTCCGGGACCGGCCCGGTCACTTTGCCGCCAGCCGCCTTGGCAGGCTGCTCGGGCGCCGGTATCGCCTCGCCGGCAGCACCGGCCAGCCGTTCGCGATAGGCGTTGAAGTCTGCTACCTGTACCCGCACTTCCTTGCGCGCTTCCTTGACCGGGATCCCGCTGGCCTCGGACGGATCGGCGATGCTGAGGACCTTGCCGGTCTTCAGCCGATTCATGTTGCTGCCAGCGAACGCGTCCTTGTTGGTGCGGTAGAGCAGGACGAGCATCTGCTCCAAGGTCACGTCGTCGGGCTTGTACTCTTTGGCGATTTTGGACAGCGTGTCGCCGTGCTTGACAGGGCCATACGTGTCCTCCTTCGGTGCACGCGGCGGCTGCGGCTTGGCGGGCATGGCGGCTTCGGCCGCTTTTTCCGTCGGCGCCATCGGCTCCGCCGGTGCCGGCTCGCCAGGCGCGGGCTCCCCCGCGACTTCCCCTGGCGGGACGGGCGGAGCAGCGCTCTGCAATTCGCTGCCCATCTTGGTTTCTACCGCCGGTTCGGGCGGAGGCGGAGGCGCCGCTGCCTCCCGTGCTGGCGCGGGCGCGGCCACGTCCGTCGGTGCGGCAGCGTAGGCAGGCGGGTCCAGAAGAGCGGTATAGGCACGCAGGATCTTGCCGCCGGACCAGTTCAACTCGACCAGCAGGTCGACGAATGGCTCGGGCACCGGCTGCTGGCTGGTTACGCGGATGAAGGGCTCGCCGCTTGCACGCTGCTCGACAGTCAGTTTCAGGCCCAGCGACGGAGTGGGATAGGGGAGGTTGGCTTGCACGTAGGCGTCGGGCGATGCGAGCCGCGCGGTGAGCGTCTCGAGCTCACCCTTCTCTACTGCGACCACATCGATCTCGGCGCGCAACGGCTCGCCCAGATGCGTGAGGACAGTGAGCTTGCCCAGTCCTGCAGCCTGCGCTGCTCCCGATACCAGAAGCAGCGCGCCTGCGATTATTGAGGCTCGAAGAGACGTTTTGCTCACAGCGCCACCCGTCGTCATGACCGATCAATAATTAAAAATAACATCATGTATTTACAGATGCAAGCTAAACTTGCGTCTTATATAACGGCGTAACCCGCCCATTTATCAGTCATTTTCGGGGGTTGTGACGCGTTTCGAGGCGGGACGAGCCCGTGGCGGGGATGGCCGGTGCGGGCCCCTCCCCTTGCCCGTCGACTTCTTGGCTCGGCAAGCAAAACTCTGGCCCGCTTTGACCCGGCAGAGACACGCTTCGTCCGCGGCACCGTCAGAACCCGCTTCCCCCGGCATCTGCTGGCGTGGGGGGCACCCAGTCGATCGGCACTCACCCCATTTCAGCTCAGCGCTCCAGCAGGATGCGCAGCATCCGGCGTAACGGCTCCGCTGCGCCCCACAGCAACTGATCGCCCACCGTGAAGGCAGACAGATATTGTTCGCCCATGGGCAGTTTGCGCAGCCGCCCGATCGGCACTTCGAGGGTACCCGAGATGCGGGCCGGGGTCAGTCCGTCGAGGCTCGCCTCGCGCGTGTTGGGAACGACCTTCACCCAGTCGTTGGCGCCGGCCAGCAGCGCCTCGATCTCGGGCAGCGGCGCCGCGCGACTCAGTTTGATCGTCAGGGCCTGGCTGTGGCAGCGCATGGCGCCTATGCGGACGCAGATCCCGTCCATCGGAATCGGGGCGGCCGCGCGTCCGAGGATCTTGTTGCCTTCGGCCTGCGCTTTCCACTCCTCGCGGCTCTGGCCGTTGCCGAGATCCTTGTCGACCCACGGCAGCAGACTCCCCGCCAGCGCGTAGCCGAAGTGCTCCTTGGGCAGCGCGGGGCCGCGCATGGCGTCGGAGACGGAGCGGTCGATCTCCAGGATGGACGAGTCGGGATCCTCGAGCTGCTTGGCTACCGCGCCGTGCATCACCCCCATTTGCGCCACCAGTTCGCGCATGTGTTGGGCACCCGCGCCCGAGGCGGCCTGGTAGGTCATGGCGGTGATCCACTCCACCAGGCCGGCTTTGAACAGGCCATGCACGCCCATCAACATCAGGCTGACCGTGCAATTGCCGCCGATATAGTTGCGAACGCCCTTGGCCAGCGCTTCCAGGATCACCTGCCGATTGACCGGGTCGAGGACGATCACAGCGTCGGGCTGCATGCGCAGCGCCGACGCAGCGTCGATCCAGTAACCCTTCCAGCCGTCACCGCGAAGCCTGGGAAAGATCTCGTTGGTGTAGTCGCCCCCCTGACAGGAGATGAGGACGTCCATCGTCTTGAGTTGCTTCAGCTCGCGCGCATCCTGCAACGGCGGGACTTCCTTGCCGATCGCCGGCGCCTTGCCACCGGCCTGGGAGGTGGTGAAGAACACAGGCTCCACCAGATCGAAGTCGCGCTCGGCTCGCATGCGCTCCAGCAGCACCGAGCCCACCATGCCACGCCACCCGATGATCCCGACTTTCAACGTCGCCATCTTGATTTCCCGTTCTGCTACCGTTGAGCCAGCGCCGCGACCACTGCCTCGCCCATCTCGCGTGTTCCGACCTTGCGGCATCCGGGCGTTTGAATGTCCGCGGTGCGCAATCCTTCGGCCAACACGCGCTTGACCGCGCCCTCGATGCGATCCGCGGCCTGTCCCTGGCGGAAGGTATGGCGCATCATCATCGCCAGCGAAAGAATGGTGGCCAGGGGATTCGCCAGGTCCTTGCCTGCGATGTCGGGCGCCGAGCCGTGGATAGGCTCGTAGAGGCCCTTGTCGTGCACGTCGAGCGAAGCCGATGGCAGCATGCCGATGGATCCGGTCAGCATGGACGCCTGGTCGGAGAGAATATCGCCGAACATGTTGCCCGTGACGATCACGTCGAACTGCCTGGGCGCGCGCACGAGTTGCATGGCCGCGTTGTCCACATACATGTGGGAAAGCTCCACGTCCGCGTAGTCCTTCGCCACCTCCGTCACCACTTCTCGCCACAGGATGCTGGTGTCGAGCACGTTTGCCTTGTCCACTGAGCACAGCTTGCGGCCACGCTTGCGCGCCGTCTGGAAACCGACGTGCGCGATGCGGCGGATTTCAGACTCGCTGTAGAGCATGGTGTCGAAACCTTCGCGCTCGCCCGCAGCGGTCTGGCGCCGGCCGCGTGGCTGGCCGAAGTAGATGTCACCGGTCAGCTCGCGCAAGATCATGATGTCCAGCCCCGCCACGACCTCCGGCCGGAGCGTGGAGGCGCCGGCCAGCTCCGGATAAAGCACGGCCGGGCGCAGGTTCGCGAACAGCCCCAGCTCCTTGCGTATACGCAGCAGCCCCTGCTCCGGACGCATCGGGCGAGGCAGCGTATCGTACTTCGGGCCGCCCACGGCTCCGAGCAGCACCGCGTCCGCCTTGCGCGCGAGCTCCAGTGTCGCCGCAGGCAGCGGATCGCCCGCAGCCTCATAGCCGGCCCCGCCGATCGGCGCCGGCTCCAGTTCGATCTTCAGGCCATCGGCGCGCAGCGTCTCCAGCACCTTGACGGCCTGAGCCACGATCTCCGGCCCGATGCCGTCGCCAGAGAGAACAGCGATTTTCATTGGATTCTAAGCACGATTATGTACGTGAGTCAGTGCAGGAAGAACAGCTGGGGTGCGAAGGCTCTTGCCCTTCACTCTTCACCCTTCACTCAAACAAAGAGCCAGGGCTGCTCCGCCTTGCGCTTGGCCTCGAACGCCCGGATCTCATCAGCGTGCTTGAGCGTGAGGCCGATCTCGTCCAGGCCTTCGAGCAGATGGTGCCTGCGGGCGGGGTCGATGCTGAAAGCGAGGCTGCGCCCGTCGGGCGCGGTGACGGCCTGCCTCTCCAGGTCGATCACCAGCCGATAACCGGGCGTGACCTCGACTTCGCGGAACAGCTGGTCCACCGAGGCCGCGTCCAGCACGATGGGCAGCAAGCCATTCTTGAAGCAGTTGTTGAAGAAGATGTCAGCATAGCTCGGGGCAATGAGCGCGCGGAACCCGAAGTCCATCAGCGCCCAGGGTGCGTGCTCACGCGAGGAGCCGCAGCCGAAGTTGTCCCGCGCAAGCAGGACCTGCGCGCCTTTGTAGCGCGGCTGGTTGAGCACGAAACCGGGGTTCAGGGTGCGTCTCGAGTTATCCATCCCGGGCTCACCGTGATCGAGATAACGCCATTCGTCGAACAGGTTCACACCGAACCCGGTGCGCTTGATCGACTTGAGGAACTGCTTCGGGATGATGGCGTCGGTATCGACGTTGGCGCGATCGATCGGCGCCACCAGACCTTCGAGACGGACGAATTTTTCCATCGGGCCCTCGCTCTAACAGGTTGATGCAAAACTCCGCGAAGGTGCGCTTTGCGTGCAGAGTCGAAGCACGACCTGTCGCTCCTTCAAGCGCTTGTGCGCGTGTGCGCCCCACGCAAACTTCGCGTTGGCGCTCGCGTTGTGGTTTTGCAAGCTGCTCACAGACCGCGGACGTCGACAAACCGCCCCGCGATCGCCGCCGCTGCCGCCATCGCCGGGCTTACCAGGTGGGTGCGGCCGCCCGCGCCCTGCCGCCCTTCGAAGTTCCGGTTGGAGGTCGAAGCGCAGCGCTCGCCGGGCTCGAGCCGGTCCTCGTTCATCGCCAGGCACATGGAACAACCCGGCTCGCGCCACTCGAAGCCGGCGTCGCGGAACACCCGGTCCAGTCCCTCCGCTTCGGCTTGGCGCTTCACCAGGCCCGAGCCCGGCACGACCAGCGCGAGTTTGACGCTGGACGCCACACGGCGGCCATTCACCACTTCCGCCGCGGCGCGCAGATCTTCGATGCGCGAGTTGGTGCAGGAGCCGATGAACACCTTGTCGATACGGATGTCCGTGATGGGCGTGTTCGGCGCGAGCCCCATGTACTGCAGCGCCTGCTCCACCGACCTGCGCTTCATCGGGTCCTGAATCTTGTTCGGATCCGGGACCCGGCCGTCTATGGTGTCCACCATTTCGGGCGACGTGCCCCAGGTGACTTGTGGCTTGATGTCGGCCGCGTCGAGGCGCAGCACCTTGTCGAACTTCGCGTCCGTGTCGCTTCGGAGCGTGCGCCAACTGGCCACCGCCCGATCCCACAGATCGCCCTTGGGCGCGAAGGTGCGGCCGCGGACATAATCGATGGTCGTGTCGTCCACGGCCACCAGGCCGGCGCGCGCGCCGGCCTCGATGGCCATGTTGCACAGGGTCATCCGGCCTTCCATCGACAGCGACCGAATGGCGCTGCCGGCGAATTCGATGGCGTGACCGCTCCCACCGGCAGTTCCGATCCGGCCGATCACAGCCAGCGCGATGTCCTTGGCCGTGACCCCGCGCGGCAGCCTGCCCTGCACGTCGATCAGCAGGGTCTTCGCCTTCCGTTGCACCAGGGTCTGGGTCGCAAGCACGTGCTCGACCTCGGAGGGGCCGATGCCCCAAGCCAGACCGGCGAAGGCGCCATGGGAGCTGGTGTGCGAATCGCCGCACACTACGGTCATGCCAGGCAGCGTCGCGCCCTGCTCGGGGCCGATCACGTGCACGATGCCTTGCCGCTTGTCCAGGAAGGGAAAGTAAACCTTCGCGCCGAACTCGCGGATGTTGGCGTCCAGCGTCTCCACCTGAGTGCGCGAGATCGGGTCGCGTATGCCCTGGTCCCAATCCTTCGTCGGGGTATTGTGGTCGGCAGTGGCGACGATCGATTCCGCCCGCCAGGGCTTGCGGCCGTGCAGCTTGAGCCCCTCGAAGGCCTGCGGGCTGGTCACCTCGTGCACCAGGTGCCGGTCGACATAGATCAACGCGGTGCCGTCGGATTCCTCGCGCACCACGTGGCTCTGCCAGAGCTTGTCGTATAGGGTTTTAGAGGTCATGGCTCAAGCAAACCTGAGCCGATGATTATGGCACACGCACCTAGGGAAGGTCTGATCAGACCTTCCCTAGCTGCGGTAGGGGGCGCGGGTGACGCATTTCAAGCGGCGGAATGGGACAGCGCAGACGGACGCAACCGCCCGGCGACAACCAGCAACGCCAGCAGCGCAGCGCCCGCGGCGAAGGTGAAAGTGAGCGCCGGGCTGGTGTGTTCCCACAGCCATCCGCTCGCGAACCCGCCTACCGCCCCGCCGGCGCCGAATCCAAGACTGGTATAGAGCGCCTGGCCACGCGCCTGGGTGCGGCCGCGGAACAGGTGATGGATGGCGGCGAGCGCGGCGGCGTGGTAAGCGCCGAAGGTGGCGGCGTGCATCAGCTGGGCCAGAGCCATCAGGACGATGCTGTGCGGAAACCAGCCGATGAGCAGAAAGCGCACCACCGCGCAACCCAGGCTGAAGCTGATGATCGCGGGGATCGTAAAGCGCCGCATGAGCCGCGGCATGAGCAGGAAGACGAAGACCTCGCCAATCACGGACAGCGCCCACAACCAGCCGACCCAGCTCTTGCTGTAGCCGCTTTCGACCAAGTGAATCGAATAGAACGTGTTGTACGGGCCGTGCGCCAGAGACATCAAGAAGCACGCCGTAAACAACGCCACGACTTCGGGCCGGCGCACGATCTCGCGCAGCCTGGCGTGGTCTTCGTGGTGCGGGGGCGCCTGGTCGACCGGCAGAGTCCAGGCGGCGAGCGCGCACAGTATGAACAGCACCACCAGAATGATGGGCAGCCAGAGTATGCCGGTGCGGTCCAGGATCTGCCCCAGCAGCACGACCGAGATCACGAAGCTGATCGAGCCCCACACCCGGATGCGGCCGTAGTCGCCCAGCCGGCCCTTGAGATGTCCCATGGTGGTGGCCTCCACCAGCGGCAGCGCCGCGCACCAGAAGACGTTCATCACCAGGATGACGGCAAACAGCCAGCCGAAGCTCGTCGCCACCAGCAGGCCGGCACAGGAAAGGGCGGCCGCCGCGGTAGTCATCCGCACCAGCGGCCGGCGGGCGCCCTGATGGTCGGCGATCCAGGCCCAAGCGTTGGGTGCGAATACGCGCGCGAGCGGCATCAGCGCCAGCAAGGTCCCGATCTGCACGCCGCTGAAGCCGAGCTTCCTCAGGTACAGGCTGAAGTACGGCGCCACACCGCCCAGCATCAGAAAATAGACGAAGTAGAAGCCGGCCAGGCGGAAGTGCAGTTGCTTCTGGTTCATCGACGCCGGTGAACGGTGATGCGTGAAGAGTGAAGAGTAGAGAGTCAGCGGGCGGGTTCGGGGCCAGCCTATTCTCTCTGCTCGCGCTCCCGATACCAGCGCCACGCGAGCCAGCCCCAGGCTGAAAGCACGCCGATCCAACCGATCAGGCGCACCACGCCGGCGATGGTCGTGTCCTGGTTCAGCGCGCCCCAGCGCGAGAAGATCTCGGTCCAGTCGTGCTCGCCGCCACCCACCAGGGGCAGTTCCTGGACCCGGGCGTCGGCCATGTAGCGCGCGATGTTCCACAGGTTCTCGGACAGCCACACAGCAGTCAGGGCGCAAGCCAGAGCTTCTCGCCGCATCCAGAATGAAACCGTGGCGACGATCGGGAACACCAGCTGACCTAGCGTGCCGCCGTAGACCATGAGCCGATCGGAGAACAGGCCGAACAACGGGTGGCCGGCCTCATGAAACGCGAGGTTGGCGCTGTCGAGAATCCACACCCAGCGCTGGCCGGTATTACCTAGCCAGACGATGATCAGCACCACGACCGAGGCTGCGACCAACGCTGCAGTGCTTACCGGTTTCCACTCCGCTTCGTGGATTTCTCGCAATCGTTCGAGCAAGGGCATACGCGATCACCCCGCGGGTCGATCCAGGTCCGGCGGAATCTCCAGCCGCCCCTCGTAACGCGTGCCGTCCGGTTCGATTTCGAACGCACCAAGCGCTTCGTGAGCCAGCCACGCCGTCAGCGCCAGGTCGTCCGCACCGTGTCTCCAGGCAAGCTCTTCGCGGACCGTCAGCAACTCAGTTGCATCCTCGAACGCATACGGCCCGTCCTCGTCGGTGTCTGCGACGAGTTGCTGCGCCCTCTCCTCGCTGCCCGCGCTCAGCTCGCGCATGGCCTGATAGGCGCGCGTGCGCAGCAGGCAGTCCGGTGCGGACAGCAGCTCGCTCAGGCAACGCTCGCCTTCCTGCTGCAATCCTTCCGTGGACAACTGGGTCAGGGCGAGCTCGTGTTTCAGTCCAAGCTCGACAGCGCGTGTTGGTGCGCTCGTCAGCAACCCAGCGAAAATTCGGCACGCCTCACGTGCGTTTCCGTCGTTGCGTTGCTGCCTGGCCTGGAGAAATTCGGCGTAGTGCCGGTGATCCAGGCCCGGCAACAAGGGACCGGACTGGACCCAAGGAACCCGGACCAGGAGCTTCCGCCGCGCACCGGCCAAAAACACCTCGACCGTGCCAACTCTGGGCAGCTCGCCGGCAAAATATAGCGCGCTCGCCGCCCTCACCCGCTCGAAGTCCGGACCTTCGGGGTCCAGCAGCAATGCCCTCAGGGCATCCACGGCCTCCGCTTCGCCCTTTTCGGCGCGCAGCTTCAACACTTCCCGGGCGACGATGCGCGCCGGCGCGTCGCCCTGCCGCGCCATCACCGCAAGGTAACTGGAGCGCTCGGGCAGCTCGTCGAGATCCAGCAGCTCGGGGTCTTCGCTCGGGTTGAAGCCCTGGTCCATGAGTCCCGTTATCGCCTCGACCGCCACCCGCAGCGATGATTCGGGAAGCCAGTCCCGCAGCTCCAGAACCGCCGGTGCTTCTCCTGTTTCGCGGTCCTGCGCAGCTTCCAGGTTGGTCTGAGCGCACAGGTAGTCAGGACCAGCATCCACTGCCTGTTGGAACAAGCCTCGTGCCTTGTCCCAATCGCCGGCTCGCGCATAAGCGACCCCAGCCGCATTCCACAGGGAGGCGACCATGCCGCCGTCGTCATCACGCTTGAACAGGCCGGCCGGCGCACGCTCGAAGGCCTTTACCGCGTCGGCGGGCCGATCGAGCAGTAGAAGACCGGAGAGCTGGTGGAACAGATGCTCGGATCGTGCGGGGACCAGCGCGTTCAGCCGCTCCGCCAGTAGTCCCAGACGATCCCGCGCGCCCAGGTAGAGACTGTACAGCGCGGCGGCGAACAGGCTCGCGGGGAACGGGGCGGGGTTGTCGATCGCGCCGCAGATGGTGGTCCATGCGCCCTCGACGTCCCGGCGCTGGAAGCGGGCCAGCGCGAGCGCGTGACGGGCAAGCGGGACCTCGATCCCCGCCAACAGCTGGTCGGCTTCCGCCACCTGACCGACGAAGCAGAGCAGCAGTCCTTGCTCCACGCGCAGTGCGGTAGCCGTGTCCACGTCGCCCATGCGACTGCGGGCATCGCGCGCCCCCGCGCGACTGTCTTGCTCCAACTCGGGATCCGGTTCTCCGAGCACGGCCAGGCGCTCGGCCGCCGCGACGGCAAGATTGGGCAATCCCGCGTCGAGGCAGGCGATGGCGCTGAGCCTGGCCGCGCGGATGCTGTTGGGATGTTGCTCCATCCACTGCTGGGCAAGCTGCGCTGCCTGGTCGGCGTGACCGCTCGCCAGCATCGACTCGATATGCAGACCGCGAGCGGCGCTGTGCTCGGGAAACGCGCTGACCAGGCGCTCGCTGCGCTCGAGCGCCTCGTCGAAGCGCTCGTCGAGCAACAGCCGCTCGACCGCACGCAATTGCGCAGGATCCGGGCCGCGGTTCGTATCCTTCGACTTGGTGTGGCGCGCCACGGCTCTCTGGAGGTCAGGCCTCGTCGGGCTGTGGGTTCTCGACTGCCGCCGCGCGCAGCTCCTCGATCAGCCCCGGCGGCGCCTGCGCGGGGATGCGGGGAGTGTCGACGCGCACGTCGGCGTTCTGCGCGCGGTGGCGTAGCGCGTGGTCCATGAGCACGATGGCCAGCATCGCCTCGGCGATAGGCGTGGCGCGGATGCCCACGCAGGGATCGTGGCGGCCGTGGGTCTCGACCGTCACTGGCTGGCCCCGCTTATCGATGGAGCGGCGCGGCAGGCGGATGCTGGAGGTGGGCTTGATGGCAACGTTCACCACGATGTCCTGGCCGGTGGAAATGCCGCCCAGGATGCCGCCGGCGTTGTTGGAGAGGAAGCCTTCCGGCGTCATCTCGTCGCTGTGCTCGGTGCCCCTCTGCGCCACGGCGCGAAACCCGGCTCCGATCTCCACGCCTTTCACCGCGTTGATGCTCATCATGGCGTAGGCGATGTCGGCATCGAGCTTGTCGTCCACCGGCTCGCCCCAGCCGGGAGGAACGCCATGCGCCACGGCGGTGACCTTGGCGCCGGCCGAGTCGCCCGACTTGCGCAGAGCGTCCATGAAGGCTTCGAGCTGCGGCACGTAGCTCTCGTCCGCGACGAAGAAGGGGTTTGCATCGATCGCGTCCCAGCTCCTGAACGGCACCTCGATCGGCCCGAGCTGCGACAGATAGCCGCGCACCACGACGCCAAAGTGCTCCTGCAGCCACTTCCTGGCTACAGCTCCCGCAGCGACCCGCACCGCGGTCTCGCGCGCCGACTGGCGGCCGCCGCCGCGATAGTCGCGAATGCCGTACTTCTGCCAGTAAGTGTAGTCCGCATGCCCCGGGCGAAAGGTGTCCTTGATGTTGCTGTAATCCTTGCTGCGGGCGTCCACATTGCGGATCAGCAAAGCGATGGGAGTGCCGGTGGTGTGGCCCTCGAACACGCCGGACAGGATCTCGACGGTATCGGTCTCCTTGCGCTGCGTGACGTGGCGCGAGGTGCCTGGCCGGCGCCGGTCCAGTTGCTGCTGGATGTCGGCCTCGTTCAGCGCCAATCCGGGCGGGCAGCCGTCCACCACGCAGCCGATGGCGGGGCCGTGACTTTCGCCGAAAGAAGTGACGCAGAACAGTCTGCCCACGGTATTACCGGACATAGGCGTGCTAGCGGAGATGAAGCCGGTTGACCGACATGGGCGCGGGCGGTGAGGAACAGGCGTTTCAGTTTAGCACAGGCCTCGCTGCTTCCAGCCGCGCCGCACCGAGCAAAACGTGCTGCAAGCCTGCACCGGGCCGGGCATGCGAGGGGGACGTGCTCAAGGTTTCCAACCTGTGGCCGTTATGCCGGCTTCAGGCGGCATCTCCGCTTTTCCCGGCCGTGACCGGGTGGGCCAGAGCAGCACAATGACAACGCTGACTCCTCCCTTCGTCACCTGGCAATCGCTCAACGCCTACGCCTGGCTGCAGACGCCGATGTGGGTGTTCGACCTCGAGGCCCTGCGGATGCGCTGGGCCAATCAGGCTGCGCTGCAGCTGTGGCGGGCTGAAAGCGTGGAGCAGTTGGGCGAGCGGGACTTCTCCGACATCACCCCGATCTCCCGCGTCCGGCTCGCAGCGATCATGGAATCGCTGCGCCGGGGCGAGTCGGTACGCATGGCCTGGACTATCTATCCCGAGGGCGAACCGGTCACGCTGACGATCAACCGTACCGGCATTCTGCTGCCCGACGGAAGGCTCGCCATCCTGAGCGAGGCGCGTCCGCTCGGGGTGGATGCGCTGCCCGCGACGGTCCGGCGCGACCTCGAGGCGCTCAACCAGACCGACTCGCAGATCTCTATCCATCGCTTCGATGGCACGGCGCTCATGCGCAATCCCGCCGCCGCTGTGGCCTTCGGACCGGTCAACGAGAGCGCCAGCCTGGACGACCTCGCGCTCCAGGTGGGTGGCGCGCAGAGCGCCGATCTGCTGCGCGGGTCGGTCGCAGCGCATAGGATCTATACCGCGCGCGTGCGCGTGAACACGCGCCAGGGCGAGCGTTGGCACGAATTGTTCGCGCGGCGGATGCGCGACCCGGTCAGCGGCGGCGAAGCGCTGTTGCGATTGCGAACTTGGATTCCCGCATGCGGTAGACTTGCCGCATGCGCCAATATCTCGACCTGATGCAGCACATTCTCGATCACGGTGTGGGCAAGAGCGACCGGACCGGGACGGGTACGCTGAGCATCTTCGGGCCACAGCTGCGCTTCGACCTCGCGCGCGGCTTCCCGCTCGTTACAACCAAGAAAGTTCACCTGAAGTCCATCATCCACGAGCTGCTCTGGTTCCTGCGGGGCGACACGAACGTTGCCTACCTGCGCGAGAACGGCGTGACCATCTGGGACGAGTGGACGGACGCCGACGGCAATCTCGGCCCGGTCTACGGCTATCAGTGGCGCTCGTGGCCCACGCCGGACGGCGGCCACATCGATCAGATCGGCCAGGTGCTGCAGGAGCTGCGCCGCAACCCGGATTCCCGGCGGCTGCTCGTGTCGGCATGGAATGTGGCGGACATTCCAAAGATGAAGCTCGCGCCCTGCCACGCCTTGTTTCAGTTCTACGTGGCCGAGGGCAAGTTGTCCTGCCAGTTGTACCAGCGCAGCGCGGACCTGTTCCTGGGTGTGCCGTTCAACATCGCCTCATATGCGTTGCTCACGCTGATGGTGGCGCAGGTGTGCGGCCTGAAGCCCGGCGAGTTCGTACACACCTTCGGCGACACCCACCTGTACCTGAACCATCTCGAGCAGGCGCGCGAGCAGCTCCGGCGCGAGCCACGGCCGCTGCCGGTCATGCGGCTCAATCCGGAGATCCGCGACCTGTTCGCCTTCCGCTACCAGGACCTTGTGCTGGAGGGATACGACCCGCACCCGGCGATCAAGGCGCCGGTTGCGGTCTAGCGGGTCATGCGTGAAAGGTGAAGGGTGAACAGTGAGGGCCAGGCGCGCCCGCGTCTTTCGTTGATCGTCGCGATGGCCCGCAACCGCGTAATCGGCCGCGACGGCAAGCTTCCCTGGCACCTGTCGGCCGACCTCAAGCGGTTCAAAGCGCTCACCATGGGCCATCACATCATCATGGGGCGCAAGACGTGGGAATCCATCGGCCGGCCGCTGCCCGGACGCACCAGCATCGTGATCACGCGCGACCCGGCCTATGCGGCGCCCGGTGCCCACGCGGTCGATTCGTTGAGCAGCGCGTTGAAGATGGCCCGGCACGACCCCGAGGTCTTCGTGATCGGAGGCGGTGAGATCTACCGCGAAGCCTTGCCGCTGGCAGACCGCATTTACTTGACAGAGGTCGACGCCGAGTTTAGCGGCGACACTTTTTTCCCCGCCCTGAGTCCAGGGAAATGGCATGTGTCGAGGCGCGAGCACAGCGCCGCGGAGGGAGCTCAGCCTGACTCGCAGCTCGTCGTTTACGAAAGACGTCGCTCAGAACCAGGCAAACCTTGACGGCGCGGCGTTTACCTTGGACGCCGGCGGCTGTGTCCTCGCTACTTCGGAGACAATGTGTAGGCCACCGCCCCCTGCGCGCTGTTGCCGTTGACTGCGGTCCCTGTGTACACGACACCCGCACCTGTCGCGCGTGAAGTGAAGATACCACCGGCCACCGAGCACAACCCCCCGCTTATCACGCAGCCGCCGCTGAATGTCGTGCCGGCGGTTGTCGCGTTCAGCCCCATTGCCTTGGCCGCCATATTCATGCTCACCCCTGCCATGGTGACGCTGGCAGCCCAATCGACGGTGCCAGCCTTGAAATACACCGTGAGTGAGGACGAGTTGA
>JBGPMS010000040.1:0-23332 GCA_041487115.1 Gammaproteobacteria bacterium
GCCTGCAGCGCCAAGCCGTCGCCCAGACCGCGCGCGGTGCTATCCGTTTGGACCGAGGAAGAGGGCGACCTGGTGATGATGCGCCTGCGCGGCGTCAACGGCGAAGACGTGGTCTGCTTTGCGAAGCGAGACGGCACGGACGCGAGCCTGCGCAAGCGCGATCCGGCTGAGACGCTGCCCGAAGAGGGGCCGATTCTGTGGCTCGGTTCCGGTCCCGCCCCGAAGGAAGCGTGCGGAAAACCGGTTCAGGTCCTCGACACCGACGACACGCCGGTGGGTTGGGTGGCCGATGCGAAGTGCTGAGCGCGGCTGTTGAAAAACACCGTTCGCGCTGAGCGTGTTTCGACTCTGGCACCGTTCGTGTTGAGCGTCGCGCAGCGGAGTCGAAACACGCTCAACACGACCGGTGCTAGAGCCACGGAGTCGAAGCGTCCAGCGCATCGATCGATTGACGGCTCATGTTTCGACTCTGCTGCGCTACGCTCTTAAAGCCGCAGTCGCGGCTTTATAATTAGCTCTTGAACCGAGCAGCGACCGCCGACGTTTCGCGCGTCAGCAGAAACTGGTCGCTGGTCACCGCAACGAACCGGGCGCCGTGCTCGATCCACCTCTTGGCGTCGGCCTCGGCGAAAGCCAGGATGCCGGGCGCCTTGCCGGCCTTCTTGATGCGCGTGATGGCATCTGCGATGGCGGCCTGTACTTCCGCGTGGCCGGGATTGGCGAGATGGCCGAAGCTCGCGGCCAGGTCCTGCGGGCCGATGAACAGGCCGTCGATGCCGTCGATGGCCGCGATCTTCTCGATCTGTGCCAGCGCTTCTCTGGTCTCGATCTGCACGATCAGGCAGGTTTCGTCGTCCACCCGCTTGAAGTAGTCGGTCACGCGACCGAAGCGGTTGGCGCGGCTGCTGGTCGACACCCCGCGCACACCTCGCGGCGGGTAGCGCACTGCCGCCACCGCCCGCTTCGCCTCTTCCTCGTTCTGCACGTAAGGCAGCAGCAAGCTCTGCGCGCCAACGTCGAGCAAGCGCTTGATGACGACGGTGTCGTTCCACGGCAAGCGCACCAGCGCCGATACGGGATAGGCCGCAATCGCGTGGAGCTGGTGATGCACCATGTGCAGCTCGTTGGGCGCATGTTCCATGTCGATCAGCACCCAGTCGAAGCCGGCGCCGGCGCAGATCTCCGCCGAGGCGTGGCTGGCGAGGCTGATCCAGCAACCAGTCTGTACCTTGCCGGCCTGGAGGTTGTGCTTGAGATGATTGGTCGGGATGTTCATATGAGAAGCGCGGCGCTGGGGGCTAAGGGTGAGGGCTAGAACAGGCCGATTGTAGTTGGAATTGCGGTTTACTTCCCGTGCTCGCGGCGCGAGAATCCCCATGCTCGCGGCGCGAGAAATCGCAGCGAGCCCAACACAAGGCGATGACGATGGCCAAACCGATATCCTTCGCAGGCGTATACCCGATCCTCGCGACGCCCTTGCATGACGACGAGACCCTCGACCTTGAATCCTTCGACCGGCTGATCCACTTCATGGCCACGCTCGGCGTGGACGGGGTCACCATCCTGGGCGTGCTGGGCGAATCCAACCGCATGCTCGACCGCGAGCGCGAGCAGCTGGTCCGCACCGGGGTGCAGGCGGCCGGGCGCATGCCCGTCATCGTAGGCACCAGCCACAGCGGCACCAGTGCCGCGCTGGGGTTGAGCCAGATGGCCGAGTCGCTGGGTGCCGATGCGGTAATGGTGACGCCTCAAGCCGAGCCGGTGCCCAGCGATGATCGCGTGTTCGAGTACTACCGCACCATTGCATCGGGTATCGGCATCCCGCTGGTGGTGCAGGACCATCCGGCGTCGACCGGCGTACACATGAGCGTGCCGCTCATGCTGCGCATGGTGGCCGAGATCCCGGGCGTAGCGAGCATCAAGGAAGAGGCCACCCCTACACCACCGAAGATCCGCGCGCTGCTGCAAGGCATGGGGCCGCGGAAGGTGCCGATCCTGACCGGGCTGGGCGCGCTCTACGGCCAGTTCGACCTGGGAGCAGGATCGAGCGGATTCAACACCGGCTTCGCCTTCCCCGAGGTGCTGATGGCGATGGTGAAGGCCATGAAGGCGGGAGACGTGAAGCGGGTGCAGGATTTGTACACGCGCTTCCTGCCGCTCATCGTGTTCGAGCAGCAACCCGGCGTGGCGGTGCGCAAGGAGATCCTCCACCTGCGCGGGGCGATCCACAGCCATCGCGTGCGCCATCCGGGCGCCAACATCCAGCCCGCGGTGGCCGAGCAGGTGCGGTCCCTGATCGCACAGGTATTGCCCGGCGTGGATATCACCCGGCCAATTGAAGTCTGAGGCGAAGCAGACACGGCACGCCCGCGATTATCCGCAAACGAGGGCGTCTTCATGAATTATCCAGGCTAGTCCCTCACCCTGCCCTCTCCCAGGGGGAGAGGGACTTATGTCTGCTGGGGAGAGGGTTGGGGTGAGGGGTTGCAGTCCCCCTAATACGTCTGCAACTCGCTGGCACGGTCGCGGTACGCTTTGACCAGGCAAGCAACCTCGTTGCACAGATCGCGCACGTTCACGTTCCAGTCGCGTTGCTCCTGCAGCAAGGCTTCCCGCTTGTCGGTGCGATTCAACGCTGCGCGAAACTCCAAGGCCATGCGCTCTTCCTCGAGCGCGGCTTTGTCGTTGGAGCAGAGCATCCATTCGATCTTGGTCTTCGGCTTGCTGCAGTCGACCACCGCCCACGCCGATCCGAGCTGCGACACGAGGTAGAGCAATGCGATCGTCCTGACGTGCACGCGATCCACCTGGTTCATTCGCGAGGGGGCGCATCCCCGCTGCGCTGATCCCGCTTCTGCTCTCGCAACCATCGCACTAACCCGGCCACCACCAGCACCAGCGCCGCGACGTTGGCGGCAAAGCCGAACGCCCCGACGACGCCTGGACCTGTTTGCGCCGTCCCGCTCATCCGCGCGAGGAGCAGATAGATCAGCAGCGGAATGGTGCCCATCAGCCAGAAGATCACGCCGATGAAGAGAAGTTTCAGCCCCGGCGACAACCGTGAGTAGAACGCGCGCAGCATGTTTCAGCCTCCGGCGACCGGCAGGACAGCGCGGATCAACCGGCTGACCAGCGCCGGCCTCTCGTGCACGACCCAGTGCGAGGCATCAGGCACGCGGCGCACCGTCAGCTCCGATACATGCGCCTCGAGCCCCTCCAGGTTGCCTTCGAGCAGCGCTTCGTCGCGATCGCCCCAGATGACCAGCGTCGGAGCTCGCACATGGAATGCGGCGGCATCGAGCTCGAGCCCGGCGGCACCGCTTGCCCCGCCCGACTCGGGCGGATGCAGAGGCGAGGCACGGTAGTAGTTGAGCGCGCCCGTCAAGGCGCCGGGCTGCGACCAGGCCGCGAGGTAGGCTTGGCGGTCGGCATCGGTAGCCGCACCTCCGTTGGCTGCCCAGGTGTCGAGCGTCATGCGCTGCAGCCGGGCATAGTTGTTCTCGGACAGCACTCTCTCGGCCTTCTCGCTGCGAAACAAGTTCATGTACGCGCTCGCTTGCCGCTGGGCGGGATTGTCGCGCAGTTCGCGCGCGAAGGTCACAGGATGGGGCGCATTGATCATGACCAGCCGTGTTAAGTAATCCGGATGCTGGGCCGCGAAGTTCCATGCCACCGCGCCGCCCCAGTCATGCGCCACCATGACACAGGGCCGGCCGCCGAGCTGATCGATCAGCAGTCGCAGATCCTCCACCAAGTGTCGGGCCCGGTAGGCTTTCACCTCGGCCGGCTTGGAGGAGAGATTGTAACCGCGCATGTCCAACGCGACAGCCCGGTGATCGCGCGAGAATTCCTCGAGCTGGTCCTTCCACTCATACCAGAATTCGGGGAACCCGTGCACGAACAGGATCAGCGGCCCGGTGCCCGCAGCCGCATAGTGCAAGCGGGTTCCGTTGGGGAGATCGGCGTAGTGGTGACTAAGCATAAGGGCCGAGAGACGGTAGGCGGTTACCCGGACCTTAACACCGGTCAACTATTTTTGTTGCGCTTGCATCCCCTCGATCGCGCTGGCGAATGCGCCGGAACCCGCCAGGTTCTGGCCGCCGTCGACGACCAGAACGGTACCCGTCACATAGGCGGCGAGCGGCGAGGCGAGGAACGCAACTGCCTGCGCGATGTCGTCCACAGTGCCGAAACGCCCGAGCGGTATGGAGTTGCGCCGGGTGGCTGCCCATGCCTCTCCGCCCAGCCGCTTCACACCTTCGGTACCTTCGATCGGTCCGGGCACGATGCTGTTGCAGCGGATGCCGTACTTGCCCCACTCCAGCGCCAAGTTCTTCATCATGTTATCCACCCCCGCTTTCGCGGCGCCGACGTGCACCTGATAGGGATAGGGCACGAACGACATTCCCGCGGAGATGAAGATGATGCAGCCGCGCGTCGCGCTGAGCTGGTCGAAGGCGCCGCGGCAGCCGTTGAACGAGCCCAGCAGGTCGATGTCCACCACCGATTTGAAGCCGTTCGGACTCAGCTTCTCGGCCGGGATCGGAAAGTTGCCGGCTGCCCCGCATACCAGTACGTCGACCGGTCCCAGCTCGTCGCGGCACTTGGCGAGGACCTCTTGGAGTGCGTCGTACTGCCGCACGTCCGCAACCTCGGCTATGACCTTCGCCCCCAGGGCGCGCAGCTCTCGCGCCGCGCTATCGAGCCTCTCCTTGGTGCGGCCGCAGATCGCGATGTTGGCTCCCAGCGCGGCGAAGGTCTTCCCGATACCCAGGTTGATCCCGCTGCCGCCACCGGTGACGAATACCGTCTTGCCTTTGAACAGATCCTTCGGCAGATAGTCGGTCACGCTCATTATCCACTCCGCCAAAAGAACGTTGCGAACCGCCCAGGTGCCAAGAGCGCCCTGCTATCCAGGACCCGAATTCACACGGGTTTGAGTACGCCGTCGAAAAGCTTCGGCACCACGTCGAGCGGACTGAGCTGGGCGGCATACCTGACCTCGTGCGTCAGTCCGCGTTCCTGCATCAGCTGACCTACCCGGCAGCGCAACAGCAGGCTCTCGGCCGGCTCGCTGCGGAACAGCGCGCGCGCGGCGATCGCGGCGTCGGAGAAATCACGGCCCTCGCCCAGCTCGCGCGCGATCAGCTCGACAAAATAGCCGCCGCCGTACATGTCCTCCAGATTGGGGTTGCCCATCGACCCGGAGCAGACGACCAGGATCGACCCGTCGCGGTGGTGCTCGGCGATATGCTTCACCACCGCATGGGCGTTGAGCAAGGCGCCGGCGAAGACGTGATCGGCCGCAGAGGATTCTTTCAGCGCGACAGTGCCGTTGGTGGTGGAATAGATCAGCGTCTTCCCGCTCACGCCATGCTCGAGCAATGCCAGCGGCGTAGGCGAGGCAAAACCCTCTATCGTTTCCGCCAGCAGCTCGCCGGACAGCACGTAGGACCCGGCCGGCAGGCCCTTAGCCTCCTCCCTGGCGCTCTCCCCGTCCAGCGCGGGCACCACAGCCGACGCGCCATGGGCCAGTGCAGTGATCATGGTGGAGGTGGCGAACAGGACGTCGAGCACGACGACCACCTTGCCTTCCAGCTTGACGGTGTCCAGGTCCTGGCGCCGGAACAGCACGTGGACCTTGTGGTTCAGCGGCAGCAGCATCAGGCAGGCTTCCCCGGTTCGCGCCGCTGGAACATGCCGTAGCCTTCCATGGTCATGACCAGGTCGCCGTGTTGATTGAACACCTCCCACTGGCTCTTCACCACACCCATGTCGAGGCGGCTCCTGGACGCCCGCGTCTCCACCACTTTGCGTGTGGCGCGGATGGTGTCGCCCGGCCGCACGGGCTTGAGCCAGCGCACATTGTCTACCCCGGGCGAGCCCAGGCTGGCCGAATCGCGCAGATAGGAGTCCACCATCATGCGCATCACCATAGCGACCGTGTGCCAGCCGCTGGCGATCAGCCCGCCGTAGATGGACTCTTCGCCCGCCTTCTCGTCGATGTGGAACGGCTGCGGATCGTACGCTTTGGCGAAGGCGATGATTTCGTCCTTGTCCACCAGCTTCTCGCCCATGGGCGCAGTGTCGCCGACCGTGAAATCCTCCCAGTAGTATGTGGGCACTTCGGATAACCTATTGTTTGGGAATTGGTAATCTGGAATAGAAGACATGAGAAGCGAGCGGCTACCCGCATTGATACCCATGATCGCGGATGGTTTCCGCGAACCGCGCCCCGAGATTCTGCCCTATTTACCTCACGAGTGAGGCGCCGGCTGTACCAGGTCTGGCGCTTCGGTCCTCGCATTGTTGACGCGTGTGCTCACGCGGTAGGCCTCCAGCTCCGGCGGCGCATGCGGTGCGAGGAGGGGTTTGAGCTGTGCCGCATCGGTCACGTCGGAGTCGAGCCACAGCCTGACGCCCTCGGGGCTGAGAATGACCGGCATGCGATCGTGTATCGATCCCAGCGCCTTGACCCCATCGGTCACGACGATCGATCTACGTCGTCACAACGGAGGTGTACGGAAACGAGGTCGACCGCCGGCCCTCCCGGGGAACTGCGCAACGCGCGCTGGCTCACCGCGAGGCTGCGACCCGGGAAGCCGCGCATTCAGGCGGCAGCGGAGAGGGGAAATTGAGAGCGCGGAACGAGGTGGGCGCGTGACTATGATTGGTGCTCACTCGGGGCCCGATCGCGACGATGCGAAGGTCGCTGCAGGAGACGGGGACCGACCCGAACACTCGGGATTCGAGGCCCACGAGGAGCAAAAGAACAATACTGCTGTCGGGGTGCGGCGTCGAATAATGTCAATGGACTGTCAGAGCAAGCGCGAGCTGCGCCCTCTTTCGCACTGCCGGGTCAGCGTTCTCGTACCGATTCTTCACATTGCTCAAACACTAAATTCGCATTGGTTGGTGACTCGAACCGGGTCGTGTAGCCTTGGTCGAAGCTTTGTATACTCGCCACGCTCTGATGCGCCTTCTGAGGGATATCCGATACTCGATCGCCGACACCGGCGACTTGATTCTGCTAGCGGCGCTCGTCTTATCGGGTGCGAAGCTCCTCGCGATCTATTTCTCGGGGTAAGGCGCGAGCGCCGCTGCCACATCCGATCGGCGCTGGACGTGACTTCAATCGTGCGGCCCTGCCTGCTGTTGTCATATCCGTCCCACCCGCCTGCCGTTCGCCTCTGATGGCACGTGACTTGCTCACCGAGGCGTTAGGAGGAAGCACATGTTGAGTTGGATCAAAGGCGGCACGTCGAACCACCCACTCGACAGCAAGGATACAAAGGTCGGCCTGCCAGCCGACCTGGCGCGAATGAGCCCGGTCACGGCACTGGATCAGCTCGGCGTCTATCTCAACGATCTGAAGACCGCAGAGAACCTGAGGCCTAAGCAGGCACTCGAGATCATCGACCTCATCGACAGGCTGGGCAGTCCACTGCAGCGCAAGTTGATCCGCGATCACCTCGCTCAGCGACAGCGACTTACGAAGTTCCACGAGAACCGGGTCTGGACTGCGGTCTATGCCTACAGCAGAGAGCTGGCCGATGTCTATCGCCTCTGTCTAGCCCAGTACCAGGTGGGCGCCGTAGGGGCGACACTCCTAAAGCCGCGGTTGCCTCAGATCACCTGCCGGGCACTCCGCGCCTGCGCAACGCAGCTGAAGTGGATGCTACTGCGCTACGGTCCGGTCGAGCAGCGCCTGTGGCAGGAGATCGGCGGGCTGTATCGTCTGTCGGAGTCGCTCGGTTTCGCGCAAGCCAATTGCAATGTGTACCCTCAGCTCGACTCCACCCCCGAGCGGGAATTCCTGCACGCGACGATGCTCGCCGTGTCGTCTCCTGACGGCTTGACGCCGTTCCAGATCGAAATCGCCGAGCACGTCATTGGGAAAGTTGCGAACGGCTTTCGTGTCAGCCCACGCCCCTCGTCAGGAATCGCCTACGTGGTCGACCTGTCCGGCGGGCACGCGCCGGGGCGTTTTTCGACCAACCTCAAGCTCACTCAAGACACACGCTGCTTTGGGCCGGCGGATGCTACCGCCGAGATCGAGCGGGCCGTTCGGTTCATGGACCAGCACAGAGCAGCGCCGCCCGATCTGGGAATCGGCGACGAATTTGACGTGGGCGCGGTACACGCGACACTCACATATCTGCTGCGCTACTGGTCTGCTGCGCTTCCCGAGCGCCGCGACCGACGGCGCCGGCACACCGAGCGGGTTGCGGTGGTGCATGAGCTCGAGGAAGTCCTGGCAGCAGTAGGAGGCCTCTTTTTGGAGTCCACCTACGCCAGTAACGAGGAAGAATGGGTCATCGAGAACGAGAGCGAAAGCGGATTCGGCGCCTTCGTGCAGAACCCTCGCGGCGCTTGGCTCGAAGTCGGCACGCTCATCGGCATCCGGCGTGAGGAAGGGGCAGCCTGGAGCGCGGGCATCGTCCGCCGTGTGTCCGTCGACGAGAAGGGCAACGGTTACGTCGGCATCCAGATACTGGCACAGGGGGGAACCGCGGTGACCATCCTGGCCGCATCCCTGAGTGCGAAAGGAAGTTCGATTTCGGCCCACGGAGAGCTATGCGTGCTGCTGCCTTCGTCCGCCCTCAAGACCGGGGAAGCGGTGCTGCTGATGCGGCCCCAGCTGTTCTCTCACTCGCGGAGCCTGCTGATGTCCGTCTACGATCGTAGGTACTCTTTGGCTCCACTCGGCATGGTGGAGCAGAGCGCCGAGTTCGATCTCGGACGCTACCGGATCGTCGAGCAACTTGAAGAATCGCGAGAGGTGTTGACGCGCGCGGGCTAAGGAGAAAGTCTTCAGCCTGGGAAGGGCTTTGCTCTATCTCGCGGAAACTGGCAAAAGGGGAACTACGTGGATCAGCCTGTCGTCTCGCGCGTGGCGCTGCGGTCGGCGTTGACGCAATTGGCCGAGAAAACTTGTGGCACTGCACCGGCTTTGATTCAGGTAGCCGTGATGACCGCGGGTCTGGAGCGCACCTATGCCGCACTCATCCCGTTCGAATATCGGGCCGAGGTCCATCACTACATCGCCGAGCATACGGACGTATCCGTGCCGCTGGACGGCGGCGCGCTTGTCCTGAACTGCGACCAGGCGCTCAAGGTCATCAATCTGGCTTCGTGAGCATCGGGCGAACAGCGAATCCTGCCGGAGTAGCACCGCAACCGCCGTTCTAGATGAGGCTCGCACCCCCGCAGTTTGTATTGCCTCCGTTGATGTACCAGGCACCCGAGCTCGTACACGCCGCGGCATCGGGCGGGGTGAATCCGGGGGGGCATAGACCGAGAACTGGAATGATCCGGTGTACGGTTGTCCGTCGTCGATCTTGCGGTCCACCTCGGCCAGAAGTTCCACTGGGATCAAGCTGCCGGTTTTGACGTTGTTCCGTAGCGCAGCAGCCGGTGTAGCCGTCGTCCCACTACCGTAGATGCCGCCCCCACTGACTACGACACTTGTGGGTTCAGTGCGACGGGATAGGGCCGTCGACATGCGAGTTGCGGCTTACTAGCAGCGGTCTCCATAGGCTCTCCGGAACTCGGATTGCGTGCGCTCTCGATTCGGCGGCACTTGAGGTCCCGGCGCGTCAGCGCAGACTCTACCCAGGCGCTCACGCGCCGCCAACCTTTCTCTTACGAATGTCAAACCCCGCCGGGATCGGCAGAGCCTGGGCAATCCGGCGCTGTAGAACGTCAACCCTGACGTTGAGAAAGCATTGGTCGCTGTGGGAGGAGTTGTTGGACGCCGCGGGCCGCCTGGAGCCGTGGCGCGGTATCGCCTGCGCGACTGGAACGGCAAGTGCTCGTAGGGGCGAGTGCCGTCCGAGGTCGGCACGGCCGAGTTTGAAGGTCTCGAAGGCCAGGTAAATACCGTGGGTAGGGCAGCACGCCAAGGATTCCCGCGACTGTCGGTTTACTGGGTGGATCACTGTTTGAGCTTGGCAACCATCTCTCGAATGACAACTTCGATCAGCGTTCGTAGGCAGCGCGTTTCGCCGCCAAGCGTCGCGGCCAGCTCTGCACGTTCAGCAACAAGACCCGTGTTCTCGGCCTCAAGGTTAGAGAGAAGGTCGCGCGCAAGTGTCTCGATTCGGCCGAGTTGGGCATTGAGCAGACGATTGGCCGTTTCATTGCCGATCCCCAGTGCAGCTGCTGCCTCTAAAACCGTTGCGCGTGTGAGTCCGCCAAAAGTCGTTTGTCCGCACAAGGGCCAAGCGAGTGGTGTGGCTGGCCAATTTCCTTTGCTAAGGGCAATCGTGTCGTAAACGCCCACTGCGATCAGGTCGTAGCAGGGTGCGGGCTGGATTCCTCTCTCGGTTACAAGAAAAGAGAGGTTCTTAAGATGCGCATCGCTGTTACCGACGAGCAGGTTGAAAACGAGCCAAGAATAAAGCTTCAATCTTGCCGCGACCGGCACGGTGCAGCGCTCGGCTAACTCTCGCAGTCTTTCTACACTTCCTTCGGCGTATTTGAATTGCCGGTCGAGATTCAGCGCCTGACAGGCGTCAACTACGTGTATTCGCTCAATGACCTTTCCATTCTGGCGTCGGTCGAAGCGCTCTATGAGATAGATCGGCGCGGGAACATAGCGTCGATGTACATTCGGGATGTCGAGCTTCAACGCGCCCGCTAATCTCATTACGAAATATTCGTTAACCACGCTGTGCGGGTAGTCGCCGTCCGGGTGGTTCGGCTTCAGGATGTGTGTGGACGGTGTTCTGCCAATTGGCTCGAAGATAGCGCCATCACGATAGATGACAGCGAGCTTGTGTTGCGCGCCGGCTAACGACATGCGCTTGGCGGCCCCCGAGGTCAGCGAGATCTTCGGCAGCTTTTGGATACGAGCTTGGAGCTCAGGGGCAGTAAGTTGTCTCTCGCCGGAAACGTTGGGTTCCGAGTCACCGACGGTGAGTATCAATGAGCCGGCGGACTCGGCGCCATAATATGCAAGTAGTCCAAACGCATCGGCGACATCCACCTTCGCGTCCTTTGCCAGTAGTGTGCGTGCGCCTTCCTCCGGTAGGAGATTATCGAAATACCATTGAACCGGTCGCGTCGAGCTCGAGTCGACAATGGGGTCGGGCTGCCTTGGCAAGGCGGGAGAGAGCGCGTAACCATCATCCGCATTCACCCATTGAGGCGTGTAGACGAACGACCAGATGCCGTTTTCGTCTCGAAGTTCGCCAACCTTGCGCTCGTTGATCCAAGCTTGGAGCGTGCGGCTGCTCACGTCTGTTCCCTAGACGGGAGTTTTCGGGAGCGTGGGCGTGTGGGTTTTCCACGCAAGAGCTCGTCGTATTTTGTTGCGACGCTGTCGCTAACATCCGCGTAGAGCTCAATGCCAAGCTCGCGGAGAACGTGGAGAACGTTGTCGAGCCGTGCGCCAGGCGCACCTTTCTCGAGGTGTCCTAGGGATACATCGGATACGCCGACAGCGCCGGCAGTATCGTCTTGGCGAACTCCTGCAGTCTTTCGAGCCGCCCGAATCAGCCGACCCACCTCTTGCGGACTAGCGATACGGATACGCATGAATAAATTCCTAAGAGTTTTTAGTATTTTAGTAATGTTTGAGGTCTAGGTCAACAAATACTAACTACTCTTCGGATTATGTTATTTCTATCCAAATAGTAATAAAATCCATACTATATTTAGGATTATCTTCGAAACTAGCCCTCCATCGATCAGATCCTCGCTGGCCTGCGTTTCCTTGCCGCACAGAGTGGACGACGCACGTTTGAAGCTATCCGGCTTCATCTTTTGGACGCGTCTAGTCGCAAGGCACCGAACACGCTAACCGCGATGTGGGCTGTGGCGCGCGACGTCCTGACTGAGCTTGAGAAGCTCAGCCTCCGGGTTCTCCGCTGGTCGGCACCGGCGCGATCTCCGCGTCGGCATCCGGCAACTGGATCTTCATCGCTGCCTGCTTCTCGACCCGGTAGCTGTCCATGTCAATCCTTCGAGAATGCCCCTCGAGAGGTCCTCCTCCTTCGGCGCCGGCAGCTTGGGTACGATGAAGTTCAGGAAGATCGAGAGCTTCTCCCACTCGGCCTTGCTGTACGGCAGGATCGAGGCCAGGAAGCCGTAGGTGCGGGTGAAGGCCTTGGCCTTGTCTTTGAAGTCCACCCGGCCGTCCTCGTCCAGGTCCTCCTTGTAGGTCGCGACGCAGGCGTCCAGGATTGGATCGAGCTTATCGCGATCCGCGCCACCCGGGTAAAGCTCGACGAACCGCTCGACCTGCTCCGGGGCATAGACCTGATAGTGGTCCAGGGAGGCCTTCAGGTCGTGCAGCTTGTTCGGGTCCGTCTCCTCGCTGAGAATCGTCGTACGGTAGTAGTCGGCGAACGCCATCTCGATCGTCTCGGCGTCGTTCATGAAGTCGAGCACAAATACGTCGTACTTCTCGGGACGCGCGCGGTTTAGCCGCGAGAGCGTCTGCACCGCTTTGATGCCGGACAACATCTTGTCCACGTACATCGTAAGGGGTTCGAAATCCCTAGATGACGTTGCGGGGAACCAACCGTGCGCGGGGCCAGAGGCATGGCGATAAGGACAAGAATGGCCGAGCAGCCGCACTCGATGCGGCGAACAAGGGCCTCCCTGATCTATCAGCGCACCAAGAATCTCCGGACTATGCAGCTGCTGCTAAATGCTTGCGTGCAGTCCATAGCCTCATCGGTTTGCTTCGGGCATGGTGATCGCAGGCTTAGAACGATACCAATGCTTACGGTGTTAAGGGTTTGCCAACCGTCGGCGAGGCCCGGTACGCCTCATCGAACACCGCCTCTAGCCTCGGATGAACCCCACGCAGGCCGTCCACGACTTGCTTCGCCCATTCGAAATATTCTTGGCGCCTGGTCATCGACCAATCAGTGGGAGGGTTCGACGCCACGTCGCGGATGTTGGAGATCTTATCCGCCAGCTTCACGAGCTTGGCGCGGTTCGATAGGTGCGGCGCGTGGTCGACTTGTAGCCGTTTGCGGTCGGCTTTGAGCAGGTCTTTGTCGTCGGTTACCTCCAGCACCACGGCCGTTACTTCTTCCCCGAACAGCTCGCGCAGTTCATCAGCCGTGGTCAGAGTATCCTCGATAGTGTCGTGAAGGATCGCGGCCCCAAGGGTTGCTGGGTCCGTCACGCCACCCTCGACGGTCAGGATGCGTGCCAGCGCGATTGGGTGATTGATGTAGGGCGACGCCTCAGCGTCCTTGCGCCGCTGATCACGGTGCTTGGCCGCCGCGAAGGCCAGGACTGAGAACAACATTGCTTCGGTGCTCGCGAAAGTCATCATCCGCCCCTCTCCGTGACCACGCTTGCTCTCTGATCAAACCCGTTGGCTGCGCCCTCACACCAGATGCCTCCACCGCGACTTGGCGGGAAGCGGGATGGCCTCCGCCTTGGTCGCTGGAGCCTGAGCGAAGCGCGACAGGTGATGGTCGCTGTCGCCGAACGTCGTGTCGATCGCGGTCAGGCGCTTGAAGTAGTGACCGACGTTCAACTCGTCGGTCATGCCCATGCCGCCGTGCAGCTGAATTGCCTGCTGGCCGATGAACCGGCCTGCGCGCCCGATGAGCTCCTTGGCTGCCGACACTGCGCGGCGGCGCTCGGCCGCGTCGGGGGCATCCACCCTCACGGCTGCCAGGCAGGCCATGGACCTCGCTTGCTCGTACTGGATCAGCATGTCCACCATGCGGTGCTGCAAGGCCTGGAACCTGCCGATCGGGACCCCGAACTGCTGGCGCGTCTTCAGGTACTCCAGGGTAGCCTGGTTCAGCGCGCCCATGCAGCCCACCGCTTCTGCACACAAGGCGGCGATGCCGCGATCGACCACCAGCTCGATCAGCGGATAGGCCTGATCCAGCACGCCGATCAGCGAGTCGGAATTCACATGCACGTTGGTGAGCTGCAATTCCCCCGCGCGCAACCCGTCGTAGGTCGGGTAGTCCCGCCCCGCCACGCCGTCCTCTCCTGGATTGACGAAAAACAGCGAGATGCCGTGCGGATCGTCGGCATCGCCGCTGGTTCGCGCCGGGACGATCAGCAGGTCCGCAACGGCGCCGTGCAGGACCACCGACTTGCGTCCGTTGATGACCCAGAATCCACCCTCAAGCCGCGCTGTCGTTTCCACGTGGCTGAGCGAATAGCGCGACGCCGGCTCGCCGTGGGCGAAGGCGAGCTTGAGCGAGCCGTTTACGATGTTCGGCAGCAGGATACGGCGCTGGGCGTCTGTCCCGCCCAATACGATGGTGCTGGCGCCAAGGATGACGGTGGACAGGTAGGGTTCGACGACGAGGTGCTTGCCGAAGGCCTCCATGACGATCATCGTGTCGACGGCGCCACCGCCGAAGCCTTCATGCTCGGGCGGGATGGGTAGCCCCAGCAGCCCCAATGAGGCAAAGCCCTCCCATACCGCCGGGCTCAAGCCCTGCCGGGTCTCGACGATCTCCCGGCGGGTCGGGAAGCTGTAGTTCTTCTCGAGGAACTTTCCGACCGAGTCCTTCAGGAGCTGCTGCTCTTCGGTGTAGTTGAAGTCCATGTCCGCCTCTTACTGATCCGACTGCGAGGGATGGGGTTGCATAGTCGCGCCGAGCCCCCCACCCTCACCCTACCCTCTCCCTGAGGGCGAGGGACCTTATGTCTGCTGCGCCTTCAGAGCCCGAGTATCGCCTGCGCGATGATGTTGCGCTGGATCTCGTTTGACCCGCCATAGATGCTCACCTTGCGGAAGTTGAAGTATTGCGCGGCCAGCGGTCCCGCGTACTCCGGCCCTACACGCTCACCCAGCCAGTGGTCGCCCCAGGAGTCGGGCAGGTGCGGGAGCGCGTACGGCCCCACCGCCTCCATCATCAGCTCGGTCAATGCCTGCTGAACCTCGGTACCTTTGATCTTCAATATCGAAGCCTCGGGACCCGGAGCGCGGCCCTCGCGTTCGGCGGAGGCCACGCGCAGGTCGGTGATCTCCAACGCCATGAGGTCGATCTCGAGGCGCGCGACTTTGTCGCGGAAACGCGGGTCCTCGATCAGCGGGCGGCCATCCTTCTGCTCCTGTGCAGCGATCTGCTTCAAGAAAACCAGCTCGCGCTTGGAGCGGGACACGCCAGCGATGCCGCTGCGCTCGTGCGACAGCAGAAACTTCGCGTAGGTCCAGCCGCGCCCTTCCTCGCCTACCAGATTCTCAGCCGGCACCTTCACGTTCTCGAACCAGACCTCGTTGACCTCATGCTCGCCTTCCAGAGTGATGATGGGGCGCACGGTGATGCCGGGCGAGCGCATGTCGATCAGCAGAAACGAGATGCCCTCCTGCTTCTTGCCTTGGCTTGCCGTGCGCACCAGGCAGAAGATCATGTCCGCGTGCTGGCCGAGCGTATTCCAGGTCTTCTGGCCATTGACGATATAGTGCTCGCCGTCGCGCTCGGCGCGTGTCTTGAGCGAGGCGAGATCCGATCCCGCGCCGGGCTCCGAGTAGCCCTGGCACCACCAATCCTCGCTCGACAGGATGCGCGGCAGATAGCGTTGCTTCTGCGCGGAGCTGCCGAAGGCGATGATCACCGGTCCCACCATGTTCACGCCGAAAGGGATGACCCGCGGCGCGCCCACCGTGGCGCACTCGTCCTCGAAGATGTGCTTCTGCACCGCGTTCCAGCCGGTGCCGCCATACTCCATCGGCCAGCCGGGGGCGACCCAGCCCTGCTCGTACAAGATCTTCTGCCAGCGGACGTGGTCTTCCTTGGACAGCCGCTTGTGCTCCAGCACCTTGCGGCCAATCTCGGGAGGCAGCTTGGCGCGGACGAAGGCGCGCACTTCCGCGCGGAAGGCCTCTTCTTCGGGGGTGTAATTGAGATCCACTTGGGACGGACTCCGACGGGTGGAGGGGAAGCGCTGCACCGGGGTCGAGAAATTCACCGCGACGAGATGACCGGGGCAATGAATACGCCTGGAAGAATACGGGAATCGCCTGGGACCGGCAACCGCGCGCCGCCGGTGCAAGCGGCGGGCACTGCACACCGCTGCGGTGGCTCGGGCGCCGCCGCAGGTCTATAATTCGCAAAGTCAATTCTCCCGCATCGCCAACGATCATCGGCGGAGCGGACCGCAGCTCTCGAACCGGTGGACGCACTGCACACCGCCTGGAGGACTTATGGGTACCCGCGAACAGGAACTTCTCGCCCAGTTGAATCTCGAGCCACTCTGGCTGCCCTTCACCGCCAACCGCCAGTTCAAGGCCTCGCCCCGCCTGCTGGTGGCCGCCAAGGACATGCACTACACCGCCCACGACGGACGCCAGATCCTCGACGGGATCGCAGGCCTGTGGGCGGTCAATGCCGGCCATTGCCGGCAGCCGATCGTGGATGCGATCAAGAAGCAGGCCGAGAGCATGGACTACGCGACCGGCTTCCAGATGCACAGCCCAGGGCCGTTCCTGGCGGCAGATCGCCTGGTGCAGATCACGCCCAAGGGTATGGACCACGTGTTCTTCGTCAACTCCGGGTCCGAGGCGGTGGACACCGCGCTCAAGATCGCCATCGCCTACCACCGCGTTCGGGGTGAAGGTACGCGCCGGGTGCTGATCGGTCGCGAGCGCGGCTACCACGGCGTCGGCTTCGGCGGCATCTCGGTCGGCGGCATGGTGGGCAACCGCAAGATGTTCAACGGGCAGCTTCTGCCCGCGGTCGATCACATCACGCACACTCACAATCTGGAGAAGAACGCCTATTCCCGCGGACAGCCGGAGTGGGGCGCGCACCTGGCCGACGACCTCGAGCGCCTGGTCGCGCTGCACGACGCATCCAATATCGCCGCGGTCATCGTCGAGCCGGTGGCCGGCTCGACCGGGGTCCTGCTTCCGCCCAAGGGCTATCTCCAGAAGCTGCGCCAGATCTGCGACAAGCACGGAATTCTATTGATCTTCGACGAGGTGATCACCGGATTCGGACGCACCGGCGGCGCCTTCGCCGCACAGACCTTCGGCGTCACGCCGGACCTCATGACCTGCGCCAAGGCGCTGACCAACGCGGCAGTGCCGATGGGCGCGGTGATCGTGAAGAAGGAGCTCTACGAGGCCTTCATGCAGGGGCCGGAGAACGCCATCGAGCTGTATCACGGCTACACCTACTCGGGCCACCCGCTAGCCGCGGCCGCAGCCGTCGCGACGCTCGACCTGTTCAAGGCCGAGGGCCTGTTCCAGCGGGCGGCCGAGTTGGCGCCCTACTGGGAAGACGCCGCCCATTCGCTCAAGGGCCTGCCGCACGTCATCGATATCCGCAACATCGGGCTGGTGGTGGGCATCGAGCTGGAGCCGATAACCGGCAAGCCTGGTACGCGTGGCTTCGACGCTTTCCTGCGCGCCTACGAGAAGAGCGTGCTGATCCGCACCACCGGCGACACCATCGCGATGTCGCCTCCGCTGATCATCGAGAAGAAGCAGATCGACCAGCTGTTCGAGACGGTGCGCGACGTGCTCAAGACGCTGCCTTGATCTGAGGGGCGAGGGATGCAGCAGTGAAATTCGTCATCGCCCAGATGCAGCACGAGACGAACACCTTCTCGCCGGTGCCCACACCGTGGGAGGCGTTCGGCAAGGACGGCCCTTATCTGGGCGAGGCCGCGTATGCGGCGACAAAGGGCACGCGCGTGCCGATGGCCGCCTTCCTCGATCTGGCCGAGGCGGCCGGCGCGGAGATCGTCACGCCGCTGGCGGCTTGGGCCAACCCGAGCGGACCGGTCGACGCCAAGGCCTACGACCGCTTCTGCGACGTGATCGGCGAGGCGGTGAGCAAGGGCTGCGACGCGATCTTCCTCGACCTGCACGGCGCCATGGTGGTAGGCGATCGGACCGACGACGGCGAGGGCACCCTGCTGCAGAAGATCCGAGCCATCGCGCCGCGCACGCCGATCGCAGTGTCCCTGGATCTGCACGCCAACGTCACCAGCCAGATGGTGCTCAACTGCGACGCCATCGCCGGTTACAAGACTTACCCGCACGTGGACGGCTACGAGGCCGGCAAGCTTGCCGGGACTATCGTATTGCGCTACTTGAAAGGCGAAGTGACGCCGGTCATGGCCTGGGGCAACGTTCCTTTGCTGGCGCAGACGCTGCGGCAGAACACGGACGAGAGTCCAATGAAGGATTGCGTCGATGCGGCGCGGGCCGCGGAGCGGAGCGGCCTGCTCGCTGCGACGATCTTCGGCGGCTTCCAGATGGCCGACATCCATGACGCCGGTTTGAGTGTCATCACGGTGGCCGACGGCAACCAACGCAAAGCCGAAGAGAGCTGCCAGGCGATCCTCGATATCGCCTGGCGTCACAAGGACGATTTCATCTACCGTGGCGAACCGCTGCAACAGGCGATCGCGCGGGCCAAGCATATGAGCGAGGGCAGCGGCGGGCCCATCCTGCTGCTGGACCACGCGGACAACTGCGCCTCGGGAGCCACGCAGGACACCATGTACGTGCTGAAGGAAGCGCTGCGCCAGGGTCTCACCGGTATTGCCGTCGGTCCAGTGCGCGATCCTGAAGCCGCCGGCAGAATGATAGAGGCAGGTGTGGGCGCGAAGGTCACTCTGAAGCTGGGCGGAAAAATGGACATGCCCGCCATCAAAGTAAAGGGTGAACCGCTGGAGCTCACCGGCGTAGTCCGCGCCATCACCGACGGCGAATACACCATTATTGGGCCGCAGTTCCAGGGCATGCGCTGCTACATGGGGCGCACTGCCGTGCTGGATACCGGGACGGCCGAGATCGTGGTCACCGAACGCAACCAGGAACCCTGGGACCGCGGCGTGTTCACCAGCGTGGGCATCGATCCGACCCGCAAGCGCTTCCTGCTGCTGAAGTCGCGGATGTATTTCCGCCCGGTGTTCCTGCCCATCGCCAGTGGCATGGTGTTTTGCGACAGCCTCGGCGTGGGCTCATCGGACTGGAAGCTGTTCGAATACCGGAAACTGCGCCGGCCGATCTATCCGCTGGACTCGGAATTCCCGGTCGAGCATCGTTAGAGTTGCTCGGCCCAAGCGAACTGAAGCACTCCCGGAGGAGGAAGCAAAGATGAACAAGCCCGTCGAGCGGCCTGGCTTACAGGTGAAGGACATCCACCACTACATCAACGGACGCGAAGTGCCCGGCACGAGCAATCGTCACGGCGTCGTCTACGACCCCGCGCTCGGGGAAGCGGCGGGCCGCGTGCCGTTCGCCAGTACCGAAGAGGTGGGCCAGGCGGTGGCCGCCGCTCAGGCCGCGTTCCCAGCGTGGGCCGCAACGCCGCCGCTACGCCGCGCTCGGGTGGTCTTCAAGCTCAAGGAACTGATCGAGCGCGATCACGACAAGCTGGCGCAGCTGATCTCCAGCGAACACGGGAAGGTGGTGTCGGACGCACGCGGTGAGGTCACCCGCGGCCTGGAAGTGGTGGAGTTCGCCTGCGGCATCCCGCACCTGCTCAAGGGCGAGTACAGCGAACAGGTGGGGACCGGCGTGGACAGCTATTCGGTACGCCAGGCGCTGGGGGTGTGCGCCGGCATCACGCCGTTCAACTTCCCGGCCATGGTCCCGATGTGGATGTTCCCGATCGCGATCGCCTGCGGCAACACGTTCGTGCTCAAGCCCTCGGAACGCGATCCCTCGACCAGCGTCCATCTCGCCAAATTGTTCAAGGAAGCGGGCCTTCCGGACGGCGTGTTCAATGTCGTGCACGGCGACAAGGTGGCAGTGGACGCGCTGCTGAACCATCCACGCATCGCCGCAGTCAGCTTCGTCGGCTCCACCCCTATCGCGGAGTACATCTACCGGACCGGCACCGCGACCGGCAAACGCGTGCAGGCGTTGGGCGGCGCCAAGAACCATCTGGTTGTGATGCCCGATGCCGACCTGGACCAGGCAGTCGATGCGCTCACCGGAGCGGCTTACGGCTCGGCCGGAGAGCGCTGCATGGCGATCTCCGTCGCCGTGGCGGTGGGCGCGATCGCCGACCCGCTGGTCCAGCGTCTGGCCGAGCGTGCGCGCGGCTTGAAGATCAATACCGGCACCGACGAGACCGCAGAGATGGGTCCGCTGGTCACCAGGCAGCACCTGGACAAGGTCACCGGCTACGTGGATACGGGCGTAAAGGAAGGGGCCAAGCTGGTGGTGGACGGACGTGGCGTCAAGGTGCCTGGCCACGAGAACGGCTTCTTCATCGGCGGCTGCCTGTTCGACCAGGTGCAGCCGAGCATGACGATCTACAAGGAGGAGATCTTCGGCCCGGTGCTGTCGGTGGTGCGCGTGCCCGACTTCGAATCCGCCGTCGAACTGGTCCACGGCCACGAGTACGGCAACGGTGTATCCATCTTCACGCGCGACGGCGATGCTGCGCGCGACTTCGCGACCCGCATCCAGGTCGGCATGGTGGGCATCAACGTTCCCATCCCGGTTCCCATGGCCTATCACAGCTTCGGCGGCTGGAAACGCTCGCTGTTCGGCGACCACTACGTGCACGGCCCGGAGGGCGTGCGCTTCTACACGCACCTCAAGACCATCACCAGCCGCTGGCCCACCGGAATCCGCAAGGGCGCAGAGTTCGTGATGCCTACCATGAAGTAAGCGCTGCAGCGCACACATGCACGCACGCCTCGCGGCTCTATGCGCGGGCGTGCTGTTCGCGGCCGGCGATGCGGGCGCGGCCGGCACGACCTGGGACCGCAACGCGGATTGGCTTCAGCAGCAGATCCGCGCCTGTGCCCAGCGCACCGAGGAGTTCGCGTGCCGCTATTTTGCGGCGCGGGCACTGGACCGGCTGTTCGGCTTCGGCGAGCTCTGCAACAACGAGCGCTGCCTGCTGGCGCCGGAGATCGCAGCCGGGCTCGACAAGGCCGGGCATTGGACCGCGCTCGGCAAGGCCAGCGATCAGGCCGTGCTCACCCAGGCGCAGGAGATGGCGACCGGCGGGCTGCCCGTGATCGCGGTGCAGGCCGGCGGCGACAGGGGTCTGATCGCGATCGTCATGCCGGGCAAGCTCGGCGCTTCTCAACACTGGGGGCTGAGAGCCCCGCTCGCCGTGGGCGCCCGTTTGGATAAACCGGAGGCTTCGGTTTATGCGCAGGGGCTGAACTTTCTGTTCTCGGATCCCGCGAAGGTGAAGCTGTATGTGTACAAGTAGGGGCGATAGGCAATAGGCGATGGGCGGCCCCCTCTCCCCTTGCGGGAGAGGGCAGGGTGAGGGGTGATTTCCGGACTCCATAAAGGACGGGCAATAGACTTGGCGACTATCGAACACATCGAGCAACTGCGCGCCATCATCGGCGAGCCCAGCGAGCTGGTGCGGCTCAAGCTGCACCGGCGCTTGCATGCACAAGCCCGCGAGTTCATCGCCCGCTCGCCGATGTTCCTGCTGTCCACCGCCGGCGCGGACGGACAGCCGACCGTGGCTCCCAAGGGCGATGGACCGGGGTTCGTCCGCGTCGCCGACGAGCGCACCCTCCTGATCCCCGAGCGCAAGGGCAACAAGCTCGTGTTCTCGCTTCAGAACATCCTGGACAATCCTAAGGTCGGGCTCATCTTCCTCTTGCCGGGAACCGGCGAAACGTTGCGGGTCAGCGGGAACGCAGAGCTCCTGGACGACCGCGAGCTGTGCGAATCGTTCACCGAGCGCGACAAACCGGCGTTGCTGGTTACGCGTGTTCGGGTCACGCAGTGCTACTTCCACTGCGCCAAGGCCTTCCTGCGAGCCGAGCTTTGGAGTCCCGATAGGTGGGCCGAGCCGATGAGGATCAGCTTCGGTGAGGAAATTGCAGCGGCAGGGGGGCTCGCAACCTCGGCGATCGACGAGTTCGACGCCGGGGTACAACAGCGGTACGAGACAGATCTTTAGCAGGCCGCTTCGACTCCGTGGCTCTAGCACCGTGCGTGTTGAGCGTCGCGCAGCAGAGTCGAAACACGCTCAGCGCGAACGGGTATCTTCAATCGCCCGCCAGGCTCTGGATTTGTCCCGCGGCGCGCGGCGCCGCTCAGGCGGCCGGAAACCAGAGGTGAGAGGTGGGATACGAAGGCGCCGGGCATGCAGCCCGATTCCCCCGGTCCACGGACCTCTCGCCTATGGCCTCCGGCCAAGTCAGGCTAGGCCTGAACTTCGATCAGGCTGCGCTTCGCGGTGTCGATCCACACCTGCTCCGCGTCGATGCGGATGTTGAAGCGGCGCGCGTAGACCAGCACGTCGTTGAAGACATTGTTGGCCTGCTTCTTGAAGCCGAGGCGCTTGAGCAGCAGGCCGTAGCGGCATTTCGCCTCCAGCCCCACGAAGACATGCGTCAACTCCTCGTACTCCTGCAGGGCGTCGTGATGGCGCCCCAGCCCCTCCAGCGCGCGCGCATTGAGCAGGCGCGCATCCTCGGGCCGGAAACGAGGATCGATCCGGTGCAGCCGATCGAGCACCTCCGTCGCTTGATCGAACGTGTGGTTGTTCACGTGCGCTCTGGCAAGGCCCAGCATGACTTGAGGATCGAACGAGTAGATGCCTTGCAGCGCGCCTTCGTACATGCCGACGGCGCGATAGTACATGCCGCAGCGCATGAGCCCTTCGGCAGCGGCGATCCTGTTGTTCACACTCGGGCAGCGCCCGACTTCCGTCAAGCGGCGCTGAAGCTCGGAATTGGGCATGAACGCCTGGGCCAGATGGTTCGCCACGAGTCTCGCGTTGCGATGCTCGCGGGACCCGGGAAAGAGCTCGACTAGATAATAGATTACGCAGCCGACGACCGGCGCGAACAGGATCAGCAGCATCCACCAGTGCGGCCGCGCGGTGCGGAGCACGTGGAACAGAAAGAACGCCTGAATGAAGGCGGTCAGTGCGATGAGCAGGGGCATCGAGAATCTCCGAGCACGCTTCTAAAGTGGCCATCGGCCAATCAATACTTTGTTGACACTGGCAAAGGCAAGGAGTATGCCCATGCCGAGAAGTGGCCGGAGACTGCTTTGCGCTTGCGGACTTAGCCGATTTTTCGAGAAAACCTCTTAGCTGGCGGGCCGGCTTTGGCGGGCCGGTCCTGGACCCTGAGCAGCGGGGTGGCGAGCCGTCGCGGGAAGGCGACCGCCACTGCGCGGCACTCCGGTACGGCAAAGGTGAAAGATCGTCACGCGCGCTCTGGATTGCGGGTCGGGGCGCCCGGTCGGGAGCCCGCTGCAGGGCTGGCGGCGACCCGTCTTCCCAAGGGAAGACGGGCATGTCGGTTGCGTCGAATAGCCGACCCAATCTAGCGGGAGAATGACATGTGGATCGTCGGGCTGTTGCTTGGGCTGGTGATCGGCGGCGCTATCAAAGGTCTCGAGGGCGCGCTACTCGGTGCTCTGATCGGCTGGGCC
>JBGPMS010000041.1:0-23265 GCA_041487115.1 Gammaproteobacteria bacterium
AAGGTGCTCTCGGGCGGCGTCGACTCGAACGCTCTGCAGCGCCCGAAACGTTTCTTCGGCGCCGCGCGTAACGTCGAGGAAGGCGGCTCACTGACGATCGTCGCCACCGCGCTGGTTGACACCGGCTCGCGCATGGACGATGTGATCTATGAAGAATTCAAGGGCACCGGCAACATGGAAATCCACCTCGACCGCCGCATGGCCGAGAAGCGCATCTACCCGGCCATCAACGTGAACCGGTCCGGCACCCGCCGCGAGGAGCTGCTGCTCAAGCCGGATATCCTGCAAAAGGTGTGGATTCTGCGCAAGCTGCTGTATCCGATGGACGATCTCGAAGCGATGGAATTCCTGCTGGACAAGATCAAGGCCACCAAGAGCAACGCCGAGTTCTTCGATTCGATGCGGCGTGGCTAGCGCCACACCCCTTGCGCCAGTGCCCGCGGCCCCAACCTTGCACCTGACGCCCCGTCGGCGTATAGTGCGCGCCTTCGCGCGTGGGCGGTCGGAAATCGCCCCAAATATAGAGTAAGGAGCAGCCATGAAAGCCGGAATCCACCCCGACTACAAGGAAATCACCGTCGTCTGCAGCTGCGGGAACAAATTCCAGACCAAATCCGTGCTGGGACGGGAGTTGCACGTCGAAGTGTGCGCAGCATGCCACCCGTTCTACACCGGGAAGCAGAAGGTCATGGACACCGCCGGCCGCGTCGAGAAGTTCCGCCAACGCTACAGCAAGACCGCTGCAGCCCCGAAGGGAGAGGCGAAGGCCGCCGCCGGCAAGTCGACTCCGACCTGAGGCAAGCCTCCGGAATCGGCAAGAAAAGCAGCTTCGGCTGCTTTTTTTTCGCCTTCGCCGACAACGCGTCGCGCGCGTCCGAGAAATCACGGCTCACCATCCAATTGGGTATTGCGGTCTTGCTAGTCGTTCAACGGCGTAATGCGATAGCGCTTGCCGTCGATTTCCAAGTCTTGCCACTTCGAAGCGACCGCCTTGATCTTTCCTTGCACATACGCCCGCTCGATCTCTGCGCCTGACAGGTTGAACCCTCCAATGCGTTTCCAGGTGCCGTCCCTCTTGCTGAATGCGCCGGTCTCCCAGCCGCTTCCCGCCAGAATCTCCGGAATGCCGTCCCGGTTCAGATCGATCGAAAAAACGCGGCACGCTTCTTGATCGAGATAGTGGGCGCACATCGGAACGATGCCTGGGTTCTGCTGATTTGCCTTGAGGAATGCGACAAAGCTCGCATCGATCGCTGTTCCGGCGGGGATTACGACCAGCTTGCGTTCGATTGCCTCGACACCGACATCGACACGGTCCCCGGCATAGCGTTTCGCCAACGCCGTCTGGGCGAGTCCACGTATGGTTTCCTTGTCGGGATGCGTCTCGTTCTTCGCCAGCGCGGCCAACGCGTCGAGACCGGGATTCCCCAGTGAAAAGCGAAGATAGTTGTAGTCGAACTCGCGAGCCTTGGTGCGCCCGTCGAGCAGCCGGGCGACCTGGCTGTCCACCGTAATTTTGTGCGGGCTCAGCATTGGACTGAGCAGCAGCAGCAAGAGACCAAGGCATGCAAGCGCCATGTATGTGTTGACCTTCCCCATTGCTCCCATCCATGGCTCGCTGCGCCACGCGGCCGCCGCGTAGCCCAGGCCATAGAGGAGGCCGAGAGCACTCGCTGCGGCGGCCCACACTCGGCTGACCGACCAACCGTGTTGCGAGACGCGCAGGCTGAGGCCGTAGAAGCTGAGCACTCCTAGCGCAATGAGCGTGACTACTGCAATTCGCAAGATCGTGCGCAGCGCTCGCGGATAGGGTGGCGGGCTTTCGCCGTCCTGATAGGCCGCGTTGTAGAACTGGATCAGGAAGGTGATCGTCCACAGCATCATCGCGGTGGAAACGCCTGCTTTCCCGATAGAAGACAGCCCTCGGAATGGAAGCGCAGCCAGGAACAGCGCGGCGATAAATGCCACCAGCGGCAGCAGCCATAGGAGAAGTCCAAGTGCGTGGCGGCGCAAGAGCAACGTGATGTTCTCGCGTGCTGCCACCAGCTTCAGCGCGCCGCTGAAGACGATCGCAGTGACCGGATACGAGAACAAGGGGTCGTAGAACAAGTCGCGAAAAAAGCGGATGCCGATCAGCGCAAAGAGCTGTTCCCAAAGCAAGAGCAGCAGCCAGAACACGCCGGTGAAAAGCGCGGCTTCCATCAGGAAGAGCGCGTTCTGCCAGGAATACCGAAACAGGCTTGCGTAGTGTGTCCACGTGTTCGTGGCCAGGCGCGTCTGCAGGAAGGGCAACGAGATGAACGCGATCGCCGTCATGGCGGCCCAGAATGGGAACCGGAAAAATGATCCATCGGACAATCCCGGCGACGCGATCCAGCCCTGGTACGCCGAGAGCGCGGCGATGAGCCCTGTGAGCAACGCGAGCACCACCCATGCGATGCGGCCACGAAAACGGTCGAGCAGCACAAGCTGGATGCCAGTCGGGATGAAGATCCCGAGCGCAAGCAGCGGTAGGAACCAGGTGGGAGAACCGGCCGGCCAATCGTTTATTCGCGTGCTCCAGTGCAGCCAGTAGAGCCAGCAGCCTTGAACTGCGCCAATGCCCAGGACTACCGTGAGCGTGCCGGAGAAAGCGGGTTTCGGGGACGTAGTCATTTGTTCTGGGGCCTGATGAGCGCCTCGCCAATCGCGACGCCATTGCTTGCCGGGTGTATGGATGTCCCACTATGGAACGGCAAGGTGGCAGGAATAGGGCACGGGAATGGCGAGCTGGTGGCGCCGTCAAACCTGAGGCCAGCCTCGGGCATCGGCACGGAAAGCAGCTTCGGCGGTTTTTTTTGCCTTTCGCCGCACCAGGCACCCCGTTACACTTGTCCCGCACCGAAAACAACAATCACCGATCGCAGGAAATGCCCTCCGCGACAGACACAGGCCAGTCCGCGACCGATCTCGTCAATCGCTACCCACTGGCCTTCACCTGCCTGCTGTGCATCGCCTGGATGCTCCCCGGCCTGATCGGGCGGGATCCCTGGAAACCCGACGAAGCGTACAGCTTCGGGCTGGTCTACCACATCCTGCACGGCGGCGACTGGGTCATCCCGACCCTGGCGCAAGAGCCCTTCATGGAGAAGCCGCCGCTGTTCTACCTCACGGCGGCGCTCTTCGCGCGTGCCTTCGGCTGGCTGTTGCCTGTACACGACGCCGCGCGCCTGGCCACCGCGTTCTACCTGGGCTTCGCGTTCCTGTTCATCGGGCTCACGGGGAAGGAGCTGTACGGCAGGAAGAACGCGGACACGGGATCGAGCGGCTGGATCAGCGTGCTGGCGCTGCTCGGCTGCGTCGGCTTGCTGGAGCGCGGGCATTTCATGATCACCGATATCGCGCTGCTGACCGGCTTCGTCGCCGCGCTTTACGGGCTGGCCCTTGCGCTGCGCAGACCTGCGCTGGGCGGATTTTGGCTGGGGCTCGGCGTGGGCGTCGGGTTCATGTCCAAAGGACTGCTCGCGCCCGGCGTTCTCGGCCTGGCCTGCCTGGTGCTACCGGCCCTGTTCCCCCAGTGGCGCACGCGTCGCTACCTGCTGACCCTGGCCGTCGCCCTGCTGGCCGCGCTACCATGGCTCACGATCTGGCCGGTGGCCCTCTACCTGCGCTCGCCCGAGTTGTTCCGCGAGTGGTTCTGGGTCAATAACTTCGGCCGCTATCTCGGCGGCAGCAACCTCGGCCCGCCCGGCAAACCCGGCTACTACCTCGGCGTCCTGCCCTGGTTCGCCTTCCCGGTCTGGCTGGTCGCGCTCTGGGGCCTGTGGGTCCGGCGCCGGGAGATCCGCGTCAACGCCGGACTGCACCTGCCGCTGACGGTTTTCCTGGTGAGTTTCGTCGTGCTGTCCCTATCGCACGATGCACGCGAGCTCTACGCCTTGCCGATGTTGCCGAGTCTGGCCCTGCTCGTCGTCCCCGGCTTGCCCTTGCTGCGGCGTGGCGCCGCCAACTCGCTGTGGTGGTTCTCGCTCATGGTGTTCTGCTTCTTTGCGCTGGTCGGCTGGTTCTACTGGATGGCGTTGGATCTCGATTTCCCGGTGCGCCTGCACGCGCACCTGCTGCGCTTGCGGCCGGCTTACGAGCCGGGTAGGCAGCTGCTCAAGCTCGCGCTGGGCATGGCCGTCACCGTCGGCTGGGTCTTGCTCATCCCGCGCCTGCCGAGCGGTCCGCAGCGTCCACTGGTCGCCTGGTCCGGTTCGGTGGCGCTGCTGTGGGCCTTGGCTGCGGTGTTCTTCGTCCCCTGGATAGACAGTGCCAACACGTATCGCGGCATGATGCTCTCCATCCGCGCGGCGATGCCCGCGCAATACCGCTGCGTGTCGAGCTACAACCTGGGCGAGCCGCAGCGCGCGATGCTGGAGTATTTCGCCCGCATCGTCACGTACCGGGAGACCGAACCGACGCGCAAGCGCCACTGCGACATGCTGCTGGTGCAAGGGTCACGCTTCGGCATCTATACCCCCGACGAGAGCTGGGAGCCGATCTGGTACGGGGCGCGGCCCGGTGACGACAAGGAACTGTACCGGCTCTACCAGAGGAAGCACCCGCGCCGAAGCTGACGATCCATGGACCTGTTCACGCTGGAGACCATGGGGCTTGCACGCGACTTCGCGGCGTTGAGTGCCGGTTTCCGCTGGCAAGTGCCGGCCCGCTTCAACCTCGCGCGAGACTGCTGCGGCCGCCACGCGCTGGCGCGTGAGCGTTTCGCGCTTTACTTCGAGGACGAGGGCGGAGCTACGGCGGCGTTTTCCTTCTGGGACATCCAGCAGGCTGCCAACCGCTTGTCCAACGCCCTGCAGGCCCTCGGCGTGCAGCCCGGTCAGCGCATCGCGATCCTCCTGCCGCAGCGGCCCGAGACCGCCATCGCCCACATGGCGATATACCAGATGGGCGCGATCGCGTTGCCGCTGTCGCACCTGTTCGGCCCCGACGCGCTCGATTACCGGTTGCGCGACGCGGGTGCCTGCGTGGCCATCGTCGACTCGGAGACCCTGCCCAAGCTTTGGCCCCTGCGGCCCGGACTGCCCGAACTGACCCACGTTATCGGAGTCGCAGGCGCCCGGGAAGCCGGCGTGTTGGAGTGGGAGCGCCTGCTCGCCGCTGCCAGCCACCGCTTCCAGGCGCTCGACACCGCGGCGGACGACCCTGCGATGATCATCTACACCAGCGGCACCACCGGATCGCCCAAAGGCGGGCTCATCCCACACCGGGCGTTGCTGGGCAATCTGCCCGGGTTCGTCTGCTCGCATGACTTCTTCCCGCAGCCGGGTGACATGTTCTGGTCGCCGGCCGATTGGGCATGGACCGGCGGCTTGTTCGACGCTCTGCTTCCCACCTGGCACTTCGGGCTTCCCATTCTTGCCTTCCGCGGCCGCTTCGAGCCGGAGCGCGCGTTCCGGCTGATGGAGAAGTACAGCGTGCGCAACGCCTTCCTGTTCCCCACGGCGCTCAAGATGATGATGAAGGAAGTGCCCGACGCTCTAGATCGCTTCGACGTCGATCTGCGCAGCCTGATGAGCGGCGGCGAGGCAGTCGGCCCTGCGGTCATGGAGTGGGCCAGATCCACCCTCGGGGTGACCATCAACGAGATCTTCGGCCAGACCGAGATGAACTACGTGATCGGCGGCTGCGGCGCACTGTTCCCGCCACGGCCGGGCGCCATGGGCCGTGCCTATCCGGGCCATCGGATCTCGCTGCTGGATGAGAGCGGCAACGAAGTAGCCGACGGCGAGGTGGGCGAGATCGCGGTGTGGCGTGCGGGAGATCCAGCGGTATTCCTCGAATACTGGCACAACGAAGAGGCGACCAGCGCCAAGTTCAGCGCGGGCTGGGGCCGCACCGGGGACCTCGCGAGCCGCGATGGCGACGGCTACTTCTGGTACAAGGGGCGCACCGACGACATGATCAAGAGCGCGGGTTACCGCATCGGCCCGGCGGAGATCGAGAATTGCCTGCTGAAGCATGCGGCCGTGGCCAATGCCGCGGTCATCGGCGTGCCCGACCCCGAGCGTGGCGAGGTGATCAGGGCTTGCGTCGTGCTCACCCCGGGCATCGCGCCCTCGGAGGCGCTCAAGGAGCAGATCCAGGAGCACGTGCGGCTGCGCCTGGCGTCCTACCAATACCCGCGCGAGATCGAGTTCCTGGATGCCCTGCCCATGACCACCACCGGCAAGGTCCAGCGGCGGGTGCTGCGCGAGCGGTCGCTCCGACCGGCGTGACGGGTCGGGCTTTAAACGCCCGCCACCGCCCCCATCTGTCCCGTCTTGCGTCGCTCCGTACACGCTTCGATTCGCTGCGTGCTACGCTTTTGCCGACGACCTTCGCGGGATACGAAAGCGTGACCGATTCCCTCCAGAGATTCTTGTTCGAAGGCGCTCCGGTGCGCGGTGAGATCGCACACCTGGATGCAACCTGGCGCGCAGTGCTCGAACGCCACGACTATCCTACATCCCTGCGCAGCGCGATGGGTGAGCTGATGGCGGCCGCCGCGCTGCTGTCCGCCACGCTCAAGTTCACCGGCTCGCTGATCCTGCAGGTGCAGGGCAGCGGCCCGGTGAAGCTGATCGTAGTCGAGTGCACCAGCGACCACACCCTGCGCGCAACCGCCAAGTGGGACGGTGAGCTGCCCGCGGGCAGCTTTCGCGAGCTGGTGGGCAGCGGCCGCTTCGTGATCACCATCGCGCCTGCCGACGCCAAGCAAACCTACCAGGGCATCGTGGCCCTGGAGGGCGACAGCGTGGCGGCGGTACTCGAGCACTACATGGCGACTTCCGAGCAACTGGAGACGCGGCTGTGGCTGGCGGCGGATACGCGGCAGGCGGCCGGCATGCTGGTGCAGCGTGTGCCTGGCGCCGCCGGCACCGACCCCGATGCATGGAACCGAGCGGTGAAGCTCAGCGAGACCGTCACTGCCGAGGAGTTGCTCAAGCTGCCCGCACGCCAGATCATCCGGCGGCTCTACCACGAGGAGGACATCCGCGTGTTCGAAGCGCGCGTGGTGAGCTTCCGCTGCTCCTGCTCGCGCGACCGCGTGGTCAACATGCTGCGCCTGCTGGGCCGGGAAGAAGTGCAGTCCATCCTGGAAGAGCGCGGCAACGTGGAAGTGAACTGCGAGTTCTGCAATCGGCGCTATGACTTCGATCCGGTCGACGCGGAACAAGTGTTCGCGGCCGAAGTCGTGACGCGCGTGGGCAGCACGCGGCACTGACGAAGTGGGTCTGCCCTGCTCTCTCTCTGTGCGGCTATTAGATATCCGTGACTGATCGCGACAGCGAAGACAAGCCGCGCGTAGACAAATGGCTGTGGGCCGCGCGGTTCTACAAGACGCGCTCGATCGCGGCCGACGCCGTGGACAGCGGCAAGGTGCTGGTGAGCGGCGCGCGGGTCAAGCCGGCACGGCTGCTGAAACTCGGTGACGAGCTGCAGATCCGCACCCCGGGTGCGGACTACACCGTGCGGGTTGCCGGGCTCGGGCTGCGTCGCGGCTCGGCAACCGAAGCGGCGAAGCTGTACGGCGAGACCGACGAGAGCAAGCGCCAGCGCGAAGCAGCAAAGCTACTGCGCAGCGATCGCCACCCCGACGCCTACGTCAAGGGCCGGCCGACCAAGCGGGCGCGGCGGCAAATCCAGAAGTTTCGCAGCGAGCCCGGGTAAGCCGGTGGCGGCGTCTTTGGCACTGCACAAAATCCGCTACACTAGTTCTGTGGCCTGACTTCCGGGCTTGTCAGCAGAGTGATCTGAGCATCGAGGAGGCAACATCATGGACATCGGACGCGAAGTGGTCGTGTTGAGCGGCGTGCGCACTGCTATCGGAGATTATGGCGGCGGCCTCAAAGACATTCCGCCCACCGAGCTGGCGGCAAAAGTCGTGCGCGAGGCGGTGAGCCGTGCCAAGGTTGCGCCCGAGGACGTGGGCCATGTGGTCTTCGGCAACGTGATTCACACCGAGCCCAAGGACATGTACCTGTCCCGCGTGGCGACCATCAACGGCGGCCTGCCCAAAGAGACTCCCGCGCTCACGCTGAACCGCCTGTGCGGCAGCGGGCTGCAGGCGATCGTATCGGCTGCGCAGATGATCAAGCTCGGCGATACCGACGTCACTCTGGCCGGCGGGGCGGAATCCATGAGCCGGGGCGCATACATCAACCCCAGCGAGCGCTGGGGCGGGCGCATGGGCGACCACCAGGTCCTGGACATGATGGTAGGCGCGCTGACGGACCCCTTCGACACCGTGCACATGGGCATCACGGCTGAGAACGTGGCGGCGAAGTGGGGCATCACGCGCCAGCAGCAGGACGAGATGGCGGTACAAAGCAACCGCCGCGCCGCCAGTGCGATCCAGAGCGGGTACTTCAAGGACCAGATCCTGCCGATCGAGATCAAGACTCGCAAGGGCACCGTAGTGGTCGACACCGACGAGCACCCGCGCGCGGACGCCAGCATGGAAGGCCTGGCCAAGCTCAAGACCGTCTTCAAGCCTGACGGCAGCGTCACAGCGGGCAACGCCTCGGGCATCAACGATGGGGCCGCCGCAGTGGTGCTGATGGAGCGGAAGGCGGCCGAGAAGAAGGGGTTGAAGCCCCTGGCACGGTTGGTCGCCTACGCCCATGCCGGCGTCGATCCGAAGTACATGGGCATCGGGCCGGTTCCGGCGGTGAAGAAGGCGATGGAGCGCGCCGGGCTGAAGGTCTCCGACATGGACGTGATCGAGTCGAACGAAGCCTTCGCCGCACAGGCTTGTGCGGTAGCCAAGGACCTCGGCTTCGACTCCAAGAAGCTCAACCCCAACGGCGGCGCCATCGCGCTGGGTCATCCCATCGGCGCTACCGGCGCCATCCTGACCGTCAAGGCCATCTACGAACTGCATCGCACCGGCGGCCGCTATGGGCTGGTGACCATGTGCATCGGCGGCGGCCAGGGCATAGCGGCGATCTTCGAACGGCTGTAGCGCGACCCAGGACGGCGCGGCCATCACCGCCACGCCGCCGCCCGAAGCCAGCGGGCGGTTGCAGACGAGACGGGCGATTCGAACTGGATCGCCCTTATCGTTCCGTCCTCGCGCCACAGATGCCGATCGGTTCTACGCGTCCGTCCCAACGTGAGGCGACGCAGCCGGTTCTCCCAGCAGATTCAGCATCTCCATCGACGCCGCTGCCCGTTGAGCGGCGCAGCACGCCGGCTCGAACGCGGCTAGCCGGTCGGCAGCCCCGCGGTCAGTCCTTACTCCCCGCCTGGACATTGGCTGGCGCAGAGCCTTTGTGCACCACCAAAAAAAGGCTCAACGCATTTGCGAAATCTGATTGACAGACGTCGCTGAATCAATACAATAGCGAGACTTTTGCAATGCACCATTTTCAGTGCGGCGTGCAGCTTCAATACAGCATGCTTGCGTAGTCGTGAGCCAGTCGTTTCATTACCAGGAGACTCGAGTCATGATATTTGCCGTCCCCGAGGAAGTCAGCGCACAGACCAAAACCAATATCGAGCACACACTGAAGTTTGCCGAGACTGCCGCCGATACGGCGGAGCAGCTATTCGATCTGAACCTCAAGGCCGCCAAGGCCGCCGGTGGCGACGTAGTCAAGCAAATCAAAGCGTTGTCTGGTGCTAAGGACATTCAGGAGCTAACCGCTCTGCAGACCGCCTTTGCCCAATCCAACGCCGAGAAAGTGGCCGGATACGGCCGCGCCGTCTATGGCTGGGTGAGCGAAGTCCAGGGCGAGGTCAACAAGCTGGTGGAAACCCAGATCGCGGAGATGAACAAGTCGTTCGCTGCGGCGCTCGACAAGGCCGCCAAGTCCGCCCCGTCGGGTTCGGAGTTCGCTTTCGCCGCGGTCAAGTCCGCCATGACCGCCACCAACCAGGCCTATGACGCGCTGACCAAGGCTGGCAAGCAGGTCGCCGACATCACCGAAGCCACGATCAACGCCGCTCCCGCTGCCCCGCGTAAGAAGGCGGCCTGAAGCTCCCCAGCCGATCCTCCCGCGGTCGACGCGAGCCCCCGCCGAGGCGGGGGCTTTGTTTTTCATACGGTCCAGTGGCGCGGCTAGAATAGGCGGTCCCAACCCGTGCCCGCCGCCATGACCTCGCTCATCCAATCCCCCGCCTGGATCGCGCTCGCTGCGCATCAGCAGCAGATCGCGGGTACGCATCTGCGCGAACTGTTCGCGCGCGATCGGCGCCGCTTCGACAAGTTCTCGTGCGAGGCCGCCGGCCTGTTTCTCGACTACTCCAAGAATCGCATCGTCGACCAGACGTTGCCGCTGCTGGCGGCCCTGGCGCGGCAGGCGCACGTGCCCGAGAAGATCGAGGCCATGTTCACCGGCAAACGCATCAACCATACGGAGGGCCGTGCCGTGCTGCACACGGCGCTGCGCAACCGCTCGGGGACACCGGTTCTCGTCGATGGCCGCGACGTGATGCCGGACGTGCTGCGCGTGTTGGAGCGCATGCGCGAATTCTCGGAAGCGATACGCAGCGGACGCGCGAGCGGTCACACCGGCAAGGCGATCACAGACGTGGTCAATATCGGCATCGGCGGCTCGGACCTGGGCCCCTACATGGCGTGCGAGGCGCTGGAGCCCTATGCCGGACGGCTGCGCGCCCATTTCGTCTCCAACGTAGACGGCGCCCATCTGGGGCGAACGCTCAAGCGCCTCGAACCCGAGACGACGCTCTTCATCGTCGCCTCCAAGACCTTCACCACGCAGGAGACGCTGACCAACGCCCGCTCGGCGCGCGATTGGCTGGTGTCCCGCCTGGGCAGCGAACAAGCGGTGGCCAGCCATTTCGCCGCAGTGTCGACCAACCTCGAGGGCACGTCTGCATTCGGGATCAGCGACGAGCGCGTGTTCGAGTTCTGGGACTGGGTCGGCGGCCGCTATTCCTTGTGGTCGGCCATCGGCCTGCCCATCGCGCTGTACGTCGGCATGGATAGCTTCGAGCAGATGCTGGCCGGGGCGCATGCCATGGACCAGCACTTCCGCTCGGCGCCGCTGGAGCAAAACCTTGCAGCGATCCTGGCCCTGCTCGGCGTCTGGTACATCGACTTCTGGGGTGCGCGCACCCACGCCGTGCTTCCGTACGATCAAAGCCTGCACCGCTTCCCCGCATACCTGCAGCAGTTGGACATGGAGAGCAACGGCAAGCAGGTGGACACCGCCGGGCACATCGTCGACTACGCCACCGGACCGGTGCTGTGGGGAGAGCCGGGCACCAACGGCCAGCATGCCTTCTACCAGCACCTGCACCAGGGCACGCAGTGGACACCGTCCGACTTCATCCTGCCGCGCGAGACCCACTATCCGATCGGCCGCCACCACGCCATGTTGATCGCCAACTGCCTGGCGCAGACGCAGGCGCTCATGCAGGGCAAGAACGCGGACGAGGTGCGCGCGGAGCTGAACGCGCAAGGCCTGGAAACGGCGGCGGCGGAACGGTTGCTCCCGCACAAGCTGTTCCCGGGCAACCGGCCGAGCAACACCATCCTGATGCAGAAGCTGACGCCGGCGACACTCGGCGCGCTGATCGCCCTCTACGAGCACAAGGTCCTGGTGCAGGGCGCGATCTGGGACATCAACTCATTCGATCAGTGGGGCGTGGAGCTGGGCAAGCAGCTCGCCAACCGGATACTGAAGGACCTCGACGGCGCAGACGCCGGTGCGGACCAAGATCCGTCGACGGCGGGGTTGCTGCGCAGAGTGCAACAGCGTGACTGAAACGCACAACCGAGGACCGCGAGCGAGGACGTGGGCCCGTCGCCCATCGCCTAGAGCTTGAGCAGATGCTCCCGGTAGTACTTCATCTCTTCGATCGACTCGTAGATGTCGGCCAGCGCCTCATGCTTGCCTTGCTTGCTGAGGCCCGCCATCACCTCCGGTTTCCAGCGCCGGGCCAGCTCCTTGAGGGTACTCACGTCGAGATTGCGATAGTGGAAATAGGCCTCCAGCCCGGGCATGTAGCGAGCGAGGAAGCGCCGGTCCTGGCACACCGAGTTGCCGCACATCGGCGAGGCGCCTGGAGGCACGTGCTGGCCCAGAAAAGCGATCATCTCTACCTCGACCTCCGCCTCCGTCGAGGCCGAAGCCTTGACCTTGTCGATCAGCCCGGAGCGGCCATGCGTGCCCTTGTTCCAGCTGTCCATCCCATCCAGAATCGCGTCGGGCTGATGCACGACGCGCACCGGACCCTCGGCGACGACGCCGAGTCCCTGGTCGGTGATCACCATCGCAACCTCGATGATGCGGTCCGACTCGGGTTTGAGCCCGGTCATCTCCATGTCGATCCAGATGAGGCGGGTCGCGTCCTGTGCCATAATTTTTCGGCGCTGTTCCGGATATTTCGATCGAACATTGTGTCATAAGCGGCAAGCCCGCGCCGGTCCGGCGCAACATACCGACCCTCCAGTCTCGCATGCACACATTCAGCGTTGCGTTTCTTCTAGCCCTCGTGGTTGCCACCGGCACGCGCCTCTGGCTGGCGCGCCGCCACGTCCAGCACATCCAGATCCACCGTGCGGTGGTGCCGGCGGAGTTCGCCAACGAGATCGCCCTGGATGCGCACCAGAAAGCGGCCGACTACAGCAGCGCCAAGACCCGCTTCGGGATGGTCCACACGCTGATCGACAGCGCCGTACTGCTGGTGCTCACCTTCGGGGGCCTGCTGCAACTCTTCGACCGCTGGGCGGGGAGCTGGTTCAGCGGCGACATTCTGCACGGCGCGGCCTTCATCGCTTTGTTCGTGGTCATCTCGTCGCTGATCGACCTGCCCTTCAGCTGGTACCGCACCTTCAACATCGAAGCGCGCTTCGGCTTCAATCAGATGACGCTCGGCATGTGGCTTGCAGACCTGGCCAAGACCGCCGCGGTGGGCGCCGCCTTCGGATTGCCTCTGGTGCTCGCGGTGTTGTGGCTAATGAGCAAGATGGGCGAGGCGTGGTGGTTGTACGTGTGGCTGGTGTGGGTCGCCTTCAGCGTGTTCATGATGGCGGTCTACCCGGCGTTCATCGCTCCGCTGTTCAACCAGTTCGCGCCCATGCAGGAGGGGTCGCTGAAGGCGCGCATCGAGAGCCTTCTCATCAAGTGCGGGTTCCGCTCCAGCGGGCTGTTCGTGATGGATGGCTCGAAGCGCAGCACCCACGGCAACGCCTATTTCACCGGCTTCGGCAAGACCAAGCGCATCGTGTTCTTCGATACCCTCATCTCGCGGCTCAACGAGAACGAGATCGAAGCGGTGCTCGCCCACGAGCTGGGACACTTCAAGCTGCATCACGTGATCCGGCGCATGCTGTGGACCTTCGGCGTCAGCCTCGTCTTCCTCGCGCTGCTGGGATATCTGAAGGACAAGGCCTGGTTCTACCAGGGCCTGGGCGTGGCCTATCCCGCCACCAATGCCATGGCGCTGCTCCTGTTCGTGCTGGTGGTCCCGGTGTTCACCTTCCTGCTGCAGCCGCTGGTAGCCATGTACGCGCGCAAGCACGAGTTCGAGGCCGACGCCTACGCCGCGCAATTCAGCTCGGCGCGCGAGCTGGTCAGTGCCCTGGTCAAGCTGTACAAGGACAATGCGTCCACGTTGACGCCCGACCCGCTGCACTCGGCGTTCTACGATTCGCATCCGCCGGCGAGCGCGCGCATCTCGCGGTTGCAGTCGCTGGCCGCGTCCTGAAGCAAACACTTGAAGGTGATCGAAGATGGGCAACCCAGCGCTTTCGAGCCGTATTGGCCGCGGTGTGGCCGCCTTCGCGATCATCCTGATCGCCGGCTGCGGCAGCAAGGGGCCACGAGGCGTCGCCGAGGTTCCCGAGTGTAGTCAAGCCGCCGCGAGCGTTCCGAAGTTCACATTCGACGTGGGGGTCGACTACCTTCGGCGCCAAGCCGATGCGTACTCGGAGTGCATGAGCGCGCACGGCTACGTGCTCGATCAGGAGCAGCTTGACGATCAGCTCTCGCATTTCGAGATGGTGAAAAATGCGGAGTGGCTAGGGGGCGATCCCGGTCCCCTGGTCGCGCAGCGGCGGCAGAAGCTGCGCATGTCCCCGGCGCTGTGGCGCCCGGCGCCCCCGTCGAGCTCCTGACTGCTTCTTTCCGAGTGCTTCCACGCGCCGCGCTGGACCCCGTCCAGGGCCAACCAAGGCTAAAGTTTTCCCCCTACTTGCGGATAACAGACGTGAGGACGGGAATCCTGTAGCGGATTTTCCTCCCCGGCGCCGCGGTTTCGGTCGTCGCCGGCAGGCAACTGTCAAAGGGCAAACCCACCGAAAGGTCGGGGGCGCAAAGTCACCGGTCTAACGAGCGTGAGGCTCCATGACGGCGGGACCGCCAGGTGCTATTGATCGGGGTGCTGTCGCGAGGCCCTGGTAGCTTCCACCCCGACGGGGCGAGGCTGGCCCGTCAGTCTTGCTGCATCCTCCCCTCAACTGCCCGGTGTGGCGTCTGCTGTAGGTGTCAGGCTGCCCGACGCAGGGCAAAAGGCAACGCAGGCTCGATCTGCGGGAGGCAAGGCTATGAGCAACAACGCCGGGTCCAATGTAATCCCGATGCGCGAATTCGACCGTCCCGCCCCCAATCCGCAGGAGGCGCAGTTCGAGCGCCTGCTCAAGGAGTGTCAGGGCATTGCCCTGGAGCGCCTGTCGCGGTCCGTCTCCGCCATGCTGGACAAGGTCGAAGATGCCCTCTGGGGCCTGGCCGACCAGACCCACGATCGGGAGCTGCGCGACCTCTACATCGCAGCCAAGGACAAGGCCCTGGCGCAACGCAAGTACATCGAGGAGCAGTACCGCGCCAACTACCTGGCCGAGTTCGGCGTCCGCGTTCACCGCGACCGCAAGCAACGCGACGATTTCAGCCGCTTCGAGCTGGGCTCACTGGAGCTTGGCCTGGTCAATGACGAGGACCTGGAGGAGACGCTCAAGATCAACGAGATGGGCGCCAAGCTGCGCCGCTACTGCGAGGAAGAGCTCAATGCGCTGGACCAGCGCGTCGGCGTTCTGCTCGGCGACGCCAACCTGCAGGGGGAAGCCAATCCCTTCAGCCCCCAGGCCATCTGCAACGCCTACAAACAGACCTGTCGCCAGATCGAATCGAATCTGAAGGTCCGCATGATCTTCCACAAGCTGTTCGACGATCACGTGCTGGACGACGTCCGTTCCATCTTCAAGGATCTAAACGACCTGCTGATCCAGCGGTCGATCTTGCCCAAGATCCGCTATGGCCTGCGGCGGACCGTCGGTGGTATCGCACCGCGACCACCGGTCCCTGGAGTTGGAGCACCCGGCGCGCTCGGGCCTGAAGTGGCGAGTGCGTTGGCGGGGGCGATCCTGCCGGGAATCGGCATGCCCGGAGTCGGGATGGCTGGTGCCGGGATCCCCGGAGCTGGAATGCCCGGGGTAGGCCTTCCCGGAGTCGGTATACCCGGTCTCGGCGCACCCATGGTCGGCATGTTGGACACGGGCAACGTCGGCGATGCGGCAGCCGGCGGTGAGCAAGACCTCTTCGCCGTGCTGCAGGGCCTGATCGCGATGAACGCACGGGCCACACCATTCGGCGGTGGTATCGCAACCGGTTTGGGCACGGCACCGGCGGGGATGCCGGGAAGCGCTGGCGCAAGCGGCATGATTCAGATACCTGGCTTCCCGCCCATTCTGGGGGTGCCGGCAGGTAGTGCTGGCGGCGTAGGCGGCATCGTCGGCGGCATTCCTGGTGGTGGTGGCGTGGGTGGGATCGTCGGCGGCATTCCTGGCGGTGGTGGCGGCACCTTTCCGGGCGGCGTCATCGGTGGCGTTGCGGGCGGTATCGTCGGTGGTGCCGGTGGGATGGGTTCAGCGCCGGCGGATGGCGGAATGGCCGGCGGAGTCATGGTCCCGCACGTGCTGCTGCAAGGCGCCGAGCTGATTGGCGCTCTCACGCGGCTGCAGCACGGCGATCTGGGCGGCATTCCGGGCGCGCCATCCACGTTGGATTCAGCGGCGTTCACCTCGGGTACCAAAAATGTGGTGCGAGAGCTGAAGTCCACCGCCATCGGTGACAGCGTCGACCAGACCGACGGCATGACCATCGACATCGTGGCCATGCTCTTCGACCAGATTTTCGGCGATCACCGCGTTCCGCACGCCTTGAAGGGGCTGATCGGACGGCTGCAGATCCCGGTGGTCAAGGTCGCCGTGCTGGACAAGAGATTCTTCTCCAAGAAGTCGCACCCCGCACGCCGCATGCTCGACACGCTGGGCGAGTTCGCACTCGGGCTGGACGACAAGTTCGACCACAACTCGCCCGTATACCAGAAGCTCGAGGCGATCATCCAGCGACTGATTTCGGACTTCGAGGACGACATCGGGATCTTCGAGACGTTGCAGGAGGACCTCCTCGCCCTCGTCCGCGAGGAGAACCAGCGCGCCGAAGAGACCGCCAGGGAAGCCGCCCGCAAGATCGCCTACATGGAGCGCCTGGAAGTGGGCAAGGCTTTGTCCCAGCTCGAGATCAAGCGGCGTGCCGAGACCACGCGCATGCCGCAACTGGTGCTCAAGTTCCTGGCCGACGAGTGGGTAAAGCTTCTGCTGCTGGCCCATGCACGCTATGGCACGGAGAGCGAGACGTGGAAAAGCGCGCTGGAAACGATGGACCTGCTGATCTGGAGCGTGAACCACAAGGCATCGGTCGAGGAGCGCCGCAAGCTCGCCACCATGTTGCCCGGACTGCTCAAGCGGCTGCAGGCCGGACTGCAGGCAGCCGGGACGCGCAGCGACGCACGCGACCGGTTCTTCGCCAAGCTCATGCGTATGCACACCAAGGTGATCAGCGGCGGAGCGCCGGGAGACACCGCGGCATCCGCGAAAACGGCCCCGCGCCCCGGCGTCGTGCCGACGCTTACCGAGACGGTCGCGCCTGCGCCGACAGCGGACGGCTCGACCGCCAAAGCCACTCCGGGCCGCGCCGCCGGCACGGCACACCGCTCGGATCTGCCGGGCCTCAAACCCGTGCCGCTGCCGACCATCGACGTCGACGAGTCGGCCAACGCTGAACGCAACCCCAAGGAAACGGCCGCTGGCGAGCACAAAGTGTCGGCGCAGCCCATCGCGGCGATGCCCGCGCGCGTCTCCGAGATCGACGAGGACGCCGAGCCTGCGACGGCGGCGCCGCAATTCTCGGACGTCACGATCAAGAACCCGTTCGGCGACGGTGACATCCAGGTCGAGGAGATCAGCTTGTCCGACCTGCCGGGCGTCCACGCGTTCTCCGGCGCCGGGGATAGCGCCAGCGCCCCAGCCAAGCCCACCGACCAGCACAGCCAGTCGGTCACCAACCTCAAGGACGGCGACTGGATCGAGTTCCGCGACGACGACGACAATCGCATCCAGGCCAAGCTGTCCTACGTCAGCCCGCTCAAGGGCACCTACCTGTTCGTCAATCGCCAGGGCGCAAAGGTAGGCGAGTACTCTCTCTACACGCTGGCACGCGAGTTCCGCAGTGGCCGCGCCGTGGTGCTCGAGTCCGTGCCGCTGTTCGACCGCGCCATGAGCAGCCTGGTAGGCGCTCTCAAGAAGAACGCCAAGTAGCGCCGCCGCCAGACACCGCCGCTCGAGCGCACAAGGGACGCACCGGCGGCGAGTCTTGGTTCCAGCAGCGCGATGCCAGGACCCGGGTCCACACCGTAGAATACGGCCGGTGCCAAAGGCAGCCCCAACCCCGCACGCTCCCCGTCAGCCATTGCTGCACGGAGTAGTCGTCGCCGCTCATGGCCGGCACTACCTGGTCGAGCTCGCCGCCGGCGAGATTCTGACCTGCTTCCCGCGCGGCAAGCGCAGCCTGGTAGCCTGCGGCGATTCCGTAGCGGTGATGCGCAGCGCGGCGGGCCAGGGTGTGATCGAAGCAGTCGATCCCCGGCGTGCCCTGCTCTATCGCTCCGACCAGTACCGCCAGAAGCTGATCGCAGCCAACGTGACGCAGATGGTGATCGTGCTGGCGGTAGTGCCGTCCTTCTATGAAGAGCTGTTGAACCGCTGCCTGGCTGCCGCCGAGCACCAGGGCATCCGCGCGCTGATCGTGCTGAACAAGTTCGATCTCGCGGAGCAGAGCGCGCGGGCATTGAAGTCTCTGGAGCTGTACGAGCAGCTCGGATACGCCGTCCTGCCTCTAGTGGCCAAACGCGACGTCGATCCGCTGCGCACGCACCTCGAAGGAGAGCTTTCGGTGCTGGTCGGGCAATCGGGAATGGGTAAATCCACCATCATCAACGCCCTGGTTCCGGGTGCGGGGGCAGCCATCGGCGACGTCTCTGTGGCACTCGACTCGGGACGCCACACCACCACGCACGCAAGTCTGTACCGCCTGAATGGCACCAGCGGCTTGATCGACTCGCCCGGAATGCAGGAGTTCGGGCTGCAGCACCTGAGCCAGCGAGACCTGGCGGCTGCGTTCGTCGAGTTCCGCCCTTGCCTTGGAGGATGCCGGTTCAACGACTGCCGGCACACAGCCGAGCCTGGCTGTGCGGTCACCGCCGCGGTGTCGGAGGGGAGGATCAGTTCGCGGCGTCTGGAGGGCTACCGCCGGATCCTCGCTGATCTCAAGAAGGCCAAGCAGTACTAGGAGGAGCCCGACGTCGGATGGGCTCCCGCCCTGCACTGCGGTTCAAGTCAAGCGCCGACCCACCGCGCGAGAGTCAAAAGGAGCAGCACGATCATCCAGATCACGAGCGTGCGCCAGATCAAGCCGGCGGCGCTTTGCATGTAGTTGGCGTCCGGATCCTCACCGGTGCCCAGCTCCGGACGATAGTTGGCCCCGCCCTCCTTCGGCAGCGGCCCGCCGAGCCGCACATCCAGGGCGCCTGCGCCGCTCGCCAGAATGACCCCGGTGGCGGGATCCGGCCAGGTCTGCGCCTGCCCGCGCCAGCACGCCACGGCGTCCTCGAAGTCGCCGGCGACGGCGAAGCCGATTGCGGTGAGCCGCAGCGGCACCCAGTCCAGCACGTAGAAAGCCTTGGCAGAGAAGCGCCCGAACGCACCGAACTCTTCATCCGTGCGCCGCCCCCATTTGTCGGCAAGGATGCCGGACAGCTTGTACAGGATCGCACCCGCCGGGCCCGGCAGCACGGCAAACCACGCGATCACCGCCAGCAGGTCACGATGCGCGCGCACGAAGGCGGTCTCGATGGCCGCGCGCGCGATCTCGCTTTCGCTCCACTCCGCGGCGGGCTCACCGCGCCAGCGCGCGATCAGAGCACGCGCCTTGTCCAGCTCTCCAGCGCGCAAGGCGTCGGCGATCGCGGAATAGTCGTGCATGGCGCGCTTGAAGTTGATGCAGGCATAGAGCACGGCGACGTCCCAGGCCCACGCGAGCAGGGGGTTCAGCACGTCGAGGACGTAGTGAGCGATCAGGGCCACCGCTACCCAGGGCAACACGCCGAGCAGCCAGCCGGCGGTGCCGTGGACCGGCTGGCCGGCGTTCAAGTCGCGCGACAACCGGTTCGCATAGCGTACGAACCACAGTTCGAACACGCTGGGGTGAGGAAGCGGGCGGAGTTGCTCCAGGAACAGCGCCGCCAGGATGGAGAAGAAGGACATTGCCGCAGTCGGAAGTGGGCGCGGCGGCATCCTTCCAGACACCGCTGCTCACGTGCGGTATTGTAAGTGATTCAGGCACTTCGGGTCGCGAAAAGATCCGGGCCTGGTTCCCGGTTGCCGCCGGCATCGCGCTGCGTAGCCCCGCAACACCGCGTCTCAGCTGGTCAACCGCATGTAGAGCAGCGGCAACTTCTCCGGCAGGCGGCGCAGATGATCCAGAACCAGATAGTTGCGCGCACCGAAGATCCGCGTCACGTACTCGTCGGCGCCGGGGTCGAGGCTGATACAGAAGGTGGCGATGCCGGCGCGCGTCTGCTCCTCCACCGCGTGCTTGGCGTCGAACACCAGGTATTTGCGATCGTGCACGTCGATGTCGTGCGGCTCGCCATCGGTGACGAGCAGGATCAGCTTGCGCGCGACGCGGCGGAACTTCAGGAACTGTCCGGCGTGGCGCAAGGCAGTGCCCATGCGGGTGGAGAGCTGTCCCGTCATCCCCGCCAGACGCGCGCGAGCGAGCTCCCCGTAGGGATCCTCGAAGTCCTTGAAGCGGTAGTACTCGATCTCGTGACGGCCGTTGGAGTCGAATCCGTGAATGGCGAAGCTGTCGCCGATCTTGTCCATCGCGTCGGCTACCAGCGCGGTGGCCTCACGTGCGAGGTTGAGCACGGTCGTGCCTGCGCTCGGGACGAAGTCGTTGGTGGACTGGGACAGGTCGAGCAGCAGCAGCACCGCGAGATCCCGGCTGCTCTTGCCCTGGCGCTGATGCACGCGCGGGTCGGGCGTGCGCCCCGAGCGCAGGTCCACGGTGGCGGCGATGGCCGCATCCAGGTCGAGCTTGTCGCCCTCCAGTTGCTTGCGCAACCGCACGGGGCGCTGGATCTGCGCCGCCTTGATCAGGCTGGTGATCCGGTTGACGGTTTCCTGGTTGCGCATCAGCACCTCGTCGATCGTGTGCGCTTGGCCCAGCCGCGCGCGCTTTTCCAGCAGCGTGCACCAGGCCGGCCGATCCAAGCCGATGGCGTAGTCCCACTCGTCGTAGTGGTACGGCTGCGCCAGCGCTTCGTCGATGGCCTGCTGCTCCGCGATGGAGGCGGCCTCGGTCTGCACGCCCTCTTCATCCGCGCCCTCGCCGCCGCTGCGCTCGATCTCCAGTTCCGCCGGCTCGGCACCCTCGGCTGCTTGCAGATTGACGGCCTGGTAGATCACCTCCTGGTCGTCGGCCTGCTGCTGCCCGGCGTCGCCGAAATCCCACAGGAACTGGTTGTCGTCGCGATACAGGGGCTCCGCCAGGTAGGTCTTGAAGTTGAACTGCACGCGCATCTGCCCGAGGTCGTTTCCCAGCAGCATGCCGATGGTGCGGCTCGAGGCGGGGTCCACGAGCTTCCCGGCGTGCTCGGCGAACAGGGTGCGGCCCTTCGTGACCCAGGGATTGTCGTCGTGATAACCGAGGTCGATGAGGACCCGCGCGAGGCGTGCCATCAGCGACACGGCGCTGACGGTAAAGCTGGGCAGAGCCACGTGGAATGGAAGCCAGAGCTTACTGAGCCCCGGCATCTCGCGCAGCGCCAGATGCTCGACGCGGGCATCCTCTATCAGGGACACCAGCGCAACCTGGATGGGTTTGAGTTGGCGCACGGGAAAGCGAGCGGTGGAGTGGATCAGGTGCGCAGCCGCATGTGCCGCTGCCGCGCGGTAGAGGGTCAATCCATCCATCCCGGGAAACACGTCGAACGTCTGCGGCATGCGGACGGCGCCATCCGCGATGGAGACGCGCCGACCGGCCTTGCCCCCGCCGTCGTGCGCCGCCACTGCGGTGCCGGCGCGCAAGTCCATGGAACGGCCCCACAGTGCGCGCAGATAGAAGCCGAGCCGCCGCTCTACCTCCGTAAACAACACGCCCTCGCTGGCGGCGCGCAGGATGGCACGAGCGTCGTGGCTTTCCAACCGGAACCACGCGTCCTGTGCGCCCGGATCGCTCACATGGCCTTGCACGCCCAGCAGGGCCCAGCGCCGCAGCCCATCCACGGACATCTCGCTCAGCAGCGGCCCGATGCGCTCGAACAGGTCGGCCAGGCCGCGCGGGGCCAGGGCAGTGAGCTCGTCGACCACGTCCAGGAAGGCGAGCAGGGTGTCGGCGGCGATGAGACGGCGCGTGACGATCGGCAACGCGGACAGAAATGCATCGGTCGCGCGGCCGTCCGCATGGTTCGCGATGGACAACGCGGTCGCGATGGTGTGCGCCAGCACGGCTTCGCCGCCCTGCTTCGCGACTGGGGCCACAGTCCGCAGATAGGTGACAAATGGCGCCAGCCCGGCCCCTGTACCCACCAGACGGCGCGCGCCGTCGAGCCACGTGTTCAACTGGTCGGGCGGCAACTGCCGGACGGCCTCGGGCCAGGCGCCGCGGACCAATTCGTGGGCTTCCGGCGGGAAGCCGGTCAGGTCGGGGGGAAGTTCAGCCGCAGCGGACTGCATGGATCAGAATGCTGAACCAGAGAGGACACAGAGAGCCCCAGCTGCGAACTCAGTGTTCTCCGTGGCCAGCGGTTCTCGCTTCAGAAAAACGTTTTCACCGCGGCGTCCAGAGCATCGCGGATATCGGGATCGTCGGTGATGGGCCGGACCAGCGCGACGCTGCAGGCCGGCACGGGCTCCACACCCTGGGCGATCAAAGAACCGGCATAGATCAGCATGCGGGTTGAGATGCCTTCGTCCAGGCCGTGCCCCTTGAGGTTGCGGGCGCGCTCTCCGATGCTCACCAGCCGCGCAGCGATATCCGGCGACGCGCCGGACTCGTGCGCCACGATCTCGATCTCCACACTCCGCGTGGGCCAGCCGAAGTCCAGCGCGCCGAACCTCTGCTTGGTCGACTGCTTGAGGTCCTTCATGATGTTCTGATAGCCCGGATTGTAGGAGATCACGAGCTGGAAATCGGGGTGGGCGTGTACCAGCTCTCCTTTCTTCTCCAGCGGCAATACGCGGCGCGCGTCGGTGAGCGGGTGGATCACCACGGTGGTGTCCTGGCGGGCTTCCACCACTTCGTCCAGATAACAAATGGCGCCCTGCCGCACGGCGAGAGTCAGCGGCCCGTCCTGCCAGCGCGTGCCATCGGCGTCGAGCAAGTGGCGACCCACCAGGTCCGATGCGGTCATGTCCTCGTGGCACGCGATGGTGACAAGCGGCTTGCCCAGCCGCCACGCCATGTATTCCACGAACCGCGTCTTCCCGCAGCCCGTCGGCCCCTTCAGCATCATCGGCATGCGCACGGCGTAGGCCGCGTCGTAGAGCTCGATCTCGCTGCCGGTGGCACGGTAGTAGGGTTCGGACGGGATCAGGTACTGCGTGATCAGATCGTCTGCCGGATGTCGGTCCATTGGGTTCATCTCGAGTCGCCAACGGACATTATCCCGCAGCCGGCGCGTTGGTGCCGGATCATCTCCCCGGCGCTCCCAGAAGAACGAGACGCGCGCTGCTCCTGACCGCATGCAGCGCGGCCCGCAATGCAACTGCATCCGGTGCCTGCACGCGCACCAGGACACCGCAGGCGTTGGGGAGGCTGGAGACCCCGGCATAGGCCCCGCCGGCGCTGTCCAGCGCCGCGCGCAGTGCGTTCACGATCGTCGCGGCCGGCAGTCCATTGCCGAGGACAACAAAAGTCCCGTGACAGCGGAACG
>JBGPMS010000042.1:0-23091 GCA_041487115.1 Gammaproteobacteria bacterium
CGTGCAGTCAGGCGGTCACGCGCCGAGGGTTGCGCGGATCATGGTTCCAATCGACCGCCGGCAAGCCGGTGTCGATCTCGACCATGGTGATGCAGCCGGGCACCGGACAGACATGGTAGCAAAGGTTGCAGCCGACGCACTCCGCGTCGATCACCTCGTAATGGCGCTGCCCGTCGCGACGCAGCGCGGCTATCGCCTGGTGCGCCGTATCCTCGCAGGCGATGTGGCACAGACCGCACTTGATGCACGAGTCCTGGTCGATGCTGGCGATGATCTTGTAGTTCATGTTGAGGTACTGCCAGTCGGTGACGTTGCGCACCGCTTTGCCGGTAAAGTCCGACAGCCTGGCGTAGCCCTTCTCGTCCATCCAGTTGCCGAGGCCGTCGATCATGTCTTCGACGATCTTGAAGCCGTAGTGCATCGCCGCGGTGCAGACCTGCACCGTCCCGGCGCTCAGAGCCATGAACTCCGCCGCGTCGCGCCAGGTGGCGATGCCGCCGATGCCCGAGATGGGCAGTCCGGCGCACTGCGGATCGCGCGCGATCTCGGCCACCATGTGCAGCGCGATCGGCTTCACCGCCGGCCCGCAATAGCCGCCATGGCTGCCTTTGCCGTCGACCGTGGGTGTGGGAGCCATGCGGTCGAGATCGACCGAGATGATCGAGCTGACGGTGTTGATGAGCGACACGGCATCGGCGCCGCCCGCCTTGGCTGCGCGAGCCGGCGTGAGGATGTTGGTGATATTGGGCGTGAGCTTCACGATCACCGGCATGCGCGTATGCGCCTTGCACCAGCGCGCCACCATCTCCACGTATTCGGGAACCTGGCCGACCGCCGCACCCATGCCGCGCTCGCTCATGCCGTGGGGACAGCCGAAGTTGAGCTCCACGCCATCCGCGCCGGTATCCTCGACCAGCGCCAGGATCTTCTTCCAGGGCGCTTCCTCGCACGGGACCATCAGCGAAACGACCACCGCACGATCGGGCCAGTTGCGCTTCACCTGCTTGATCTCGCGCAGGTTCACCTCCAGCGGCCGGTCGGTGATCAGCTCGATATTGGTGAAGCCCGCCATGCGCTGGCCGTTCACGTCCAGCCCGCCATAGCGCGACGACACGTTCACGATCGGTGGGTCTTCGCCCAACGTCTTCCACACTACGCCGCCCCAGCCCGCCTTGAAAGCACGCTCGACGTTGTAAGCCTTGTCGGTCGGCGGGGCCGACGCCAGCCAGAACGGGTTGGGCGACTTGATGCCGGCGAAGTTGCTGCGGAGATCGGCCATGCTTGCCTCCGTTGGAAGGGGTGTCAGCCGGTGCGCAAACGGCGGTCGATGGCGTGCGCTGCGACCTTGCCGTCCTGCACCGCCTGGACCGTGAGGTCGATACCCGTGATGCAGTCGCCGCCGGCCCAAACGCCCGGGAGCGAGGTCTGCCGGTCGGCGTCTACGGCGAGCTTGCCGTCCTTCGTCTCCAGCATCTGCTGCGTTCCGTCTCGCATCGGATCCGGCACGAGCACCTGTCCGATGGCCTTGAACACCTGATCGGCCGGCAACGAAAAGGTCTCACCCCTGCCGACCAGGCGCCCGCTAGCATCCAGCTCCGTATACTCGAACTCCGCCGCCACGACGTGGCCCTCGCTGCCGACCAGGCGTACCGGGTGCGCCCAGTACTTGATGCGCACGCCGTTGACCTGCGCGAACTCCTGCTCGTGCAACGTGGCCGACATGGCATCGGAACCGCGCCGATAGACCATCGTCACGTCCTCCGCGCCGAGCCGCTTCGTCTGCACCGCGATGTCCACCGCGGTGTTGCCGCCGCCAATCGCCACCACGCGGCGTCCGACCGGCAGCTGGGAGAGATCCGCCGTCTGCCGCAGGCGCTCGATGTAGGTGACCGCGTCCTCGACACCGGCTAGATCCTCGCCCGCAATACCGAGCGCCTTGCTGCTGGCCAGTCCCATGCCGAGAAACACGGCGTCGTATTCCCGACGCAATGCGACGAGCGTGACCTCCCGCCCCAGCGCATGATCGGTACGCACCTCGATTCCGCCGATGCCGAGGATGAAATCGACCTCGCGCTGCGCGAACCCATGCGGAGTCTTATAGGCGGCAATGCCGTATTCGTTCAACCCGGAGAGCTTGGGCCGCGCTTCGAATACGGTCACGGCGTGGCCGAGCATGGCGAGGCGGTGCGCACAGGACAACCCCGCCGGACCGCCGCCGACCACCGCGATGCGCTTGCCGCTCGCCGGCGCGCGTTGAAACGGCTGGGTACCCCGCTCCAGCAGCCAGTCCGTTGCGTGCCGCTGCAGCCGCCCGATCCTCACCGGCTTGCCTTCGGCCGCGGTGCGGACACAGGCTTCTTCGCACAGGACCTCGGTGGGACAGACGCGCGCGCACATCCCGCCCATGATGTTTTCAGACAGGATGTCGACCGCCGCGCCTTTGAGGTTGCCGGTGGCGATCTTGCGGATGAAGCTGGGGATGTCGATGCCGGTCGGACAGGCCTCGACGCAGGGCGCGTCGTAGCAGAACAAGCAGCGGCTGGAGTCGACCGCGGCCTGCGGGTGGTCGAGTGGAGGTTTGACCTCGTCGAAGTTGCGGTCGTACTCCGGCGAGCTCAGTCGACCTGGGGCAATCGCCGCGCTGTCTTTCATGCTCATTCCTGTCCGGCCCCGCCGCGCTGCGGAGGATAGCGGAGTCCATGGTTTGCATGGAGAATAACGAACTCTCCTCGGAGGGTCAACGATGGTCCGCCCGAGCAGGCGGGGCGAGCGGCAGCGGCAACGAGCTCGCCGGGCTCGATGAGCTCACAGTTGCTCGAGCGCCGCACCCGGAACCGCATTCCCAGGCATCGACCCAGCGCCAGCCCGACGTCCGGGTGCGAGGGCAAATCCCAGCAAAAGCACGCCTGCGGTTACACTGAGCGGTTACGTGGCGGCCGCACCGGCAGTCTGGACCTGCCGTCGCGCGCCTGCGTTGGAGGGTACGGCCACCAGCGGTCCGATCCGGCAGGGCGTTCAAGGAGCTCCGAGAAACATGGGCGCAGGTGATCAGCTTTCGCTGTACGCGCGCATCGCGCACAATATCGAGACCGTCATCCGCGGGCACCCCGTGACGGTGCGCAAAGTGGTGGCAGCGTTTCTCTCCGGCGGACACGTGCTGCTGGAGGACTATCCCGGCACCGGCAAGACTACGCTGGCGAAAGCGCTGGCGCAGTCGGTCGACGCGCAGTTCAAGCGCATCCAGTTCACGCCCGACCTGCTCCCTTCGGACATCCTCGGGGTCTCGATCTTCAGCCCTCAGACTCAGGGCTTCCAGTTCCACTACGGACCGGTATTCACCCACATCCTGCTGGCCGATGAGATCAATCGGGCCTCGCCGCGCACGCAGTCGGCGCTGCTGGAGGCGATGGCGGAGCACCAGGTCAGCGTGGACGGGACGCGCCATAGTCTGGCCGAGCCGTTCTTCGTGATCGCCACGCAGAACCCGGTGGAACTGCACGGCACCTATCCGCTGCCGGAGGCGCAGATGGATCGCTTCGCCGTCCGCCTATCCCTGGGCTACGTAAGCGCGGAGGACGAGGTCGGGATCCTTTCGGCGCAGAACCGCGCTCATCCCCTCGATAGCTTGACACCCTGTGCATCGGTGGACGAGGTCCTCGAAGCCCGCCGTTCACTCGCCGAGGTACGCGTGTCCGAAGAGATCAAGCGCTACATCGTGGATCTGGCGGCGGCCACCCGGCACGCACCCGCGGTGCGGCTGGGTGCCAGTCCGCGCGCCTCGCTGGCGGTCATGAAGCTGGCGCAAGCGCTCGCCGAGTTCGACGGGATGCGATTCGTCACCCCCGATCACGTGCAGGAGATCGCGGTGGAAGCCTTCGCCCACCGCCTCGTCCTCGATCCGCAGCGGCGCTTCGCGGGCGACACCGCACAACAGCTGGTCGCGGACATTCTTCGCTCGACGCCGGTGCCGCATTGACGCGCAAGCGCGCGGTCAAGGATTTCGCTCTTCTGTAGCCGCCAGCCCCACCCATGCCCCGTCTGCTCCGCGCTTTCATCCGCGTCTACCGTTTCAGCCAGTGGACCAGGCGGCGGTTCACTCCTGCCGGCCTGGCGGTGGTTTACCTGCTGATGGGAGCGACCGTGTTCGGCGTCGACACTCGGCGCACCGTGGCCTACCAGCTCTTCGCCCTGGCGGTGGCGCTGCTCGCGATCGCATCGCTCGGCAGCGTGCGCTTCCGCCCGCGACTCGAGTTCGAGCGCAGGTTGCCGGAGTATGCGACAGTCGGAGAGCGCGTCGTCTATCGTCACCTGGTGCGCAACCGGGGGCTGCACCCCGTGGCAGGTGTGCGGCTGCGCGACGAGCTGGCAGATCGCTTTCCGGATGCGGAGACCTTCCGCCGCGCGCGTGGCGGTGGGGACCCCCAGGTGAACTGGGTGGATCGGCGGATCGGCTTTCCGCGCTGGATGGAACTGGTGCGGCGCGGTCGCGGCGCTGACGTGGAGGAGGCTGCGCTGCCGGATGTACCGCCGGGCGGGAGCATCGAGTTCGCGCTGTCCGTCACGCCTCTGCGCCGCGGGGTGCTGCGCTTCCAACGCTGCCGCCTGCTGCGCGCAGACCCGCTCGGGCTGATCAACGCATCGGTCAGCGTCGATCTCCCCGGAGAGCTGGTCGTGCTCCCCCGCTGCCACCCCGTGCCCCCGCTTGCGCTCCCCGGGACGCGCCGGCTGCAGCCTGGCGGCGTGGCTCTTTCGCACAACGTGGGAGACAGCCAGGAGTTCATGCAACTGCGCGATTACCGCCCCGGCGATCCGCTGCGCCACATCCACTGGCCCTCTTTTGCCAAGGCCGGCAGGCCGGTGGTCAAGGAGTTCCAGGACGAGTACTTCACGCGTTACGCCCTGGTGCTGGACACCTTCGGCGACGCCGCCTCCGAGGAAGCGTTCGAGGCTGCGGTATCGGTGGCGGCCTCGTTCGTGGCCGGTCTGCAGATGCGCGATGCCCTGCTCGATCTGGTGTTCGTGGAAGACCGCGCCTATCGCCTCACCGCCGGGCGCGGACTGGGCCGGACGATGGACCTGCTGCGCGAACTGGCGGCGGCGGTGCCGTGCCGGGGTCATCGGTTCGAGGTGCTCTCGGCGCAGGTGCTGGAGCACGCGCAATCGCTTAGCGGCTGCATTCTCGTGCTCCTCGGGCTGGACGAGGATCGGCGGCAACTGGTCCAGCGCCTGCGTGCTCAGGGCGTGCGCCAATTGGTGCTGGTCATCGACGCTGCGCCGATGGCCTCCGAAGACGGCGTCGTTGTGCACGCCGTGGATGCGCGCGACGTCGGCGCCTCGTTGCAGGCGCTGCCGGAGTCGTGGTGATCAAGCCACCGCCGTATCTGCTCGCCGCCGGCCTGCTGTTCTGGGGCTGGTACAGCGGGTTCCTGGTGGTGGCGGCTGTTATCGCGCTGGCGCTCGAGAGCCCGGGCATTTTCCGGGTGCGCTGGGAGCTTTCCCGGCGCGACTTCGAGCGCATCGCCGATCTGTGTGCAATCGGCTTCGCCGTTGCCCTGGTGTTCCAGTTCGTGCAGAGCCGGCACTTCCCCGACAGCCTGCTCTCGGTACTGGTGTGGCTGCCCATGTTGTTCTTCGCCCTGCTGCTGGCGCAGCGCTACAGCACGCTCGAGCGCGTCCCGCTGTCGGCGCTGTTCTGGTCGTTGCGCCGGCGTGGGAACGACGGCCGGACCCGCGAGGCCATGCCGCTCGACTATGCATATTTCTGCGTGAGCCTGCTGGCAGCCAGCTCGGCCAACCCGCGCACGCCCTGGTTCTTTGCCGGCATCTGCGTCCTCGGGCTGTACGCGCTGTCGCCAGCCGCGCCGAAGCGCAGCACGCGGCGGACCTGGGTGCTGACATTCGTTGCAGCGGCCGGTCTCGCCTTCGCGATCCAGGCTGGACTGCTGCGCGTGCAGACCAACCTGGAAGAGTTGGTCTTCGAGTGGCTCTCGCACCGTTGGAATCCGCCCGCCGACCCGTATCGGAGCCGCACCGCGATCGGCGATATCGGCGAGCTCAAGGCCTCGGACCGTATCGTCCTGCGCGTGGACGCCGGTGGTCAACCGCCCCCGCAAAAGCTGCGCACAGCGGCCTACAACGCCTATGCGCCTGGCACGTGGAGCGCACCGGCACAACTGTTCACGCCAGTTGCGCCCGTCGGTCAGACGTGGGAGATCGCAGCCGGAAAGGGCAGGAGCGTCCGACTGTCCGGCTGGTCGGAAGGTGACAGGTCACTGCTCGCGCTGCCGCTTGGAACGTTCCGGCTGGAATCGCTCAACGTCGCCGGCATGCAGCGCAACGCGCTGGGCGCCGTGCGCATCGACGAGGGTCCCGACATGCTCCGCTTCGACGCGCGGTTCGATACGGAGCACAGCCTGGACGCGCCGCCGGACCCCACCGACCTCAGCCTGCCGTCGAACTTGCGGCCCGCGCTGGACAGCGTGGCGCACGAGATCGGGCTGCCGGAGGGCGATCCCCAGGCAGCGATGCACGCCATCGCGGGCTTCTTCGACTCCCGGTTCACATACTCCCTCGCGCTATCGAGTCGGGCTGGCGCTCCGCGCAGCCTCAACCAGTTCCTGCTGGAGGACCGGCGCGGCCACTGCGAATACTTCGCCACCGCCACCGTGCTATTGCTGAGGTACGCCGGAATTCCCGCGCGCTATGCAACCGGATACGCCGTACAAGAGTGGAGCCCTCTGGAGAATCAGTACGTGGTGCGCAAACGCCACGCGCATGCATGGACACTGGCATGGGTCGACGGGCGCTGGCAGGAGCTCGATACCACGCCTTCGGTATGGGCTGAGGAAGAACAGCAAGCGGCCTCGCCGCTGCAGCCGGTCTACGATCTGCTCTCTCTGCTCAACTATCGGGTCACGCTCTGGCAACAAACCGACCGGGAGAGTAGCGGCCAGGACTCGATCCTGCTGTGGCTGGCGGCCGCGCTCACGCTGTATCTTGTCTGGCGCGTCTGGCGCCGGCGCCGCGTGCGGGCGCCGGCCCGCGCAACGCCTTCCCCGCTGCAAGCGCGTGCCGCCACCGACCCGCGCATCGCGGCATTGCTGGAGACACTAGCGCGGATCGGATACGTGCGCCCGCCTGCCGCGGCGCTGCTCACGTGGGCACGTGAGCTCCCGCTGCCGGATGCGCAGATGCGCGGACTGCTGCAACAGGCCATCCGCAGCTATTACCGAACGCGCTTCGATCCGGAGGGTCCGAGCGAGGAGCAGGCGCAACTCTTCGTTCGCCAGGTTCGAACGCTGCTCGAGCAACTCGGCAGCATATCGGCGGACAACGCCACTCCGGCTGGCTGAGTCTCTCGTCCCGGCTACGCCGGCACGAGTTGTTTCCACTGCTCGGCCCAGTACTCGCCTGGATCGCGCCGGAAGCCGCTCTTGGCGTATTGGTGCCAGCGGCCCACCACGTACGACAACAGGAGGTTGGCGTGGGCGGCGGTGTCCACGTCCTGGGGTATCTCTTGTTGCGTGGCAGCGAAGCGCAGGGACTGCTTGAGCGTCGCCTCGAGGCGGTCGTGCAACTGGTTGATGCGCAGCTGCAGCCGGTCGTTTTCGTTCACCAGCGCGTCGCCGATCAGCACGCGCGTCATCCCCGGGTTCTTCTTGGCGAATCCCAGCAACATGACGAGGACCGCCTCGACCTGCGCCAGACCGCTCGCCTGCTCGCCGGTGATCTTGTTGACCAGCCCGAAGATGGTTTCCTCGATGAAGGCGATCAGGCCTTCGAACATCTGCGCCTTGCTGGCGAAATGGCGGTAGAGAGCGGCCTCGGAAACGTCCAGCTTGGCTGCCAGCGCGGCGGTGGTTATCTTCTCCGCCGCGGGCTTCTCCAGCATCCCGGCCAGGGTCTGCAGGATCTGTAGCTTGCGCTCGCCGGGTTTGGTGGCCATCGACCGGGGCCGGGGCGTTCAGTTCACACGCAGCGCGCGCAGCATCCGCGGGAGCTGCGCGACATGCCGGATGGATAGATCGACGTAGGCCGGCGCCTTGGCCGCGCCCCCGATCCAGACCGTGCGCATGCCCAGGCGCTTTGCCGTCTTCAGGTTGGCCAGGCTGTCCTCGACCATCACGCAGCGGCGCGGCTGCAACTTGTGCTTGCGCAGCAGCCGCAGGAAACCGCGCCTATCGGGTTTAGGCTGGTAACCCGTATGCTCGATGGAGAACACGTCGTCGAACAAATCCGCCACCCGCAGCAACGCCAGAACGGCACGCGAATAATGCACCGGAGAGTTGGAAAACACCAGCTTGCGGCCGGGAAGCCGGCCCAGGACCGAACGCAGCAGCGGGTTGCGCACCACCATGCGGTGCAGGTCGGGGAACCGGTGAGTCTCCAGCAGGAAGTGGCTCGGATCCACGTCGTGATGGCGGATCAGCCCCAGCAACGTGGCGCCGTAACGGTGCCAGTAGTGCGTGCGTAACCGGATCGCATCGTCCCGCTCCAGGCCGAGGTTGGTCTCCAGATAGGCGGTCATGGAGCGGTCGAGGTGAGGGAAGATATGGGAGTCCGCGTCGTGCAGAGTATTGTCTAAATCGAATATCCAGGTCGGATGGGGCGACGAACGGCGGGCGCGGCGGGGCATGCCCATCAGCGGCTGCGGATAAGGGTGCCCACGCCCTCGTCGGTCAGCACCTCCAGCAGCAGGGCGTGCTCGACCCTGCCGTCGATGATATGCACACCACGCACTCCCCCTTTGGCCGCGTCCAGGGCCGAAGAGATCTTGGGCCGCATGCCGCCCGAGATGGTGCCGTCGGCGAACAGCTCATCCACTTGCCTGGGCGTAATCCCGGTCAACAGCTTGCCGTTCTTGTCCAGCACTCCGGGCGTGTTGGTGAGCACCACCAGCTTCTCGGCTTTGAGCACCTCCGCCAGCTTGCCTGCGACCAGGTCGGCATTGATGTTATAGCTCTTGCCGTCCGTGCCCACGCCGATCGGCGCCACGACCGGGATGAACTCGCGTGTCTCGAGCAACGTGACGATCTCGGGGTCGATGCTGGCGACCTCGCCTACCTGCCCGATGTCCAGCATCTCGCCCTCGTCGTCCTGGCTGGGCACGAGCATCTTCCGCGCACGGATGAAGGCGCCGTCCTTGCCCGTCAGGCCGATGGCGCGCCCGCCGTGCTGGTTGATCAAGTTGACAATGTCCTTGTTCACCAGCCCGCCGAGCACCATCTCGACCACGTCCATGGTCTCGTCGTCCGTCACCCGCATGCCCTGGACGAACTCGCCCTTTTTCCCGAGGCGCTTCAGCAGCTCGTCGATCTGGGGGCCGCCACCGTGCACCACCACCGGGTTCATGCCGACCAGCTTGAGCAGCACCACGTCGCTGGCGAACGAGTGCTTGAGCCGCTCGTCTGTCATGGCGTTGCCGCCGTACTTGACGACGATGGTCTTGCCAAAGAAACGGCGGATGTAGGGCAGCGCTTCGGCCAGGATCTTGGCCCGCTGCCCGGCGCTGGATTCGGTCAGTGCCATGGGGTTAGGAGGATGGGGCGTTCGAAGGATCGGGCGCTCGGGAACACGGGGATGGGATATACAGGGGTAAAGTCGGGATTCTACCGGCGCCCCCGCAAACAAGACAGGCCGCGGTGGGCGGCCTGTGCGAACACCGCGCTCAGCCAGGAGCGCCGGGTAAGAAAACTCGTGCGGAACCAGCCGACTTGGAAACTGCGCCTCCCTTCGCCCGCGCCGGAAGGCTGGGGCAGGAGCAGCATCACGAGCGGCTGCTCCCCTTCTGCGGGCAAGATCCCGCCCCGGACTCTGGGGGGGGACCTCGTTCCCGCGTTACTGTACGGTCAGGGTCCGGTTGGATGCCGCCGCCTTCTTGGGCAGCGTCAGCTCCAGCACGCCGTTTTCGTACCTGGCCTGCGCTTTCTCCTGGTCCACGTCCTGCGGCAGCACGAACGCCCGGTAGACTTTGCCGTACTGGCGCTCGATGCGCAGGACCTTTTCCCCCTGCTTCTCATCCTTCTGGCGTTTGACCTCGGCGCTGATCGCGACCTGGTTTCCGTCGATGGATATCTGGATGTCTTCCTTCTTCACGCCCGGGATTTCGCCGTGGACCGTATACGCCTTGTCGTCTTCCTTCACGTCGATCTTCAGGCGCACCGGCTCCGGCTGCTCGAAGCGCATCGGGCGCAGGAAGAAACCTTTGATCACTTCGTCGAACGAATCCTCGTATGGATCCCAGCGGGTAACGTTTGCCATGCCTGCCTCCAGTAGTTCGGTTGTCGATTGCGGGCCCAAGGCCCGACGCAAGCTAGATAGGAATCAACGGAAAGATTTCAAGGGGGCTGCTGTTGGCTCTCCCGACGCGGCGTCAAGACCTTGTTTTGCGGCCTCAAACACTCTAGATTCCCAACCCATGACGACCCCCGACAGCACTTCCGCCCAACCCGCCCGGCCAAACCTGCACGGCGTCGCCGAGCACCGGGATTACCTCTACCGTTATGCCTTGCTGCACCTGCGAGACGCGAGCCGGGCCGAGGACGTAGTCCAGGAAACGTTGCTCGCCGCGGTAGAAACCGAGGACCGCTTCTCGGGTCGATCATCGCTGCGAACCTGGCTCACCGGCATCCTCAAGCACAAGATCATCGATGTGTTTCGCAGGCAAGCGCGGGAAGCGCCGTTGGATACGAGCGCGGACGGCGAGCCGGACGAGGAGTTCGCCGACCTCCACTTCGACAAGCAGCGCACCGATCACTGGCACACTTCCCCCCAGGCCTGGGGCGACCCCGAGCGCTCGCTGGAAGACAAGCGCTTCTGGGAGGTCTTCGATCAATGCAGCAAACAGATGTCGCCGCAGATCGCACGGGCGTTCTACCTGCGTGAGCTGATGGGCTTGGAAACGGACGAAATCTGCAAGGAACTGAGCATTACCGCGACCAACTGCTGGGTGATGCTTTATCGCGCACGCATGAGCCTGCGCCAGTGCCTCGAGGTGCGATGGTTCGGCGGCAGCGGACCGTCCGGATAGCGATCAGTCGCTTTCGCGTCGACCGCAGGCTCCGAAGGAGCAACAGACCTTGCTGACTTGCAGACAGGTGTCGGAGATCGTTTCCCAGGCCCAGGACCGGCGCCTAGGCTGGTTGGAGCGATGGCGCATGAACGTCCATCTGCGGGTATGCGAGGGCTGCCGCGAATTTCAAGGGCAGATGAGCTTTCTACGCCGGGCGATCCGCCGGCATCCGGCGCTGCGGGACGACGACGACAAATAGCCAGCCTCCGCCCAGCAGGCTGTTGATTAAACCCGTTCGCGCTGAGCCCTTCGACGACGCTCAAGACAAACTCCGTGGCGTCAGCCACGGAGTCGCAGCGTCCCTAGCTAGGCCCGGCCCTGGAACTCCAGAGGCCACTCGAGGTGGGACTTGGACAGCAGTTGCCGCTGGCGATCCAGTCCCGAGCGCTCCAGTTCGATGGCGGCGCGCATCGCGAAGATCTTCAGGATGGCCTGGTGCGGCAACTCCTCGCGCATTGGCTTGTCATCCGCGCAAGCGACGTGTCCGATCACACGGCCGCTGGAGTCCAGGCAGGCAATGCCCAGGTAGCTCTCGCGCTCGTACTGTTTCTCCAGCGCCCAACGCTCACCCGCGTCGCGCGGTGCGAACACCGTGCGTCCTTCGCGGATCACGTCCTCGCACGCGGTGCCCGCCAGATCGAACTCGACGCAGCGGGCGAACTCGCCCGCCTTCCAGCGCGCCAGCATCCGCACGCGGGTAGTCGGATAGCCGCTGCATTCGCACACGAAGGCCTCGCGCACGCCCAATACCGCGGCGAAGCTGTGCACCAGCTTGCGCAGGCACTCTTCGCCGGTCACGGCGGACAACCCCTCGGCGATCTCAACCAGCGAACGCTCCACCTGTTTGCGCGCGGAGATGTCGCTCACCAGGCCCACCAGCCGAGACGGTTCGCCCGCGGCGTCACGCACAGCCATGGCGCGCGCGTTCACCCAGCGCCAGCTTCCATCGCGGTGCCGCAGCCGATGTTCGCTGTCCAGGCGCACGGAGCGGCCTTCGAGATGCGCTCTGAGCTCCAGCAGCGCACGCTCCGAGTCATCCGGGTGGATGCGCTTGGACCACTCATCGATGCGATCCGACAACTCGTTTTCGGCGTAGCCGAGCAGGATCTTCCAGCGCGCGGAGAAATGGACGCGGTCGGTCTTGAGATCCCACTCCCAGATGGCATCGTCGGCACCACGGACCGCCAGCCGGTAGCGCTCCTCCACCTCGCGCAGCTCGCTGTGCGCGGCGATGCGCCGGGACATTTCTTCCGACTGGCCGGCGCTCACGCAGGTAAGCGACTCGCGATAGCTGGACAAGCTCACGGATATTCTCTGCAGTGGGTCGGGGGCTCCGACCGGCGACGAGCTGGCGCCGGGAAGGCCGCCCACGTGAAAACGAGCGGCGGTCGTGCGCAACTCCCGCTGCAGCGTCGTGCGCCGAACGGCGAGGCTGACAGCGAGCAGTCCCAAGAGCAGGGCCAGCACCCACACACCTGCCGCGCTCGGATCCCACTGAGCGCCAACGGTGGGGCCGGCGGCGGCAGCCTCCATCCAAGCCAGCAGAGCCGAGCCACTCTGGTAAACCCCCCGGTTGCGCATCGTGGCTGTCTCCTTCGCTTGGGCGAGTGCGGAGTGCGACGGCCGTGCCGCTCTCCCACCACCGCTGCCTGGGCGTTGGTCGTCTCGGCGCCCGCGAGCTTACACGCGGGCAATCGAATTCAATGGATGGTGGCGGCGGGGTGAGCCACTTCCCCTTCCGGCATGCTGGCGCGCAAGCGCTCCAGGAACTGGCGTTCCATCTCGACGCTGGCGCGCACCGCAAACAGCTTCAGGATCGCGTCGTGGGGCAGATCGCGCGTGAGCTCCGTACCGTTCTTGCAGGCGATGTGACCGATCACCGTGCCCTTGGTGTCGACGCAAGGCAGCCCGAGGTAGGCTTCCGTCCCCCATTGGCGCTCCTGTGCCCAGCGCTCGGTGGCTCCGCGCGGCACGAACAGCGAGTGGCCCTTGAGGATCACTTCCTCGCAAGGCGTACCTTCCAGGTCGAATTCCTCACACGGCGCGAATTGCCCCCTGTACCAGTAGGCCAGCATCCGCACGCGGGTCGCCGGATAGCTGCAGCACTCGGTGAGGAACGCCTCGCGTGCGCCGACGATGGTGGCGAACTTCTGCACCAGTGCGGCATAGGCATCCTCGCTGCTCAGCCCGCTCAGCCCGTCGGCCAGTTCGAGCAGCACCTGTTGCAACTGCTTGCGCGCCGAGATGTCGGTATACAGGCCGATCAGCCGCTCGGGCTTCCCATTGGCGTGTCGCACCACAGCGGCACGTGCCAGTATCCAGCGCCAAGTGCCGTCCTTGTGACGCATGCGGTGCTCGAACTCGAAGCGACTGGTGCGGCCGTCCAAGTGCGCCCGCAGCTCCAGCAGCGCCCGCTGCAGGTCGTCGGGATGGATGCGGCTGCGCCACTCCTGGATGTCGTTGCCGATCTCGTCCTCGGCATAACCGAGCATGCTCTTGGCGCGCGGGGAAAAGTAGGCTTTGCGGGTCTTGTGATTCCATTCCCACATGCCGTCGTTGGCCCCGCTCACCGCCAGTAGGTAGCGCTCCTTGCTCTGGCGCAGCTCCTCTTCGGCTTGTGCGCGGCGCTGGGCCGTTTCGCGCAGGACAGACTCCTCCTGCGCCAGGCGTGCTTCGATCTGGCCGCGCAAGGCGCTCAACCCCGCGAGCCGGGCTGGCAGCGGTATAGCGCTGTGCGGCACTGCGGTGCCGGCGAGCTGCCGGCCTTCTTCCTCCAGGCGTCGGAGCCGCACTCGCAGCGCCAGCTCGGAGGCCGCCAGCCAGACTGTCACTGCGAAGAGGCAAGTCACCGCTGCAATCGACCACCGCCCGGTGGCCCAGCCGAGCGTGGCCCACAGCAGAAGCAGACCAGCGGCGCTCGCAGCCAGTTTCCAGTTCATCGTGAGCTCCGTTCGCGGACGGCCGCCGCACGGCGGTCGCCGCCGTCAGCCGATCGACGCATGCCTTTCGCCTATTTCCAGCTCCGGCTTAGCAGCGACGCGCGCAGCGGACGGCTCGAGCACCGCGACCGGAAGCGTGAAATGAAACGCGGTGCCTACGCCCAGCGCGCTATCCACCGTAAGCCGGCTCCGGTGCAGATCCAGGATGCTCTTGGTGATGGCCAGCCCGAGTCCCGCGTGCGCCCCCTTGTCCCAGTCCACGTGGTTGACGCGATAGAAACGCTCGAACACGTGTGGCAAGTCTTCCTGGGCGATACCGCAGCCGGTGTCCGCGACGTGTACCGTGGCCTCCACACCTTCGACCGTTACGCCCATCCGCACCACGCCGCCGGCGCTGGTGTGGGTCAGTGCGTTGCCGATCAGGTTCTCCAGCACGCGCTCGACCAGCCCGATGTCGGCCGCGACGTAGGGCAGCCGCTCCGGGAAGTCCAGCTGCAGGCGCACCTGCTTCTGCTCCGCATGCAGCTCGAATTTCTGCGCCGTGTCCTGGATCAGCTCGCCGACGGAGAACGCTTCCGGCCGGAGCGAGACCTCGTTGGCTTCCAGCTTGGCCAGCTCGATCAAGTCGCCCACCAGCTTTCCCAGCCGCTCGCAGCTGCGCGAGGCGATGGCGAGATAGCCGCGGCGTTCTTCCGCACTCAGCGCCGAGTCCTTCAGCAGTAGGGTATCGACGTAGCCCTGCAGTGTCGCGATGGGGGTTTTCAGATCGTGGGACACATTCGCGACCAGCTCGCGCCGGAGCTGGTCGTTCTGGCGCAAGCTATGCAGTTGCGCAGCGATGCGCGACGCCATCTCGCGGAACGTCGCGGCGAGCCGATCGATCTCGTCTCCCGCAGGGTGCCGCGCCGACAGGAGCGCATCGAGTCGCACGCTGAGATCCCCGCCCTGGAACTCGTCCATTGCCTTGGTCAGACGTTCCAGCTTGCGCGTCATCAGCGCGAAGATGCCCAGCCCGACCAGCAGCGCGAGCAGCACGCTCACACCCGCGACCCCAGCCGCGATGGGCACGATATCGCTTTGCCGCAGCAATCCGGCCAGTCCGGCCTGCCGCGCACCCGCCAGCACCACGTACAGGTACCCCTCGGGTGTCCCGCCGGCCGGAATCGGCGTCACGGAAAAGATGCGCCGGACCGCCGGGTCGCGCGGATCGTCGCCGTGGATGGGAAACTTCGCACTGTGATCGAGGAATGTGCGCAGCGGTTCGAGGGCCACCCGCTCGAGCTTCACCTCGCCAGGCGCGGCTGAAAACCCCACGATCCGCCCCGACGCATCCAGCAGATAGATCTGGATGGACGGATTGATGATCATCTGCATGTCGAACATGGAACGCAGACGCTCGGGCTTCGCCTCGGACAGGTTGGACAGCAGGTTCTGGTCGGCCAGATGCCTGGCCAAGGGTTGGTTGAGCCGCTGGTTCGCCTCCTCGTTGTAGAGCTGGAAGAAGTGCAGCGTGCCCAGAATGGACACGACGCCGACCAGGGCGAACAGCCCGAGCAGGACGGCGGCGAGCTTGCTGTAGAGGGTACGAAGCATGACTGCAGGCGATAGGGCGATAGGTGATGGGCTATAGGCGATAGGCAAGAATCAAGGCGCGCAGCTCAACGACCCATTGCCTATTGCCCATCACCTATCGCCTCGGGCCTATTGCCTGCTGTCCGCAAACTTGTACCCCACGCCCCACACGGTATGGATGTATTCCGGGTTCTGCGGATCGCGCTCGATCTTGGAGCGCAAGCGGTTGATGTGTGAGTTGACCGTATGATCGTAACCGCTGTGCTGGTAGCCCCACACCTGGTCCAGGAGCTGGTCCCGGCTGTAGACCCGTCCCGGGTGCCGGGCGAAGTGAACCAGCAGGTCGAACTCGCGCGCCGTCAACTCCACCGTGCTCCCACGGACGACGACAGCATGGCGGTCGATGTCGATGGTGAGCTCCTGCACCTGGATCACGGTCGCCTGCGCGCCATCCTCCTTTTTGCTCAGCATCTCCACTCGGCGAAACAGCGCCTTCACCCGCGCGGTCAGCTCCATGACACTGAAGGGTTTGGTCAGATAGTCGTCGGCGCCCATCTCCAGGCCCAGCACCCGATCCAGCTCGCTCGACTTGGACGTGAGCATGAGTATCGGGGTATAGCGGCCGCGCGCGCGCAACCGCCGGCATACCTCCAGCCCGTCGATGCCGGGCAGCTTGAGGTCGAGGATGATCAGGTCATAGGGTTTGTCCTCGGCCTCAGCCAGCCCGACGATGCCGTCGAAGGCGAGGCTCACTTCGCACGGCAGGTCCTGAAGGTGGAGTTGGACGAGCTTGGCGATGTCGAGCTCGTCTTCGATGACCAATACGCGGTTCGTCACATCCTTGCTCCTGCTTCACCTTCTCTCACGCAGCAACCTTCACCGGGGCTACGCTGACTCGCTCACCGGCGCCGGTCGCAGCACCTCCACCCGTAATCAGTCTAGTCCCGCCGCGATAGGTAAGGTAGGCCCAGAACCAGTCGAACATCACCGACACGCGGTTGCGCACGCCCACCAGAAAGCCCAGATGCACCGCGCCCCAGAACCACCAGGCTGGCGCGCCCCACACCTTGAACCAGCCGAAGTCGGCTACGGCGGCCTTGCGACCGATGGTGGCGAGGCTGCCCAAGTGCACGTAGGAGAAGGGCTTGGGCGGCGCACGGCCTTCGACGCGAGCCCGGATCACCTTGGCTACATAGCCGCCACCCTGCTTGGCAGCGGGCGCCAAACCGGGCACCGGCTGGCCGCTCCAGGCCAGTGACAGCGCAGTGTCGCCGATGGCGAAGACATTCTGCAAGCCCGGCACCGACAGGTCGGCACCGACCTTGAGGCGGCCGGCGTTATCGGCTTCCGTCTTCAGCCATTTCGAGGCCGGCGAGGCCACCACGCCTGCTGCCCACAGCACTGTGCGCGCCGGGATGCGCGCGCCGCTGACGGTGACCCCTTCGTCGTCGATGCGCTCGACCCGGCTATTCAGCAGGACTTCCACGCCCAGCCGCTCCAGCGAGCGCTTCGCCTTCTCCGACAGTGTCTCGGGGAAGGTCGGCAGGATGCGCGGCGCAGCCTGCACCAGTATCACCTTCGCCTGCGCCGGATCGAAATGACGGAACTCCTTCTCCATGCCGAACCGCGCCAGCTCCGAGATGGCACCCGCGAGCTCCACGCCGGTCGGACCTCCGCCTACGATCAGGAAGGTCAGCAGGCTGCGGCGCTTCAGCTCATCGTCGGTAGCCTCGGCCCGCTCGAACGCGGTCAGCATGCGCCGGCGCACCTCGGTGGCATCCTCGATGCGTTTCAGCCCCGGGGCATACGGCCCCCATTCATCGCGGCCGAAGTAGCTGTGCGAGGCACCGGTGGAGAGCACGAGGTAGTCGTACGGCAGTCTGCGCTCGCCGACCACGACCTCGCGCCGTTCGGTGTCCACGCCGGTCACCGCGCCGAACAGCACGTCGGTGTTGAAGTGCTCGCGGAACAGCCCGCGGATGGGCGTCGCGATATCGCCCGGCGACAGCCCGGCGGTGGCCACTTGATAGAGCAGCGGCTGGAACAGGTGATAGTTGTGGCGGTCGATCAACGTCACTCGCACGCGGGCCGCTGCCAGGCGAGCCGCACAGGCCAGTCCGCCGAACCCTGCGCCCACGATCACGACTCGCGGCAAGCCGTCCAGCGAAAAGGCGGGCTTGCCCGCGAGCTGCGGGAAAACCCGCTCGAGCGCGGCTTTGATCACGGCGTCGAAGGACAGTGAACCAGGCCCGGTCAGCGCAAGAAGTGCCAGCGTCATGATCCAGTACCAATCCTCCGACAAGCGCGGATCGGCCATCTGGGCCGCCAGTACTCCCACCAGAAGAACCAGCGATGTCAACCGGGTGGCAACGCCGAACGCGAGCAACAGTGCGCCTGGTGCCACCAATATTTGGGGGATATGGGCTGCGGTCCGAACCGGCAGCAGCACGTTGAGCACGTCAGCGGGGAGCATGCCGCTGAGCGCGCTACCTCCGGCAACCAGCAGCGCGGCAGCCAGCCAGAGCCGCAGGACCAGCGTATAGGGGGAGCCAAACCAGCCGGTGACGGCTTGCGCCAGCCGGATGATGGGCGCTGCGAGTGGCAGCGCGCTGTCGGCCAGACCGCGAGCGAGCGAGCGGTCCAGCGAGATCGGGCCAGCGCCGCGGATCACGTACCAGCCGAACAGCGCTGCCCAGAACAGGTGCGCATCGAAGGCAAGGTAGTTGAACTGAATCACCAGCGACAGGATCAGCATGGCCGCGGCTGCTGCTCGGGAGAACAGCCCCAACGCGATAAGAACGGAGCCACCCAACTCGATGCCCACACCCAGCCAGGCAGCCGCGACCGGATCCAGCCAACTGACTGGATATTCGTTGGCCGCAAGATTGAGTGCATTCTCCCAGTTCGCCGCCTTGAGCACGCCGGACACGAAGAATACCTGGGCCAGCCAGAGGCGGATCACGAGGTCGAGCAACGGCCACAGCGCCTGCTCCGCACCACGGACGGCGAAGGCCGCCCAACCCAAAGGTCGCGCGAACAGCTGCTGCGCCAGTGGCGCACGCTGCGGGTCGGGGTGGATTGCGTTCATGATTCGCTCCGTTGGGTGCGGTTTCAAAAAGCATTACATGTTTTGAGCGCGTGAAGAGTGAGCCCCCTCACCCTGGCCCTCTCCCCCGGGTACGGGGGAGAGGGGATCTTAGTTCACCCTTCACTTTCACTCTTCACTAGCATGCGCCCCATATTTGCACCTGAAAATGCACCGGCTGTCGTTCTCGTGGTGCAGCTTGCAGCACAGCACGGAACCCTCGCCGCGCCAGAGCAGGTAGACCTCCGCAGCCAGCAGCATCCCCAGCGGCGGCGCCAGGAAGTAGATCCACACGTCGCTCCACACGTGGGCGGACAACCCGGAGGCCACCGTGCGGGCCGGGTTCATGCTCATGCCCGACAACGGCGCTTCGAACGTGATGTATAGCGCCACGAGCATGCCCGCGAACAGCCCGGTGTAGCGGTTGATGGCCTGGCGGTTGGAGACGGTCAGCACCATCAGCATCAGCCCGAAGGAGATGCCGAGCTCCGCCGCAAACGCCACCCACCGGCCCGGCGCTCCGGGCAACGTCACCGCATAGTTGATCGCGGCATCGCCAATCAACATCGCGCCTGCGACCTTGGCGACCAGCACCACGCCCAGCGCACCGCCGATGAACTGTGCAGCGATATAGAACACGGCGTCCCACCCCTCGATCTTGCCCAGCTGCCAGAACGTCAGCGTGACGGAAGGATTGAGGTGGGCGCCTGAACGCTTGCCCAGCGGCGAGTAGATGATCGCGATAGCCGTGAGTCCCATTGCCACCCCGATGAGGCAGCGCCGCAGCCAAGGATCCTCCAGCGCCTGCCGCACGCCCGAAGCGGGATGCTCGAGCAGCAGCACGAATACGCAAGCCGAGATCATGAACAGTCCGAGCCCGGCAGCCTCCATGAGGTATTCGGGCCAGTGGCTGGTGAGCGCGCGCGCGGCAGCGCGGGCGGAGCTGGGCCTCTGCATCGTCATCATTGTTTCGGTCGTCATAGAGACCTCAATCTAGGAGGTGAAGAGTGAAGGGGCGGTGAAGGTGAAGAGTGAAGGGTGAAGAGTGATGCCCCCTCACCCCAACCCTCTCCCCCTGCCGGGGGAGAGGGAGGATTTGTTGCATGCCCTTGCGCAAAGGGAGACTTGGACAGAGAGGTTTCTCTTCACTCTTCACTCTTCACTCCCTTATCGACTACGCCGCTACCGTTGTCTTCTTGCCCTTTGCGGCCGTCGCTTCCGGCGCCGACTGCTGACCCTTCCAGAACGCGGGGATATCGGTCCGGTAGCGGCGCTGGACCAGGTTCGCCACCAGACCCGTCCATCCGGTCTGGTGCATGGCGCCCAGCCCCAGGCCCGTGTCGCCGTGGAAGTACTCGTGGAACAGCAAGAGATCTCGCCATGCCGCGTCGCGCTGGAACGGACTGTCTGCGGGCAGCGCCGGGATGCGCCCGTCCTTCCCGCGCCGGAACATGTTCACCAGCCGGTCCGAGAGCAGCTTCGCGACCTGGTTCAAGTTCAGTTCCTGATTGCCCAGGCACGGCACCGGGACCTTGAAACCGTCGCCCAGGAAGCGGTGATAGCGCTCGATCGCCTGCACCAGGACGTAGTTGGTCGGCATCCAGATCGGCCCGCGCCAGTTCGAGTTGCCGCCGAACAACCCCGAGTTCGATTCGCCCGGCACGTACTCGATGAGAGCGTGGCCAACGCCATGCACGTGACCCAGGTCCATGCGTTCGGCGTGCAAACGCGACACTGCTCGCACGCCGTAGTCGGACAGAAACTCGCTTTCGGACAGCAGGTGCTGCAGCACGCGCTTGAGTTTCTCGCCATCCACCAGGGCCAGCAGATGCTCGCCGCGGGCGTTGGTCTTGGTCGGGCACTCGCTCACGTACATGCCGTCGAACAGTCCGTAGCGGTGAGCGTTCATCACCGCGTGGAAGCGCGGCGCCGCCTTCAACAGTCTCTGGTCCACGATCTCGCAGGCGAACAACGGGATCAGCCCCACCCACGAGAAGACGTCGATGCGCTGCGCGCTGCCGTCCGGCCCCACCACCACGTCCTTGAAGAAACCGTCGGCCTCGTCCCACAGGGAGACGCCGGTGCCGGTGCCGCCGGCGACGGTCTTGGCAATGCCCAGGAACTGCAGGTAGCACTGGATCGCCACGTCCTCGTAGTCGGAATGCGACGCCGCCAGCTCCAGACACATCAAGGTCATGTTCAGCGCGAACATGGCCACCCATCCGGTCGCGTCGGCTTGCTTCAGGCTGTAACCCGGCGGCAGCGGCTGCGAGCGGTCGTACACGGAGATGTTGTCGAGACCCAGGAAGCCACCTTCGAACACGTTGTTGCCGTCGGCGTCCTTGCGGTTCAGCCACCAGCAGTAGTTCATCAGCAACTTGTGCGTCACACGCTGGAGGAAGCCGATATCGGGCTTGCCGCGCTGCACGCGCTCGGCGCGAAAGGCCTTGAGCGCCGCCATGGCGAGCACCGGCGGGTTCACATCGTCGAACGACCACTCGTAGGCCGGGACCTGGCCGTTAGGGCTGATATAGCGCTCGGTCAGCAGCAGCTCGATCTGGTCCTTGGCGAAGTCCACGTCGATGAGTGCCAGCGCGCCGCAGTGGAACGCGAGGTCCCATTGCGCGAACCACGGGTACTCCCAGGTGTCCGGCATCGAGATCACGTCGTGCGCCTTCATGTGGCGCCAGCGGCGGTTGCGGCCGGACTTGCGCCCGCCCGGCGGCGAAATCTGATCGCCGTCCTGCCAGCGCGCGACGTCGAAGTGGAAGAACTGCTTGCTCCAGACCATGCCGCCCAGCGCCTGGCGCAGGATATTCATGTCCTGCGTGTCCGCTTCGGGCAGCACCTCGTCGTAGAACACGCCGGCTTCCGCCTCGCGTTTGGCGAATATGACTTCGCGCTTGTCGAACGGGGCCGCCAGCGGCTCCCGCGACAGGGTCATGCCGATCGTCACTGCATGCCCAGGGTCGACATTGAGAACGTGCCAGGCGCCGAACTTGGTGCCGGTCAGGTTGGGGTTCACCGCGTCATGCTCGCCTTGGATGATGTGGCGATGGAACGCATCCTTCACGTAGGGCGTAGCGTTGGGCGCATTCCACAGGCGCTGCGCGTTGCTCTCGTTCTCGGTGTAGAGCGGCTTGGCCTTGTGGCGGCCGTACAGATAATAGGTCCCGAGCGTCGGATGATCGGCCTGCACCGCCCACTGGGCGCCGGTGGGCGCCGGAATCTCGCGCAATACCGGCTTGTCGACCGGATCGCCCCAGGACCAGGTGTTGCGGAACCACAGCGTGGGAATCAGATGGATGGGCGCGGCTTCCACCCCGCGATTGGTGGCGATCACGCGGATATGCATTTCCTCCGGCGAGGCCTTGGCGTAGCGCACCTCGACATCGAAGTAGCGGCCGTCGTTGAACACGCCGGTGTCCAGCAGGTTGAAGGCCGGATCTTGCCGCGACCGGCACCGGTTCTCCTCCAGCAGCCAGCCGTACGGGTACTCCGCTTGCGGGTACTTGTACAGATAGCGCATCCAGCTGTGCGACGGTGTGGCGTCGAGGTAGAAGTAGTACTCCTTCACGTCTTCGCCGTGATTGCCCTGATTGCCGGTAAGTCCGAACGCCCGCTCCTTCAGGATCGGATCTTTGCCGTTCCACAAGGCGAGCGCGAAGCACACGCGCTGCTGCTCGTCGCAGATGCCGCCCATGCCGTCCTCGTTCCAGCGGTAGGCGCGCGAGCGCGCCTGGTCATGGTCGAAGTCCTCCCAGGCCGTGCCGCCCGGACTGTAGTCTTCGCGCACCGTGCCCCAGGCGCGCTCCGCCAGGTAGGGACCCCACAAGCGCCAGTCCGCCTTGCCCTCGTGCTGTGCTTCGAGCCGTTGACGTTCCTCGTTCAGTGTCGTTTTCATCTCATTTCTCCCATCGAAAGACCCGAAGTTCGAGCTACGCGGCGCGCGGAATACGCCGCGAGCCCCTGTCATCGCTATCGCGCGAATCGGTTCATCAACCGGCCACGCGCACTCTCCGTTTGGCCTCTGCGGGCTCGGTGTTTTCTGTGATCACGGGTTTGCCTTGCCGTTTGGCTTTCTCCAGGCGCCACCACGCCTCCAGCGTGCAGGCCACCGACCAGGCCTGGGACGGGGCGCCGCGCGGGGTGTGGGGCGGAGCGCCGTCGAAGATCTCGCTCACCGTGCCAAGCGCCGCGTCCAGCAGGTGATCGCGCAGCGGGTCGAGCCGTGCCTGCGCCATCGCCGCGTCGCCGCTCACGCGATACTCGGCCAGCGCGTAGTGACCGAGCAGAAAGGCCCATACCGGCCCCTGGTGATAGCTGCCGTCGCGCTCCCATACGCCGCCGACGTAGTGCGGGCGGAAGTCCGGATGCGACGGGCTCAGGCTGCGCAGCCCATAAGAGGTGAGCAGATCACGCCC
>JBGPMS010000043.1:0-23009 GCA_041487115.1 Gammaproteobacteria bacterium
CGGTCGAAGATGGCCTGGATATCTTCCACGCGACGCACTTCGTTGAAGGGATCCTTGAAGTACGCGTCGGGGGCGTAGTACTGGGGCAGCCGCGTTACACTCTCGCGCGTGAGCGTCTCGAAGTATTGAACCACGCGATCGATCACGGCCCGATCCATGGACGCCCTGCGCTTTAGAGCCCCGTCATGCGGTGGATCAGCGGAAAGTACAACCGGTACGGCAGGATGCGCAGCAGCTTCATCAGGCGGGTGAAGCGCTTCGGATAGTGGATCTCGAACTCGCCGCGCTCCAGCCCCTGCAGCGTTTCGCGAGCGGCTTCCTCGGCGCTGATGATTGCGGGCATCGCGAACTCATTCCTGTCCGTGAGCGGAGTCTTCACGAACCCGGGGTTGATCACGCAGACGTTCAAGCCCCGCGGGCGCAGATCCAGGTAGAGCGTTTCGGCGAGGTTGATGAGCGCGGCCTTGGTGGCGCCATAGATCAGGCCCGTGGGCAATCCGCGATACCCGGCCACGCTCGAGACGATCGCGATGCCGCCGCGCCCCTGGGCCAGCAGTTGCGGCACGACTGCCTGCAGAGCGTTGAGCACGCCCATCAGATTGATCTCGACCATCGCGCGCGCCGCACTGCCCTCGAGCTCCCAAGCGCGCATGGATTTGTGCGTCCCCGCCACCAGCAGCGCCAGGTCCACCGCACCCCACTCGCGAACGATGCGGGCGAGCGCCGGGGGGAACGCGGCCGCGCTGGTCACATCCAGCGGCAGGACGAGCGTGTCACCCACGCCTGCCAGCCGCGCTAGCGCCTCCAGGGCCGGGGCGCCGCGAGCACTCAGCGCGACCTTGGCCTTCTTCTCGATCAGCGCACGCGCAACAGCCTCGCCGATGCCCTGGCTCGCACCCACGACCCAGACGCGTCGGCCGGCCCAGCTCTTGATCGGTTCGTTCAGCGGCATCATCGCGGCGGTTCTCCGGCGGAGAGGTTTCGGGACGAGGCGGCGGGCAGGTCGATCGGCGCAGCCCACAGGGCGGCAGTGGCGGCAAGCTTGATGGCGCAAGGCACCAGCGCATACATCGACGACAGGGCCGAGTGCGGCGGCTGAGCTGCGCCCGGCTGGTAGCCGAGCATCCCGAGCAGCGGGAACGCGATGCCAGCGGCCAGCGCCAGGTTGAGCTTGTCGATCATCTGCCAGACGCCGAAGTAAGCACCGTCGGGCCTGGCGCTGTCGGATCGCGCGTCGCTGTCGACGATGTCGGCCAGCAGGGAAGGCGGGATCGCCAACTCGGCGCCATAGGCCAGGCCCGACAGCACGCACACGATCGCAAACGCGATCACGTCGCCGCCGCCGAGCAGAAACGCCCAGACGAACGCCGCGACACTGAAGAACATCCCGACCAGCCAGGCCGCTTTCTTGCCCAGCCGCCGTGCGGCCGCGATCCACAACGGCATGCCGGCCGCCGCGAAGACGAAATACAGCACCAGGAACAGCCCGGACAGCGCGGGCCGCTGCAGCACGTCCTGTACATAGAACAGGATCAGCGTACCGGGAATGGCGGCGGCGATGCCGCTCAACAGGGTGATGCCGATCAGCCAGCGGTAACGCCGGTTGCGCAGCGTCTGCAGGAGTGCCGCATAAATTCCGTGGCGGTCATGGGACGGTCGCGTCACCGCTGGCCGCGGGGCGAAGCGCAGGGTCACCCAGGCGCATGCCAGCAGCACCGGGAGGAACGCGATGCTGAACAGCTCCAGCGCCGCGGCCTCGCCGTGGCGGGCAGCGAGAAGCTGCGGCACGGCGGCCGCTATCAGCACGCCCGCGACCGCAAGGGCGCCGCGCGTGGCGGTCACACGCGTGCGCTCGTGGTAGTCCTCGGACAACTCGGCTCCCATGGCGTAGTAGCTGATGCTGCCCATGCTGAAGCCGAGCTGCACCACCACCAGGCTCAACCCGAGCCATGCCACAAGCACGGCCTCGCCGCCAGCCGGAGGATGGAACAGCGCGAGCATCCCGACAGCGAGCAGCGGCAGCGACAGCATCACGAGCAGGCCGCGCCCCAGGCGCGTGGCCGCGCTGCGGTCGCTCAACCAGCCCAGGAACGGGTCCTGGATCGCGTCGAGCAGGCGCGCTGCCGGGAGGATGACGCCGACCAGCGCGAGCGACAGGCCGAGGTTGTCGCCGTAGAGCTTGGGGGCGTGCACGTAGACCGGCAGCGCCGCCATCGCCAGCGGCAGCGCGAACGCAGCGTAGGCCAGCAAGCCACGGTGAGAAAGATGCCCGGTGCTCAATGCCGGCCTATCAGCCGCTCGCGCAAAGTCGGCTCGCGCGTGCGCGGGTCGAGCCAGATGGAGAAAAACGCGTGAGCGAACTCGGGGTCGGAGATGGTGCCGAGCGCCCGGTCCTCCGAGTACAAGTCCACGCCCCCGAGCGGATGATAGACGCCCGTCAAGCGCTCACCGGCCTTCACGTCGGGCAACAGGCGCTCCAGCGCCTGGCCCCAGCGCGTGAGCTTTGCCGGGTCGCGATAACCGAGCCGCTTGAGCTCGTCCACGCTGCTCTGCGCGATATGGCTGCCCTTGAAGTCGCGCGCGTAGCGTATCACCAGCGCGAACGGCCGGTCGGAATCGAACTCGCGGGAGCCGCTCCATAGCGCCGCGTCGTAGATGTGAAGCCCGAACCAGCGCAGCCTGCCGTCGCCCAGCGGGCGCCACTCGGGGAGCGCTTGCCGCACCGGTGCGGGCAGATCCACCGGCGCCGAGTGCGCGGCCGGGGCGACAAGCGCCAAAACAGCGGCGAGCAACGGCGCCGCGAGGCTCGCGCGGGGCGCGCTAAGCATGGCTCATCTCCACCTGCATGACATCGGTCGTGCCCGCGCGAAATCCGGCTTCGCAGTAGGACAGATAAAAATTCCACAGCCGTTTGAAGCGCGCGTCGAAGCCCGGCGCCTGAATCTCGGGCCAGGCCTGATTGAAGCCTTGCTGCCAGCGCTGGAGCGTCTCGGCGTAGTCCGCTCCGAAGTGGTGGCGCGTGCGCAACTCCAGCCCTGCGCTCTGCGCGTGGCCTGCAAACACCGTGGGCGATGCCAGCATGCCGCCCGGGAAGATGTACTGCTGGATGAAGTCCGTGCCGCGCCGGTAGCGGTGGAACAGCTCGTCAGCGATCACGATCGCCTGCACCACCGCGCGCCCGCCGCGTTTGAGACACCGCGCGATCGTGTCGAAGTACACCGGCCAGTAGCGCTCTCCCACCGCCTCGTACATTTCGATCGATACCACGTGGTCGAACTCGCCCTCGAGGTCGCGATAGTCGCGAAACTCGAGCGTCACCAGCGCATCGAGTCCGGCGCGACGAATTCGCTCCTGCGCCCATCCCAGTTGCCGGCGCGATACGGTGATGCCGTGGACGCGGCACCCGCGCGTGCGTGCCGCATACTCCGCGAAACCGCCCCAGCCACACCCAATTTCCAACATCCGCTCACCCGGCCTGGGATTGACCAGCCGCAGGATGCGCTCGTACTTGGCGGTCTGGGCGTCCTCCAGGCTGCGCGACCAGTCCCCGCCGAACAGCGCCGAGGAGTAGGTCATCGTCTGGTCCAGCCAGCGCTGGTAGAAGTCGTTGCCGAGATCGTAGTGCGCGTGGATGTTACGGCGTGCGCCGGCTCGAGTGTTCGCACGGACCAGATGCCTGAGCCGGAACAGGAGGGCGCTCCACCGGCGACCGTAGATCGCCTGCTCCAGCGCGCCATGGTTGAGCCCAGCCAGCGTCAGAACGGCTGTCAGGTCGGGGGCGTGCCAACGGCCCTGCAGATAGGCCTCGGCAAAGCCGATGTCGCCCGAGCGCAGCAGATCCGAAGCGACCTCCCAGTCCTCCAGATGAATCTCCGCGTCGGGACCGGGAAGCGCGCCCGGGAAGGAAAAGCTGCGGCCGTCGGGACCAAGCAACTCGAGACGTCCGTAGCGCAGCCGCGAGAGCACGGCGAGCAGCACGCGCGCCGCCCGGGGAAGCGGCCCCTGGCGGGCGGTCAGAGACCAGGCCTTGTCATTCATCGGGTCGTTTCCTCCAACGGCGGCAGCGGCTTGGAATGGTGGGGCACGCCTTTCAACCACAGCCGCAGCGCCTGGTAGTGGATGCGCACGATCACCCCCAGCGTCATCCACGGATAGAGCACGAAGGCGCGCAGCAGGTTCCGCGTACTGAGCGCTTTCGCTGCGCCGCGCACCCCGGTGGCCAGCAGCCGGCCGGCCGCGTCGTAGTGGTCGATGCGCAGGTCGCAGGCGTTTCCGGCGACGTCGAAGCGGAACTCATAGTCGCCGTCGACGGCGCAGAAGGGTGAGACGTGGAACACCTTGCGTGCCGCGAGCCGATCCCCCGGCTCGATCGGGCGGCCGTCGGCGTGCGCAACGAGGTAATAATGATGTTCGTTGAAGGTGTTGTTGACCTCGCACAGCACCGCGCGCAGCCGCGCATCCCGGTCCCGGCACAGCCAGAAGCTCACGGGGTTGAACACGTAGCCGAGCATGCGCGGAAAGGCCTGCAGCCAGATATCGCCGTCGGCGCCATTGATCCCTTCGCGGGCGAGCAGGCCACGCACCCACGCCGACAGGTCCGAGCCGTCGCGCGGGCCATGGTCCCGGCGGTGGAAGCTGAACAGGTTCCAGCCGTCCACCGAGAACAGGGCTCGCCGCAGGCTCTCGACCTCGTCGATGCGGAAGCGGACGAAGAACACGCGGTACACGAAGCGATTGCGCCGCGGACGCAGCCGCGAGTGCATCACCGTGCCGAAGAAGAGCTGCGCGCTCACGCCGCCATTTCCTGCACCTGCCACGGCGCGCGCACGCCCAGTGCGTTGGCGACCGCCAGCCCGGAGCGCAATCCGTCTTCGTGGAAGCCGTAGCCGGTCCAGGCGCCGCAGAACCAGGTGCGGCGCTGACCCTGGAGGCGAGGCAGCTCGCGCTGGGCCGCGATGGCCGGGCCGTCGAAGATGGGATGCGAATACTTGAAGCGCGCCAGCACGCTGTCGGGGCGCGGCGGGCGGAAGGGATTGAGGCTCTCCACCACCGGCCGGCGGAACGGCAACGGCTGCAGCCGGTTCAAGTAATAGCTCACGCTCACCGGCCGCAAGCCGGGTTCGCCACCGCCGGAGGCGTAATTCCAGGACGACCACGCCTCGCGCGCGCGCGGCAGGAAGCTATCGTCGGTGTGCAGGACGATGTGGTTGGGTTGATACCGCACGCGGCCCAGCACATGGCCCTCCTCCTCGCCGGCATCGGCCAGCAAGCGCAGCGACTGGTCGCTGTGGCAGGCGAGCACGATCTGGTCGAACCGTTCGGTCCCGGCCCGACTCCACACTTCGACGCCGTCGTGCTGACGGAGTACCTGGTCCACCGGGCAGCCGACACGCACGTGCTGGATCGACGCCGCCATGCGCTGGACGTACTCGCGGCCGCCGCCCGCCACCGTGCGCCACTGCGGGCGGCCGTCGATCTGCAGCAGACCATGGTTGCGACAAAAGTTCAGAAAGGTCGCGGCCGGGTAGCGCAGCATACGGGCGGTGGGGCAGGACCAGATGGCCGCGGCCATCGGCAGCAGATACCACTCGCGGAAGGCACGGCCGAAGCCGCGCGTCTCCAGGAACTCGGCCACCGATCCGCCGGGCACGGCGCCCTGCGCGACCAGGGCGCTCGCCTCACGGTTGAAGCGGGCGATGTCCTTCAGCATGATCCAGAAGTCCGGACGCAGGAGATTGGCCTTCTGCGCAAACAGCGTGGTGAGCGAGGCACCGGCCCACTCCACGCGGTCCTGCTCGATGCGTACGCTGAACGACATCTCGCTCGGAGCGCAGGCCACGCCCAGATGCTCGAACAGGGCAATGAGGTTGGGATAGGTGCGATCGTTGAAGACCAGGAAACCCGTGTCCACCGGTCCCGTGATGCCGTCGACCGTGACGTCGACGGTATGTGTGTGACCACCCAGCCGGTCCTCGGACTCGAACAAGGTGACCTCGTGGCGGCGCGCCAGAAGCCACGCAGCAGCGAGACCCGAGATTCCCCCGCCGATCACCGCTATGTTGCCGTGCTGCATCGTCTCCCCTCCCGAAGGCGCCCGGCACGAGAACGCAGGCCCGGCCGGTAGGGCACCGGCATAGCCCGGTGCCCTACCGGCCGGATGCCAAGCGCTGCCGACTACCGGGCCTAGCCTGGATGATTCATGAGGGACTCGGGATGATGGCGCCCGAGTAGCCCAACGCGACACACTGTACCGCGCAAGAGCTTGCCCACATACACGACACCCCACCATTGTCCGCAAACGGGGGCGTCTTCATGAATTATCCAGGCCAGACGCGACTGTATATCACCCGCGCTCAGGCCGCGGTATTCAGTTGCCGTTGATAGCGGTTGAGCTCGCGCAGGCTGTGGATGGGTTTGTCGAACAGCAGCGAGAGGTTGCGCAGGAGCATCGCGACGACTTTGGCTTCCCACTGCGCGTCGAAGTCGATCTGCCGGTCCAGCCAGCGCTCCAGCCATCCCGGGTCGGGGAGCCGGCTTTGGATGGTGTCGTGGGGGAACAGCACCTTGCTCACGTGCAGGTTGGTCGGGTGCAGCGCCTGGCGGCTGCGCCCGCTCGAGGCCATCAGCAAGCCGATGCGTGCGAATGCCGCGCGCGCCACGTCCCCGCTGCTGGCCAGCGCCTTCTTCATATACTGCAGATAGGCCCCGGCGTGGCGCGCTTCGTCGCGCGAGATCAACTGGTACACCCGCCGGATCACCGGCTCGGTGTGCCACTGCGCGGCACAGCGGTACCAGTGGTTGAGCCGCACCTCGCCGCAGAAATGCAGCATCAGCGTCTCGTGCGCCGGCGCCGGATCGAACTCGAAGCGCACCGCGTCGAGCTCCTGCTCGCTCGGCACCAGCTCGGGGCGAAAGCGCCGCAGATACTCGATCAGTACCAGGGCGTGCTTCTGCTCCTCGTAGAACCACACCGACATGAAGGCCGAGAAGTCGCTGTCCTGGCGGTTGTCGCGCAAAAACATCTCGGTGGCCGGCAACGCCGACCACTCGGTGATGGCGTTCATCTTGATGGTGCGCGCCTGCTCGTCGCTCAGCCGCTCACCCTGGTAGCCGTCCCACGGCACGTCCTTCTCCATCGTCCAGCGCACGCGCTCGAGCGATTTGAAGATCCCCGGGTAGAGCATGTCAGCGTAGAGCATGGTCGAATCGATCTCGCAGGTCTCGGCCGGTACGCCGCCGCCGATATTCGCGTTCACCCGTTCGTCGCGGGCAAAGCCGGGGAGCGCCTCAACAAGGTACGCAGACGACATAGTACTGGATGCGTTCCTGCCGACCGACGTCCCGCAGCAGCACGCCGACATACTGCGGCTCAGTCTCGGCTGGGACACAAGCCAAGGCCGCGACATCCCGCAGGCGCTTCTGGTGCAGAGGGTGCAGCGAATCGATCGTCAGGTGCAACGCCTGGGCGGCTCGGCCCGCAGAGTTGGGCTGTCAGTTGGCTGACGGCCTGGCGCTAGTTCGCGTGGGTACGCAGACCCGACCAGGGCATCAGAGAGAACTTGCCGTTCTCCTGCGTGACCTGGGCATGGAAGGACAGGTATTCCTCGATGATGCTGTCCGGGCCACCGGTGATATTGTCCTCTTCGGCGTCCTGGACAAACTGACTATCTAACCCAGCGTCGCCCAGGACCTTCACCATCCACGCGGCGCCGCCCGGACACTCTGGATCGGCCCCGCTCTTGGCCACCGGGCCCTGCCTGACCGGGCCTGCGACGGCGAGTGAAGTCATCAGTAACAAGCCTCCCGCGATTAAGATTGCCCTGATCCTGGCCATGGTCTTTGTCCTAGTCGAATTCATTCCGTGAAGGTACCCTAGCCAGTTCGAGCAGCCCTGTCAAATGGGCCCCGCCAGGCTGCGGCCCGATCCGGAGGCCGCTGAACGCCGAGGGCCGGGTATCATGACACCGAGGGCCGGATATCATGACACCGAGGGCCGGATATCATGGCGTCGTCGCACCAGCAGCCTCCAATGGATACCCTTGTGGAATTCGAGCGCAAGATTTGCGCGCCTGAAGATCTCGCCGACCGCCTGCACGGCGCGGCGCGGCCGCTGGTGTTCACCAACGGCGTCTTCGATATCCTGCATCGCGGGCATGTGACTTACCTAGCCCAGGCGCGTGCGCTCGGCGCCAGCCTGCTGCTCGCCCTGAACACCGACGCCTCCGCGCGACGCCTGGGCAAAGGCGACGACCGGCCGGTGAATCTCCTGGAGGACCGTATGGCGGTAGCCGCTGCGTTGCAGTCGGTGGACCTGGTCACGTGGTTCGACGCAGATACGCCGTTGCAGCTGATCCTGCTCGCACGCCCCGAGATCCTGGTCAAGGGAGGCGACTGGCCGGTGGAAAAGATCGTTGGCGCGCCCGCGGTCCTGGCCTGGGGTGGGCAAGTCCGATCCATCTCGTTCCTGCACGAGCGTTCGACCACCGCGATGCTGGCACGCATCCGTCGCGCCGGCGGGTGACAGCTAGCCCACTACGACGCGCTCACCGGGCTGCCCAACTGCACGCTGTTCCTCGATCGGCTGCGCCAGGCGCTGGTGGGCTCCGCGCGCAACGGCAAGCCGCTCGGTCAGCTGTTCCTCGACCTGGCTCGCACGCAGAGCTAAAGAGCGGCCCCGACACACCGTTAGTTAGGCCCACGGACTGGGTCGCTTGTCGCGGCCCCTCCGCCGACGCCGGCCATGACCAGGAGCATTGTCGTCCCGCCCGCCAGACAGGCCACCGACACCCGGGAGTTCCATTTCTCGCTTAAGGACTTCGAGCGCATTCGGCACCTCATCTACCAACGCGCCGGAATCTCGCTGTCGGATGCCAAGCAGGACATGGTCTATAGCCGGCTGGCGCGCCGGCTGCGGGCGCGCGGGTTGAGCCGCTTCTCCGATTACCTCGAGCTGCTGCAGGGGGGCGACGAAACCGAGTGGGAGGCGTTCACCAATGCGCTGACCACCAACCTCACTTCGTTCTTTCGCGAAGCGCATCACTTTCCGCTGCTGGCCGAGCATGCCGCCCGCCACGGCAAAGGCCGCACCTTCCAGGTATGGTGCTGCGCGTGCTCCACCGGCGAGGAGGCCTATTCCATCGCCATCACTCTGGCGGAAGCTTCAGCTACTCTCACACCGGCGGTTTCGATCCTGGCCACCGATGTGGACACCCAGGTGCTGCGCAAAGCAGAGGAAGGCGTCTACCCGCTGGAGCGGGTGGAGCGGCTCGGTCCCGATCGCGTGAAGCGCTACTTCCTGCGCGGGACCGGCGCTCAGGCCGGGCAGGCCCGCGTGCGGCCCGAGCTGCGCAACCTGGTGAGCTTCCGCCGCCTCAACCTGCTCGATCCGGTCTGGGCGGCACGCGGGCCCTTCGACGCCCTGTTCTGCCGGAACGTGATGATCTACTTCGACAAGGCAACGCAGGCCGCCATGCTGCGCCGGTTCGCGCCGCTGCTGCGTCCGGACGGCCTGCTGTTTGTCGGCCACTCCGAGAGCCTGTTCCACGTGTCCGACACCTTCCGGCTGCGCGGCAAGACCGTCTACGAGCTCTCCGGCCGGCGCAGCGTCACGCGTCGCGCTAGCGAATGATCTCCTTCCAGGACACTTTCTTCACCTTGCGGCTCCAGGACAGCGGCAAGCGGTTGGACATGATGCCGCCGTCGGCGCTGCGCACCAGGGAGTTGATCTGCCCGCTCGGCAGCACCACGACCACCGGTCGGGTGGACAGGCTCTGGGCAAGTGCCTTGCCGGTCCACGGCGTCTCTCCTGTAGCGAAGTTGCTGAGCGCCACCTGGCCGCCGGTGTTGATGTCGACGGCATAGAGGAAGCTGCCCGAGGTGCAGGCCACGGGCGAGGGCTGGTTGGTGGTCAAGATCAAGGTGCCGAAGGCCGCCGTCGGGTCGCCCGACACGCGCTCGCCGGCCGGCAGGTCGAAGTACCAGCCGGAACTGTTGATCCAGTCGACCGAATCGGAGTTGATGTTGCGCACGCCACCGGCCGCTATCGTCAGGGTCTTCTGCGTGAGCTTCGTGCGCAGCGGGTTGACGAGCGGTGTAGCGGTGCCGTTGTCCACGATCGCATACATCGACTGCACCGCGACGCTGTTGACGTCGGTGTCCCCCAGCAGCCGGCCGGTTCCCACCAGCACCACGCGCTTGTTCTTGACCACGACCAGCTCGGGAGCCGAGGTAACCGGCTGCGGGTTGCCCGACGCGTCCGTCAGCGCCGCAAGCTTGGCCACGGTCCAGGTCGCGGGATCGTTGAGCGAGACGTCGAAGCGCCAGATGCCGCCCAGGTTGTCCCCGCCGTAGATCTGCTCCACTGTCAGGTCCTGCTGGCCGTTCAGCACGAAGCCGGAGATCTGGCCCAGGTTGGCTTGATTGGCGGTGGTACCGTCCGCGGTGACCAACTCCTTCAGGACGGCTCCATTGACCGGGTTGAGGAAGTACAGGTGCCCCTTGCCGTCGACGGTGGTGGTCGAGTTGTAGCCCGAGGTGACCACCACCACCCAGCCGTACGCACGAGTCTTGACGATGAGGGGCTTGCCGAAGCTCTGGCCGAGGTTGATCGAGTAGGTCGACGGCGTGTTCAGGTTGGGGAACTCCCACAAAACCTTGCCAGCCGCCGCGTTCTCGTCCGTGGCGTCGGGCGAGGTCACATCCAGTGCGTAGTAGCCCCTGCCACCCTGGCGCAACCCGCCCACCAGGATGGTGCGCCAGTTGATGGGCCCGCTACCGCCGTAGGTGTTATGGAAATCGACATCGCCGACCGCGGGCGTGCCGTCCACGTAGAACCTGTGCTGGTAGCTGGGAGAGGCCAGCTCCGACAGGCCGGCGAACACGAGGCTCGGGACATAGGCCCAGGACTCCGCGCCGGTCGCGGCGTCGAAAGCATGCAGCATGCCGTCGTTGGCCGCCTGGTAGACCATGGCCTTGCGGGTGTCGAGCGTGTTGCGGAAGAGGGTGTAGCCGGTGTCCGCGAACTCGCCGACAGCACCCCGCACCGATACCGGCTCGGCGTCGACCACGTCGCCCATGATGAACGCGCGGATGCGATAGCCGTCGGCCTCGGGCGTGCGGTCGCCGCGCAGGAAGTTGAGCGTCTCCTGCCCGTTGGTCAGGGTGGGGGCGGAGGCGATGCTGGAGAGCTGCGTTTGCATGCCGGAGGGCAGGCTGGTCCAGCTGAAAGGTATGCCCGTGGGGGCCGTCGAGTTCGAGTTGTAGGTGGCGATCACTCGAGGGTTGGTGGTGAGGACACGCGTTTCCAGCACGTCGCGCGCCGACCACAGCGGCGTGCTGGCATCCACGTTGCCGGTAGTGACGTTGACCGAGAAGGCGAGCAGGTCGCCATACCAGCCGCCGGTCGAATACACCGACGCATAGGCGGTATTGTCGCCGGCGCGGATGTTCACGTTGGAGACCGCCACGGCTGCAGCCGACCCCGACTTGTTGAGCAAGTCGGCCACCATGGCCTGGATCTTGGCCACGGTGCCGGTCACATCGGTGGTCGTGTACATCTGCCCGCGTCCGTTGATGGCGGCGTGCCACAGGTCGTCCACCGAGGTCGGGTTGCGGTTCTGGTTCGGGTTGGGCCACGTCGGCGGGTAGGTGAAGGGATTGTCGGTCTGCTGGCTGTTGATGCCGAAGATCGTCCCCTTCGAGCCCAGCGTCAGGCCATAGGTGTTCATGTGCAGATTCGGATTGCGATCAGCGTCCGGCCGCGTGTTGGTCGGGTCGAACGGGACCAGCCCGGTCGGCAGGGTGGGCCGCAGGTTGGCGGTGAAGTAGTACAGCGAGATATCGGCCAGGGTGTTGGCGTAGATCGTCGTAAACGGCGCGCCGTTGCCCCAGGTGGTCTTGGTGTACGTCGGCACCGTCACCCCGCTGGTGTTGTTGGCGAAACCGTCAGTGAGAATGAACGCTGCGTTGCGCTGGCAGGCGTACTGAACCGGCGCACTGGCATCGGTCCGCATGTACTGCTGGCCGATGTAATCGAGAGCATCGCGGGTGGGCGTTCCGCCGTTGGCCGGATTGGTATAGACCGTGCCCAGGATCTGGCGGAAGTTCAGGCTGTCGCTGGTAGCGTTGAAGTCGTACATCGTCACGGCCGAGCGGGAATTGAACTTGACGACGCCGCCGCGCACGTCGCGCACCTGCGAGAGCACAGAGCCCATCGCGCCGCCCAGCATCAATTTCCGCTTGCGGTAGTAGGTGAACCAGTTGGCGAAGTTCTGCAGCTCGTTCGCGTAGGTCCGGCCGGACGGGAAGGTCACGCCGCTCTTGATCTCGTAGCGCCTGAGCTTTTTACTGTCCGGCGCGGTCACGCAGACGCCGCTGGTGATCTCCGCGCTCGTGCAGGTGGCGTCGATCAGGTAGTAAGTGGCGGGGTAGTAAGGAATCTGCACGTCCCAGGTGTCACCCGCCGCGATCGCGACGTTGGTGGTTACATTGTTCCAGGTGCCACCGTTCTTGCGCCCGACGATGCCGCTGATGGTCGCGCCCGGTATCGTCATGCCTGGCAGCATGCGGAAGGTCCAGTTGGTCGCCGCGGAGCTCAGGCTCGCCGCGAGGTTGACGGTGGTTGCCGTTCCCGAGGTGGGGAGCCAGGGATGGCTGCGTGCCGCGCTGGTGCTGGCGGCGGTGAAGCTGCGCGTGGCGCCGCTCAGATAGGCCGGGTCCCACGGCTGGTAAGTCGTGTACGGGTTGTAGTAGATCGGGTTGTACTGGAAGCTGCGAAAATACGCGTAGGCCGGGATCGGCGCGATGGCGAAGTGGTCGTAGGTGGCGTCGGTGTTGACGCGCCCGTCCGTGCCGTTGCCGTCCGGAAACAGGTAGGCGTACTTGTACCAGGTGCTCGAGCCGTCGACGCCGGCATTGCCGTTGGCGTTGAACCAGAGCGTGCCGCTGCTGTCGAGGAACGACGAGGTGCCCGAGGACGGCTTCTGCCACCAGGCGGCACCGTCGTTGGTCGAGAGCAGCACTTCGAAGTCCATGGAGCCGGAGTCGTCCAGCCCGAAGATGATGTTGGGCTTGGCGGCGCTGCGCACGTCCAGCGGGACGGAGGAGATGTCCAGGTTGGCCACGGCGGCCTGGGCCTGCCAAGGTGCCTGCAGCAGGACGAGCAGCGGCCAGACGAGGGCCAAAGACAAAGTTGGGCGCAGCATTTCCATTACCCCTTGTAGCCGTGACATTGCATTTCCCGCCGCCGCACGGCGGCGGGCAATCGGATTATTTGAGGACCAGCGCCTGCACGTAGGCGGAAGCGCTCTTGGGTCCGGTGACACGCACGGTGATGCGGTAGTACACCGTGGCGGGATTCTTGTAGGCGAGCGATCCTGCCTTGTTGCTGCCGGGAGAGTCGGCGTCGCGCACCATGCACTGGCCCACCGGGTCGGTCACCGGCGTGCTCTGACACAGGCGGTCCACCACGTGCTGGACGCTGTAGTTGCCCACCGCCGCAGCCGCCACCGCCGACCAGTTGATTGTGGTCGGCAGGCCGTCGCTGTCCTCGGGTTGGCGCGTGGCGTAGTACACGTTGGCGACGTCGGTGTCCGTGTTGACCATGGCGTCCAGCGTCTTGGCCGCATCGCTGATTCCGATGTCGGTAGCCTGGGTCGCGGCTTCCTTGAAAGACACGTTGCCGGCCACCAGCCCCGACACCTCGGACGAGCGCAGCATGGCGAGCGAGCCGACCAGCATGACCGCCAGGACGATCAGTACGATGATGAGGGTCGCGCCCCTCTGACGTCGCGCGCGGATCATTGGGCCACACTCCAGATGACGTTCTTGAGCGGCGCAATCGAGGCATAGACCTGGTAGCGGTAGCAGCCCCAGTCCGGATCCGCCGACAGGTCCATCGCCGCCACGTCCGGCCAGGGCTGGGGCGCCACCGTAGTGATGGTGCAGACTCCGCCGCTGTCCCGCGCCAGCTCCTTCTTGGGGCTGCGCATCACCACGGAGAAGCGCACCGCGCGGATGCGCGTGACCAGATTCGGGGTGGGCGTGACCCACTCATTGGTGGCATCGACCCACTGGCGGATCTCGTTGGTGATGCCGTCGGTCACACCGTACTGCGCCTGCAGGCTGAGCACATTGGTGGCCACCTGGATGATGGTGCCGGTTACCAGGTCGGTAGCGTTCAACGCCCCGCCGGAGACGCTGTAGCGGCGCCAAGTCAGCCCGGTGCCGGCCTTGATGACGGCGCCTCCGGCGGGATACAGCGGCGCGGTGGTAAATGCCGTGGCCGGGTTGCCTGGGTTCCACGGGTAGCCCGCTCCAGCTGCATGCGCGAGGTCGAACTCGGTGCCCGCGGCCGTGATAGCTGAGAGTTGGGCCACCGTACACGGATCGCTCCCGCTCGAGCCAGCGACCAGCACGACATCGCCCTGCAGCAAACCGGAAGTCGAGCTCACGCGCAGGTTGTCACCCGCGGTGGTGAAGCCTTTGCTGAGCTGCACCGGCGCGCTGCCCAGTACCGAGTTGGCAAAGAACACGGTGACGCTGTCCGGACCAGCGCCACCATCGGCGATCTGGGCCGGCGCCACCGCCAGTCCGTCCGAGCGCGTGGCGCCGTTGTAGTAGAGATTCACCGTGTTGCAGGCTAGCTGCGTCGTGTTCATCAGGCCCACGCCCGCATTGCGCAAGTCACGCTGCAACAGATAGCCAGCCATCACGCCGCTGTTCATGGCGCCGTTGCCCGACAGCGACGTAGTGCGTTGAGTCTCGAAGAAGGACAGCGACCCGGACGCCGCGATCACCACCAGCAGGCCGACCATGAGGCCGACCATCAGTTCGACCAAGCTCATGCCGGACTGACGCGTGCCCATGGTATGGCGCGCCGCTCGCAGAGCGCCGCGCGAGCGCCCACGAGCGTCCCGTGTGCCGCGCATGAACGCGCCACCGTCCGACCGAGAGACAGGCCGCGCATCGGCGCTGCGCACAGAGAAGGCTCCAGGATCGTTGTACATGGCTCTCGTCACAGTCCGGTGCTGACCTGGGTTGCGGCGATGTAGTTGTGCACCGTGCTCTCGCCCCTCATCTTCCATTGCAACGTGACCGTAAGCCGCCCGCTGGCGCTGTCGTAGGCCACCTGCGGCGGCACGCTGGCCGAGCCCGGCAGAAGGTCCGACACCTGCGCGGTCCAACTCGTGGCCTGCGCTTGTGCGTCGAGGCTGCCACAGGCCACGGTCTGCGCGGTGTTGACGATGTAGCACCCGACGTTCTCCGCATTGGCCGCGGCCATGCCGAGGATGCTGGTGGCGTAGAAGCCGGCCTGCATGCGCACGCGGCTCTCGCCGTTCTCGGCCAGAAGGGCGGCCTGCATGCCGATCATCCCGAGTACGCCGATGGAGACAGTGACTAGTGAGATCAGGGCCTCGATGAGGCCGCCGCCAGCTTGATAGTGCTTCATATTCATATGTCCTCCGCGATCAGTTGCAGGCCGTAGGGGTGCCGGCCTGGGCTGCCGGGTCGCAGCTGCGCACCAGGCCACCGGCGGCAGCCGCCACGTTCAGGCAGTTGATGCCGCCCACGGGGCGGCAGCTGCCCACCGACGGTGCTTGCAGGGTGATGGTCATGCTGGTGCCGAAAGGCGCGGTCCAGCCCGAGCCGCTGAAGGCAATGGTGTCGATGTCGGCAGTGACCGTGACCTGGGCCTGGCGCGTGGCACGGGTAGCGACCGTCAAGTCCTGCGCGGCAGTGGCGCCGGGCACCACCACGGTCCAACCGTTGCCGGCGCGCCGGAACTGGACGCTGGTGTTGCGCCGTATGGCCTCGGTTCGGGCCAACTCCAGGCCGCTGCGCATCTCCTCCGCCACCGCACGGATGTCGGCGTTGGACAGCGATAGGCGCATCGAGGGCAGCGCGATGGCGGTCATGATGCCGACCACCACCAGTACCATGAGCATTTCCACCAGCGTGAAGCCCTCGCTGGCGGTCGCGCGTTGCGTGCGTGCTATTGACATCGGTTTTTCTCCACCATCCAGCAGTTCGCCGGCACGATCGCGCTCGGGAAAGCGTCGGTGCGCCGGAGACCCTGGTCGTTGATGCTGAATTGGTACCCGGCCATGTTTCCCGAGCCGGTGGCGCTGGCGGTGTATGCCTGGTTGGCCGATGCCAGCACGCAGGAGTAAGTGAACTTGTCCACCCCGGTAGGCAAGGTTACGGCGCAGGTACCGACACCGTAGTTGCCGCTGTCTTGGAACGCCTTCTCCATGCGGGTGCGGAAGCGGTCGAGCTGCTCGATCGCCTCGCCGGCACGAGCACGCTTCACGAACGAGACGTAACCGTTGACGGCGAAGGCGGTGAGAATGCTGAGGACGAGCAGCGTGATGATGGCTTCGACCAGCGTGAACCCGGAGACGCGCAAAGCGGTGGCTGCGGGCGTGGCACGTGTGGCAGATGCAGGGTGGGTATCCCCTGCCGGTCTGGCTTGCTGCGTAGCCACTGATCAACCTCCTTGAACCGACTGACCCGGCTACGTCGAGGGCAACTGCAACCGTGGCACAGGTCGAGGACCCAAAGTGGTGCCGGTAAGGAAGGCGTCAGACGCGAGGACGAAGTCCTGCCGATGAGCGCCAGCGTCGCCGCGTGCGCCCGTGGTTCGGCAATCCCGCTGTCCTAGGCCTTCGCCCTTAGACCGGTAACTTTGCGCCCCCGGCTTTCGCTCGGGTTTGCCCTTTTCGAACATGCCCGCGGACGCTGCCGCAGGACTTTAGCCGTTGTGCTTATTACGGCAATGCTTACCCAAACTTTAGACTTCTGTTAAATGCCGGATTTGGTGAGACTTCTTCCGTCACTCGAGTGCCGGAGAGGGCCGCAAACTGTCGCTGCGCGTCAACGTTTGAAGGCAACGGAGGGAGGACGGCGCTGAGCATGTGACCGCGCGCCGCTCGGAGCGACCATAGCCGTCATCCTTGGTAGGAATGTCAAACGATGGCAGGAACCCTGCGCCCGGGCCGCGCCGACTCCGCCCGCTCCACCAGGAAGCGTTCGAACTCCACGGCGGGCAACGGCCGGGTCAGGAGGTATCCCTGCACCGCGTCGCAACGCGCCTCGCGCAGGAAGTCGAGTTGCGCCTCGTTCTCCACGCCCTCGGCGACGACCATCAGGCCGAGGTTGTGGGCCAGATCGAGCTTGGGCTGGTACACCACATGGAACTCGCCGCGCTCGAGCGCGAGCGGAAGCTCGGCCCGTATCGCCAGCTGCTCGACGCTGTGCTCGTCCATGTGGGCCGAGTAGAACTGGTAGTTGTTGCGACCCAGCTCCTTGGCGCGATACATGGCGAGGTCGGCATGCTTGATCAGCGTGTCACCGTCGGCACCGTCCTCGGGGAATACGGCGATGCCGAGGCTCGCACCGATCTGGTACAGGCCGCCCTGCAGCTGGATCGGCCTGAGCATCGCGGAGATCACGCGCTCCGCGATGGCGGTGAGCGCGCTGGGGTCTTGCATCTGATGGATGAGCAGAACGAACTCGTCGCCGGCAAAACGGGCGATCAGGTCGTCTCCGCGCACGCAATCGCGCAGGCGCTCGCCTGTCTCCTTGAGCGCCAGGTCCCCGGCCGCGTGGCCCAGGGAGTGAAAGACGTGATTGGTGGTGAGATCCCAGTCCCAGATGCCGTCGTTGGCGCCCAGGACCGCGAGCATGTAGCGCTCCTGGCTGATCTGCAGCTCGGCGCGCTCCGTACGCTGGCTCAGCTCGCGGTTGGCGGCGCGCAGCGCGTTCACCATGCGCGCGTTCTGATCCGTGAGCCGGGCGTCGAAGAAGGCGATCGCGATGGTGACCATAGCCAGGCCTCGCGGCGGGGCGATGCGATGACCCGCCCGCCCAGCTCCAGCGCGGCGTACGAGGCCACCACCGCCATCAGGTAAGAGCCGGCTACGAGCCAGGCATCGTACGTTCCTTGCATCAGCGTTGTTGAAGGAAGCAAAACCGAGTTAACGGCCGCGGCGCACCCAGCTCGAGATGCGGCGAGGCTCGCCCCGCACGGCCGCTGCCGTTAAGCCTGGCTTCAGGTTGCCGGTGGAGGCTGGCAGCCGCAGCGAGATGCCCGCCAGACAAGGCTTCCGGCTGGGTTACACTGTCGGCGCACTCAGCGCGGCGGCAGGCAAGATCGGAGGAGGCGCCAATTTTTTATAGACGCAGCCGCCCAAGACAATACGAACAGGAGCACTGGCATGGGAAAGGTCAGATCGGGTTTCTGGCACGACGTCTGGGCGTTGTTCCGGCCCTATTGGTTCTCGAAGGACAGCGCCGTCGTCCATTTGCGATGGATCCGCTTCACGACCACTGAGAAGGTCATCTCGCGCCTGCTGCTGCTCGCCATCGTCGCGCTCACCCTGGGCATGGTGTACATGGAGGTGCTGTTCAACCAGTGGCAGAACCTGTTCTACAACACGTTCCAGGACAAGGACAAGGCCGAGTTCTACCACCAGATCGTGCGCTTCGGGCTGCTGGCGACGATCTGGATCGTGCAGGCGGTGTATGCCCAGTACCTGACCCAGATGCTGCAGATGCGCTGGCGGCGCTGGCTCACCCGCAGGTACCTGCGGGAGTGGCTGGCGGACCGCACCTACTACCGCATGCAGCTCGTCGGGGCGCAGACCGACAACCCGGATCAGCGCGTGGCGGAGGACCTGAAGATCTTCGTCGACGAGACGCTCAACCTGTCGCTGGGGCTGCTGAACGCGGTCGTCACGCTGATTTCCTTCGTCGGTATTCTCTGGGTGCTGTCGGGTCCGCTCAGCGTGCCGCTGTTCGGGCGGGAGTTCGTCATCCCGGGCTATATGGTCTGGGTGGTGCTGGTCTATGCCATTATTGGTACCTTCCTCACCCACAAGGTGGGCAAGCCGCTCATCGGCCTCGCTTACAACCAGCAGCGCTTCGAAGCCGATTTCCGCTACAACCTCGTGCGGTTTCGCGAGAACATGGAGGGCGTCGCGCTGTACCGCGGCGAAGACGACGAGCTCGCCACGTTCCGCGGCCGGTTCGTGCATGTGGTCGAGAACTGGTGGTCCATCATGCAGCGGCAAAAGAAGCTCACCTGGTTCACCTCGGGCTACAGCCAGGTGGCGGTGATCTTCCCCTATGTGGTCGCAGCGCCGCGCTTCTTCTCCGGCGCCATCCCGCTCGGAGGGCTGATGCAGACCGCGAGTGCGTTCGGTCAGGTGCGGGTGGCCTTGTCGTGGTTCATTGGCGCATATACCAACTTCGCAACGTGGAAGGCTACCGTGGACCGGCTCACCGGTTTCCACAAAGCGATCGTAGCTGCGCAGGAGCAGCACCGGTCCAACCCCGGCATCACCGTTTCGCCGGACGGGGCCGGGCAGCTCGAGTTGGATCACGTCGAGCTCGACTTGCCCAACGGGCAGCCCTTGCTGTCCAACGCGAAGCTGACTATCGCACCGGGCGCGCGCATCCTGCTACAGGGCGCCTCCGGCTGCGGCAAGAGCACGCTGTTCCGTGCCATCGCCGGCATCTGGCCCTTCGGGCGCGGACGCGTGCGGGTACCGAAGGACTTCCGCGTGCTGTTCCTGCCGCAGCGCCCCTACTTCCCGCTCGGCACCCTGCGCTGTGCCGTCGCCTATCCCGCCGCCGCCACCACCTTCACCGACGACGAGGTGATGGATGTGCTCACCGCAGTGGGGCTGCCCCACTTGATCGCGCGGCTGGACGAATCGGTCAACTGGAGCATGCAGCTCTCCGGCGGTGAGCAGCAGCGCGTCGCCTTCGCCCGCGCATTGCTGCAGAAGCCAGCGTGGCTGTTCCTGGACGAAGCCACCTCGAACCTGGACGACCCCAGCCAGGCCAGGCTCTACGAGGTGCTCACCCAGCGCCTGAAGGACACCACCATCGTCAGCATCGGCCACCGCGACGAGCTGGCGTGCTACCACCCGCAGCGCGTGGAACTGCGTCCCGCGGCCGGCGGTACACACGAACTGCGGGTGAGCCGGCCTCAGCCGGCCTGACGCCGGGTTCCTACGGGGGAGGACGCCGCCCGCCCCAAGTAGAGGAAGCGCAGCATCAGCAGCACGACGCACGCGGCGAATCCTGCCAACAGGGCCCACATCGCTCCTCTCACGACCAGTGGAGGGCCATGCCGAACACCTCATAGTGGGGATTTTCCTCCGATTCTGTAGACCCATGCTCTCCTAGTCAACCGGGGCCACGCGGATCTAATAGTGTTGTCGGTATCAACCGGATCCTGGGCTCAACCGTTGAAGCGCTTAGCCGCGGTGCCTCGGTTGAAAGCCTGGTGCAAGACAAGGCGCCGCCCTTCAAATCGGATATCGGTTCAGGAGAGCAGATGCCGTACCCCGACCGCCGCTTCCGTGTGGGCCGACCCATGCCCTATGCGGCCAGCCGCTCCGCGCTCCACACAAACGGGAGTGCAGCCTTCGGAGGCGCCGGCGCCCTGCGCTCACTGTTCGTTGCTGTCCTGACAATTCTGTGTACATCTGCCGGAGCCGCGGCGCTTTCAGGGGATGATCTGCAGGCCATCAACCGACTGACCTATGGCGTAAACGATTCCGCCGCCGACGCCTATGTCGGGGCCGGGCGCGCGGGGTTCTGGGCGCAACAGCTGCGCGTCGTCGGTGATGAGGCGCTGCCGCCGCAGGCGCGCGCCATGGTGCGGGCGATGAGCATTAGCGCAGTGCCGGTGCGCGATGTGGTCGGGGCCTACGAGGCGGAGGCAAAGCGGCTGAAGGACCTCCCCGAAGGAGAAGGGCGCAAGGCACGGCACAAAGCCCTCAACGAGCGCTACCAGTTCATCGTAGAGGAGGCACAGCGGCGGCACATCATCCGCGCGCTGTACTCGAGCAATCAGTTGGAGGAGCAACTCACCTGGTTCTGGTTCAACCACTTCAACGTGTTCCAGGGCAAGGACAAGGTCAAGCTGCTGGTGGGCGACTACGAGGAGAACGCCATTCGGCCGCATGTATTCGGCCGCTTCCGCGACCTGCTGCTGGCCACCCTCATGCATCCGGCCATGCTGCTCTACCTGGACAACGCTCAAAACGCGGTCGGCCACATCAACGAGAACTACGCGCGCGAGCTGCTCGAGTTGCATACGCTGGGCGTTGATAGCGGCTACACCCAGCAGGACGTGCAGGAACTGGCGCGCATCCTCACGGGTGTCGGTGTGAATCTGGATTCCAAGCCGGTCAAGCTTCCGCCGCGGTTGCGCGGCTACTACGTGGCGCAGGGACTGTTCGCGTTCCATCCGCAGCGGCATGACTTCGGCGAGAAGACGTTCATGCACCACCGCATCGCGGGGCGAGGCTTCGACGAGGTCGCGGAGGTGGCGGACATCCTGTGCAGCCAGCCGGCGACGGCGCATTTCATTTCCAGCAAGCTCGCCGTGTACTTCATGGGCGACGAGCCGCCCGCGAATGTAGTGCAGCGGATGCAGGACGCCTTCCTGGCCAGCCGCGGCGACATCTCGCACACGCTGCGCGCCATGTTCGATTCGAGCGAGTTCTGGCGTGACGATTATCTGGGCAGGAAATTCAAGGACCCGGTGCAGTATGTCTTCTCGGCGCTGCGCCTGGCCTACGACGGGCGCGTGATCACCAACTACAAAGCGGTGCGCAACTGGCTGCACGCGCTGGGCGAGCCGCTCTACGGACACCAGACCCCCGACGGCTATGGGCTGCGACAGAAGGATTGGGCCAGTGCCGGTCAGATGACCAAGCGCTTCGAGATCGCGCGTCAGATTACCAATGCCGGTCCCAGGCTGTTCAGTGTGCCGGATGGTTCGGACACCGCACCTGGGGAAGCAAGCGAGACTGGCGAGACGCAACCGGCCATCGCGCAGTCCCGAGTCTTCGCTGGAATGCAGCCGCTCCTCAGCGAGCAGACCGCGCAGGCCCTCGCGCAAGCGAAGGGCGACCGTGAGTGGAACACCTTGTTCCTGTCGGCACCGGAGTTCATGTACCGATGAGAAGACGAAAGCTCTTACAGTTCGCCGGTGTTGGCGTACTCGCGCTGGGACCCATCCGGCTGTGGGCCATTCCCGCGGCGCCGCCCCGGACGAAGTTCGTGGTCGTGCTGCTGCGCGGCGGATACGATGCAGCCAGCCTGCTCGTACCGTACAACAGCGCTTTCTACTACGAGTCGCGCCCGAACATCGCCATTCCTCGCCCGGGCAGCGGGAGTCCAGATGCCGCGCTCGCGCTCGACAGCTATTGGGGCCTGCACCCGGCATTGAAGGATTCGGTGTATCCGCTGTATCAACAGCGGCAGGCCCTCTTCGTCCCGTATGCCGGCAGCCAGGACCAGTCGCGCAGCCATTTTCATGCGCAAGACATCGTGGAGCTGGGGCAGGGCTACGGCGGGCGGCTGGACTACGGGAGCGGCTTCCTCAACCGGCTCGTGGAAGTTCTGGGGCGCGCAAGCGGCTTGGGCGGCGTGAGCTTCACCGACAACTTGCCCCTGGTGTTCAAGGGCAACGCGACTGTGGCCAATCTTGCCGTCAAGGGTGAGGCGAAGAACCCATTCAACGAGCGTCAGACTGAGCTGCTGGAGAAGATGTACCAGGGCACGAACCTGGCCCGCGATGTCCACGAAGGTCTCGAGACGCGCCGGCAAATGAGCGGCGAGCTGCAGCAGGAAATGGTGGATTCCGCGCGCGGCGCCGTCAACGCCAAGGGATTCGAGCAGCAAGCGCGCAGGATGGCGCGCCTCATGCGCGACAACCCTGCTTATGCGGTCGGTTTCGTGGATGTGGGCGGCTGGGACACCCACGTGCATCAAGGCGCGGCGCGTGGTGCGTTGTCGGACCGGCTCGGCAGCTTGGGCGAGGGACTGGCGGGCTTTGCGCAGGAAATGGGGAAGACCTGGGACGACACGGTGGTCGTCGTGCTCTCCGAATTCGGCCGTACCTTCCACGAGAACGGCGATCGCGGCACCGACCACGGACACGGCAGCGTGATCTGGATCCTGGGCGGTGGGATCGCCGGCGGACGCAC
>JBGPMS010000044.1:0-22726 GCA_041487115.1 Gammaproteobacteria bacterium
GCAGCCGATAGATCACTCTATCGGCAAGGCAGGCATGCCGCAAATGGCCGGAAATCGGCCGCCAGCGCCCGAGTAGCCCGATGCGACATCCTGTACCGCGCAAGAGCTTGCCGAGAGACACGACACGCCCGCGACTGTCCGCAGATCGGGGCGTCTTCATGAATTATCCAGGCTAGGGAGGCTGCCATGAGCGAGTACATACTGGAGCTGGAGGAGGTGAGCAAGTATTTCGGCTCCGTGATCGCGCTGCAGGACGTGACCTTGCGCCTCAAGACCGGCGAGGTGCACTGTCTGCTGGGCGACAACGGGGCGGGCAAGTCGACCCTGATCAAGACTCTGGCCGGGGTCCACCGGCCCTCGGACGGGGTGTACCGAGTGGACGATCAGGAGGTCCGGTTCAACGGGCCGCGCGATGCGCTCGACCGCGGCATCGCCACGGTGTACCAGGACCTCGCGCTGGTCCCGCTGATGTCGATCGCGCGCAACTTCTTTCTCGGCCGCGAGCCGGTGATCAAGCGCTTCGGCATGTTCCCGGTGCTGGACAACGGCTTCATGTCGAAGACCGCGCACGACCGCCTGTCCGACATGGGTACCCGCATCCGGGACGCCGAGCAGGTGGTAGGCACGCTCTCCGGCGGGGAACGGCAATGCCTGGCGATCGTGCGGGCGATCCACTTCGGCGCACGCGTGCTGATCCTGGACGAGCCCACCGCTGCGCTCGGTGTGAAGCAGACGGCCAACGTGCTGAAGCTGATCGCCAACGCGCGCGGGCGCGGCATTTCCGTAATCTTCATCACGCACAACGTCCACCATGCCTACCCGATCGGCGACTCCTTCACCGTGCTCAACCGCGGCCAGTCGCTGGGGACGTTCCCGAAAAGCGAGATCGCGAAGGAGGCGCTGCTGGACATGATGGCCGGCGGCATGGAGATGCAGAAGTTGATGGCGGATCTGGAGGGCGTGCGCATTTGAATCTGCACCAGTCAGGCCACAGAGATATGGAGAACACCACCCGCTTCGCCTCCTCGCGCCGGCTGGACGCGATCTTCCTCGGCCGGCTGGCCATGGACCTGTACGCCCAGCAACTGGGCGCCAGGCTCGAGGACGTCAGCTCCTTCGCCAGATACTTCGGCGGGTCGTCGGCCAACCAGGCCTTCGGCACCGCGCGGCTGGGGCTCAAGAGCGCGATGCTCGCGCGCGTAGGCGACGATCACCCCGGCCGCTTCCTCGTGGAAGCGCTGGTGCGCGAGGGTTGCGACGTCTCGCACGTGCACGTCGACCGCGAACGGCTCACGGGGCTGGTGCTGCTCGGAATCAAGGATCGCGACACCTTCCCGCTGGTGTTCTATCGCGAGAACTGCGCCGACATGGCGATCTCGCCAAAGGATTTCGACGAGGCCTTCATCGCCTCGGCTAAGGCACTCGCCATCACCGGGACGCACCTCTCGCGCGCCGACACCGCGGCGACTTGCCGGCAGGCGCTCGCCTATGCGCGCGCGAACGACGTCCGCAGAGTGCTCGACATCGACTACCGTCCGGTGTTGTGGGGTCTGGCGGGCAAGGCGGATGGGGAGAACCGCTACGTCGCCGATCAAGGTGTGTCGCAGCACCTGCAGGCGATCGTGGGCGAGTTCGATCTCATCATCGGCACCGAAGAGGAGTTCCAGATCGCCGGCGGCAGCGACGATCTCACCTCGGCGCTGCGCGCGGTGCGGGCCCGCTCGGGCGCTTTGCTGGTGGTCAAGCGCGGTGCGCAGGGTTGCGCGGTGCTGGAGGGCGACGTCCCCGCTGTGCTGGAAGCTGCTCCGCACTTCGCCGGCTTCCCCGTGGAGGTGATGAACGTGCTGGGGGCGGGCGACGCGTTCGCCTCCGGGTTCCTCTACGGCTGGGTGCGGGGAGAATCGATCGACGCCTGCGCGCGGTACGCCAATGCCTGCGGCGCCTTGGTGGTGTCCCGTCACGCCTGCGCGCCGGCCATGCCGACGCGGCCGGAACTGGAGTATTTCCTGGCCAACGCCGATCGGCTCACGCCGCGCCCCGGCGAGGACCGCGTGCTGAACCGGCTGCATCGGGTCACCGCCCCGCGGCCCCGCTGGGATCCGCTGTTCGTGCTCGCCTTCGATCACCGCCGCCAGTTCTTCGAGCTGGCGCAGGAAACCGGAGGCAGCGAAGCACGTCTGCCCAAGCTCAAGCGCCTGCTGGTGGACGCGGTCGCGCGGGTCGAAGCGGAACGGCAGATGACCGGCAGCATCGGCGTACTGATCGACGACATCTACGGTGCCGATGCGCTCGACGCTGCGACCGGCCGCGGCTGGTGGGTGGGGCGGCCAGTCGAACAACCCGGCTCCAACCCGCTGGTATTCGAACACGGTCGTTCGATCGGCACCACGCTCACCAGCTGGCCCCAGGAGCAGGTGATCAAGTGCCTCGTGCCCTATCACCCGGACGATACGGTGGACAACCGGCTGGAGCAGGAGGCGCAGGTCAAGGCCCTGTACGATGCAGCGCTAGCGTCGGGCCACGAGCTGCTGCTCGAGGTGATCCCGCCGCGGAACCTGCCGGTGGACGAAGACGTCATCGTTCGCGCGCTGAAGCGCTTCTACAACCTCGGCATCTATCCGGAATGGTGGAAGCTGGAAGCGCTGACGCCGGCGCAGTGGCGGCAGGTCGACGCACTGGTGCACGCGCGCGATCCACAGTGCCGCGGCGTCGTGATGCTCGGCCTGAACGCGCCGCTCGAGGAATTGAAAGCGGGATTGGCGGACGCGCGCGCCGCGCAGACTTGCCGGGGCTTCGCTGTCGGGCGCACGCTGTGGGCCGATCCGGCGCGCGCATGGCTCGCCGGCACCTTCGACGATGGCACGCTGGTGAGCCGGGTCGCGGAGAATTTCGCCGACCTGATCGCGGCCTGGCCCAAGGGTCGGGAGGCGGAAAGCCCTCCCGTCCAGGTCAAGGTTGCCTGAGAACAGTTCGAGAGGAGCTTATGGACAAGACGTTTCGTTTGACGATGGCCCAGGCGCTGGTCAAGAAGCTCGCCTCTTATCGCGTGGAGATGGATGGCCGAGAGGTCCCCTACTGCGCGGGAGTGTGGGCGATCTTCGGCCACGGCAACGTAGCCGGTGTCGGCGAGGCGCTGTATGCCCACCGCAAGCTGTTGCCGACCTACCGCGCGCACAACGAACAGGCGATGGCGCACGCGGCCATCGCCTACGGCAAGGCCAACTTCCGCCGCCGCATCATGGCCGTGACCACTTCCATCGGCCCCGGTGCAACCAACCTGGTGACCGCCGCCGCGCTGGCACACGTGAATCGCCTGCCGGTGCTGTTGCTGCCGGGCGATATCTTCGTATCGCGTGCACCGGACCCGGTGCTGCAGCAGGTCGAGGACTTCCAGGACGGCGGTGTCTCGGCCAACGACTGCTTCAAGCCGGTATCGCGGTACTTCGACCGGATCGTGACGCCCGAGCAATTGCTGACGGCGCTGCCGCGCGCAGTCGCGGTGATGACCGATCCAGCGCTGTGCGGGCCGGTAACGCTGGCTTTGCCCCAGGACGTCCAGGCACAGGCGTACGACTATCCGGCCGATTTCTTCGAGCCCGAGACGCTGCTTGTGCGCGCTACGCCGCCAGACGCGGGTGAGCTCGAGCGCGCGGCCGCCCTGTTGCGAGCGGCCAGCCGGCCGGTCCTGATTGCCGGCGGCGGCGTGCTCTATTCGCGGGCCGCGGACGCGCTGCGCGCATTCGTCGAGCGTCACGGCGTGCCGGTGGCCGAGACGCAGGCCGGCAAATCGTCGCTGGCCTGGGACCATCCCCTGCAGATGGGTTCGATCGGCGTGACCGGGTCGCCGGCGGCCAACGCGCTGGCGCGGGAAGCGGATCTCGTGCTCGCGGTGGGTACGCGCTTGCAGGATTTCACCACCGGTTCGAATGCGCTGTTCCCTAAGGCCCGGGTCGTGGCAGTCAACGTGAACCCGCTCGATGCGGTGAAGCTGCGCGGCGCCTCGCTGATCGCCGATGCAGGCCGCGGCCTGGAGGCGTTGTCCGACGCGGCGAGTCAGTGGCGCGCGGACGAAGCGTGGACCACCCGTGCCAAGCAGCTCGGAGCACTGTGGCGCACGCGTATCGCGGCGCTCACTTCGCGCAAGGACGCCGCGCGCGGCGGCAAGCTGCCCTATGAAGCCGACGTAATCGGCGCGATCCAGCGATCACATGCGGAATCGCCCGCGCGAGACATCATCGTGTGCGCTGCCGGCACGCTGCCGGCGGAGTTGCACAAGCTCTGGCGCGCCGCCGGTCCCGGCGGTTATCATATGGAGTACGGCTACTCGTGCATGGGCTACGAGATCGCCGGAGGGCTTGGGGTCAAGCTGGCTCGCCCGGAGCGCGAGGTGGTGGTGATCGTCGGCGACGGTTCCTACCTGATGATGAACAGCGAACTGGCCACTTCGGTGATGCTGGGCCAGAAGCTGGTGGTGGTCGTGCTCGACAATCGCGGCTACGGCTGCATCAACCGGTTGCAGCAGGCTTGCGGCGGCGCGCCTTTCAACAACCTGTTGCAGGATTGCCTGCAAGGGTCCGAGGGCCCGCCGCCGATCGACTTCGCGCTGCATGCGAAGAGCCTCGGCTGTCTGTCCGAACATCCGCGCTCGGTAGCGGAGCTGGATCAGGCGCTGGTGCGGGCGCGCTCGGCCGATCGCACGACGGTGGTCGTGATCGATACCGATCCGAACCAGACCACTGAGGACGGTGGCGCCTGGTGGGAGGTCGGCGTACCGGAGGTGTCCGAACGCGAGGCGGTGCGTGCCGCACGCACGGCTTACGAAAACGCGAAGAAGGAGCAGCGCGCGTGAGCCCCGGCACCGCGTTCGACGTGCGCATCGGGATCAACCCGATCGGCTGGAGCAACGACGACCTGCCGGCGCTGGGCGGCGAGACGACGCTGGAGACGGCGCTGTCGGAAGGCAAGGAGATCGGCTACGAGGGCTTCGAACTGGGCAACAAGTTCCCGCGCGAGCCCGCGGCGCTGAAGGCGAAGCTGGGCGAATACGGCCTCGCCTGCGTATCGGGCTGGTACTCGGGCAGGCTGGCCAAGTCCTCGGTCGAAGAGGAGATCGAGAGGGTCTGGCTGCACCTGGAGCGGCTTGCCTACAACGGCGCCAAGGTCATGGTCTACGGCGAAGTGCAGGACAGCATTCAAGGCGAGTTCGACACGCCGCTGCACAAGCGTCCGCAGTTCCGCAACGACGACGACTGGAAAGCCTACGGTGAACGCTTGACCAGCTTTGGGCGCTATCTGCTGCGGCAGGGCGTGCGTCTGGCGTATCACCATCACATGGGCGCCTACTGCGAGACCCCGGACAACGTCGACACGCTGATGCGTGTTACCGGCAACGAAGTCGGCCTGCTGTTCGATACCGGCCACATGGCATTCGGCGGGGCCGGCCCGGACGGGGTGGTCGCGATTCTGGAGAAACACGTGGCGCGTGTGTGCCACGTGCACTGCAAGGACGTGCGGCCGCAGGTGCTGAAGCTGGCGCGCAACAACGGCTGGAGCTTTCTGCAGTCGGTGTTGAACGGCGCGTTTACCGTGCCTGGCGATGGCGCTATCGACTTCGAAGCGGTCCTGCGCACACTCGCGCGCACCGGCTACTCGGGCTGGCTGGTGGTCGAAGCCGAGCAGGATCCGGCGGTGGCGCCCAGCTACGAGTATGCGCAGAAGGGCTATCGGACGCTGAAGGGCATCGTACAGCAGATGCAAAAGATACAAGTCCCCTCTCCCTAGCAGATATCAAGGTCCCTCTCCCAGAGGGAGAGGGTAGGGTGAGGGTCCAGGAGAGGGTTAGGGTGAGGGACAACCGGTGTCAGCGAACCTCGAGAAGAATTGGGAAGAACTCAAATGAGTCTGCTGGTCAAAGCGAACAGGCAGGGCCGCGACATCGTGCGCGTGACGCCCGAGTCAGCCGGTTGGAGGCATGTGGGATTCAGTGCGCACAGGCTCACGTCCGGCGAGACCCTGCGCGTGGAGGAACCCACGCGCGAGACATGCATCGTTGTTCTGGCCGGGACCGTCACAGTCGCTGCGGGACAGCAGGCTTGGGCGAGGATCGGTGGGCGGGTGAGCGTATTCGACGACGAAGCGCCTTATGCCGTCTATCTGCCCCCGCGGATCGCAGCCACCGTGTCCGCGCTGGACAGCGCCGAGATCGGCGTGGCCACCGCGCCGGCAGAAGGCAGGTATGCCGCGCGGCTGATCGAGCCGGGCCGGATGAAGCGCTCGGTGCGCGGCAGGGCTCAGAACACGCGCTACGTGTGCGACGTGCTGCCGGAGACCGAGCCGGCCGAGAACCTGTTGGTGGTGGAAGTGCGCACGCCCTCGGCGCACTCCTCCTCCTATCCGCCGCACAAGCACGATCAGGACGCCATACCCGCGGAGAGCTTCCTGGAGGAGACCTATTATCATCGCCTGAACCCGCCGCAGGGGTTCGCATTCCAACGCGTGTACACCGACGACCGTTCGATCGACGAGTCGCACGCGGTGGAGGACTCGGACGTCGTGATGGTCCCGCGGGGCTATCACCCGGTGGTCGTGCCGTACGGCTACGATTCGTACTATCTGAACGTCATGGCCGGACCGAAGCGCGCGTGGCACTTCAAGAACGATCCGGCGCACGAATGGATCGTGCAGCAGCGGTGAGAGGCCTCACCCTCACCCCAACCCTCTCCCATCAAGGGAGAGGGGGCCTTAAGATGCGCCGCGCGTGCGCTCGCACAACACGATCCCCTCTCCCCTTGTGGGAGAGGGCTAGGGTGAGGGGCTCACGCCGGATACAACCCATGCGTGCGCGCATGCAGCCGCGCCAGCCCCAGCAGGATATCGATGTTGGGCGTCGGTTCGCCCGTCTTCTGGCCAATCTCGCGCACTACGCTGACGAGCGCATCGATCTCTACCGGCTTGCCCGCCTCCACGTCCTGCAGCATCGAAGTTTTGAACGCCCCCAACTGGCGCATTACGGCGTTGCGATCCTCTCCCCTCTGAGCGATCGGACAGCCGATCCTGGCACCGATCGCGGCCGCCTCGCGCATGACAGCGAGGCAGAAACCGCTGACCAACGGATCATCGAGGACGCGATCGCAGGTGGCGCCCGTGATCGCCGAGACCGGGTTCATGGTCATGTTGCCCCACAGCTTGTACCAAATATCGGCCTGTATGCACTTGGACACGACCGCATCGAAGCCTGCTTGCGACAGGTACGCAGCCAGCGTGCGCAGGCGCTCCGATTGTCTCCCGTCCGGTTCGCCGATGATGAGCCGGCTGCCGGCGTTGTGACGCACCAGACCGGGTTCGGGCACAGAGCAACTCATGTGCGCAACGCAGCCGACCACGTTGCGCGTCGGGATAGCGGACGCGATTGCGCCGGTGGGATCGATCGATGCGAGCCGCGTCCCTTCGTAGGCACCGCCAAAGCGATCGAAGAACCATCAGGGGACGCCGTTCATCGCGGTGAGCACCATGGTGTCGGATGCGATGAGGGGCCCGATGCGCGCCGCCACCGCTTCGAGCGCCGGCGTCTTCACCGCGACGACCACCAGGTCCCGCACAGTAGGATGGATCGACCCGATCGATCATGCGTGTGAGCGCATCGAACACGTCCTGGCCTGCACCGAACTTGGGATTGAACTGCAGCGAATCGCGCGTGCATTTCACCTGGATCTCTTCCGGGATTTCGATCACCTGCCCCATGGAGGTGGAGGCGAGCTGTATCTCGCAGGCGCGGTTCAGGAGCTAGAGCACGGCGAAGGTCCTGGTCAGCGTATCCCCCCAGGCTAGCAGGCCATGATTGCGCAGGATGACAGCGGGCTTGTCGCCGATGCTGCGGATGAGCCGAGGCCCTTCGTCCGGGTGCACCGTGATGCCCTCGAAATCGTGATACGCGAGCTTGCCGTGCAACTGCGCGGAGTAGAAGTTGCTCATCGACAATCCGGAACGGGTGCAGGCCACGGCCATGCCGGCGGTGGTGTGCGTATGCATCACGCAATGCGCACCGGCGACGCCATCGTGAATTGCAGCGTGAACGGTGAACCCGGCAGGATTTACGGGCCAGTCGGAGTGGCCCACGACATTGCCCTTCAGGTCGATCTTCACCAGGTTCGACGCGCGCACTTCGGAATACATCAGCCCGAAGGGGTTGATGAGAAAGTGCACATCCGGGCCGGGCAGGCGCAGCGTGATGTGGTTGTAGATGAGTTCCACCCAACCGAGATAGGCGAAGATGCGATAGCAGGCTGCGAGCTGGACGCGCGCGGTCCACTCCTCGGCGCTGCACTGGAGACGCGGCGCATGGGTCGAAGCCGCATCGAGGGACGCGGGCGTCACCGGAAGGACGGTCGTCATGGGTTCCCTCCTGTATGGGCTAGCGTGGGATTCTAGCGGCACCGTGTCGGTTCCGCTTCGACGGGCAAGAGCGTGCAGCTAACCAACTTGAGATTGTGCGCTACCCACGTCACCCCGCTCCCGCCGCGACGCGTCGGGTAAAGCGCGAATGCATGCCGACGCTCAGCGCACTGATGATCGCGAGGGCCTGCAGCACCGCGACGCCGCCGAGCACGGCGGAGTAGTGATCGTGATCCATGAGCGGGCCGAAGACCAGCGGCGCTGTCGCGAACCCTACGTCCAGACCCGAGTAGACGAAGCCGTACACCCTCCCGAACGCGGCTTTGCCGAACCCCGCAGTCGCGGCCTGGCGCACGAGCAGATCGCGGGACGGCCCCGCGAGACCGACGCCCAGCCCCAGCACGGCCATCAGGCCAACGACGCTCCAGGCGGGCACCACGTCGAGCGCGATGATGAGCGCGCACACCGCCGACAATCCCAGGGCTCCGATGATGACTCGATCGTGCGACCCGCCGCGTCCGGCGAGGAAGCCTCCGCCCACGATCCCCGCTGCGCCACCCAGCAGGTAAGCCGTGAGGCAGGAAGTCGCCGCCGCCAACGACAGGCCGTAGATCTTGCTCAGCAGCGCGGGTGAATAGATTTGCAGCGCACCCAGGGCCAGCGTGGTAACGAAGAAAAAGCTGAAGCACAGCCAAACGGCCGAGGACTGCAGGAAGGCAAACGTCTTCGATGCTTGCGCCTGGATCCGGGACGCCTGCGCGGCGTGGGCCGGGCTCTCGTGGACGTCCAGAAGATCGCGCTGCCAGATGAGCACTGCCAGGACGCTCGTGGCCAGGAGGCCCGCACCAAGCCCGGCCCAATGCCAGTTCGCCAGCGCGGCGATACCGGCCATGAATACCGGCGCCGCCGCCCACCCGAGGTTGCCGGTTAACCCGTGTGCGGAAAATGCGTGGCCCAGCCTCTCGGGGGAGACGCGGCGGTTCAGGATGGTGAAATCGACCGGGTGGAACACGCTGTTGCCCAATCCCGCCAGGCCTGCGCACACACCGAGCATCCAGTAGTGAGTGGCAAGGGCGAGCGTGAACCCCGACAACGCCAGCATCGAGACCCCGAACAGCAGAACCCTGCGCGGACCGACGCGGTCCACGGCGAAGCCTGCCAACGCCTGACCGATGCCGGAAATGATAAAGAAGATCGTCATCAGCGCCCCAACCTGCGTGAAGTTCAGGCTGAAGTCCTGCATCAGCCAGGGGAACAGAGGCGGCAGCAGCAGATGGAAGAAATGCGAGGTCCAGTGAGCAAACCCGACCACGCCGATAACGCGGACGTCGCGGCGGGCCTTGGGATCCTTGAACAGTGGGGGCATGGAGCAATTTCGGCAGTCGATGGGAACGCTATAGTAGCGTTCCACCACCTGGCTGGTTTACGATATCGGGTCGAGTAGTATCGAAAATATGCCAACCCTGCGCATCGACTCCCTGCCGCGCGTCGCGCCGACGGCGAAGCACCCGGTCAGCGTGAACGTGCGGACGCTGCCCGCCAACGGGCACATCGCCACCCACGCTCATGGCTGGGCGCAGCTCGCCTGCACTCTGCGCGGAGCGATGCGCCTGCGCGCCGGGCAAACCACATGGATCGTGCCGCCCGCGCGCGCGGTGTGGGTCCCACCGAGCGTCGAGCACGAAGTCACCCTGATCGGCGAGGTGGAGTTGCGCACGGTGTATGTGGATGCCAGTGCGGCACCGCGCGGGCTGGCAACCTGCGATGTGATCGACGTGTCCGCGCTGATGCGCGAGCTCATCGAAGCGCTGGCGAACCTGGACAGGAAGGCCAACGCCCTGCGCTACGAGCTACTGGCGCGGCTGCTGCTGGAGGAGATACGCGCGGCGCCGACGCTCTCGCTCGACCTGCGGCTTCCTAACGACCGCCGCCTGCGCACGCTGTGCGAGGCGCTGCTGGACGACCCGGGCGTGACCCTTGGCCTGGAGGAATGGGCATCGAAGGTCGGCGCCAGCCCGCGCACGCTGGCGCGATTGTTCCAGCAGGAGCTGGGCATGACCTTCGGCCAGTGGCGCCAACGCGTGCGGCTGGCGCACGCGGCCGCGCTGGTTTCAGTGGGACAGCCCCTGTCGGCCGTGGCGGCGTCGCTGGGTTACGAGAGCGCGAGCGCCTTTTCCGCGATGTTCAAGCGGGCGCTCGGCCGCTCGCCGCGCGAGTTCTTTGGCGGCGAGTAAGCGATCAGCCTCGCCCGCGCTTGAGCTGCGCGGCGATAGTCGCCACGTGCTTGCCCTGAAACCGCGCGATGGCCAGCTCGTTTTCGCTCGGCTGCCGCGAACCGTCGCCGCCGGTGATGGTGCTGGCGCCATACGGGCTGCCGCCGGTGACCTCGTCCATCTTCAGCAGGCGCTGCTCCGAGTAAGGCACGCCCACGATGACCATGCCGTGGTGGATCAGGGTGCTGTGAAAGCTGGTGATCGTGGTCTCCTGGCCACCGTGCTGGCTGGCGGTACTGGTGAAGACGCTGCCGACCTTCCCGATCAAGCTTCCCTTCATCCACAGCGCGCCGGTCTGGTCGAGGAAATTGCGCATCTGCGCACACATGTTTCCATAGCGCGTGGGTGCTCCGAAGATGATCGCATCGGCATCCGGCAGCTGGTCCGGCTTGCCGAACGGGACGTGGGCGAAGGCTGCCCGCGCAGCTTTGGCACCGCTTTGTTGCAATACGTCGTCGGGCACGAGCTCCGGCACCTGATAGAGCACGACCTCGGTGTCTGCGACTTCGTGCGCCCCCGCGACGACCGCTTCCGCCATCTTGTAGACGTGCCCGTACATGCTGTAGAAAACGACTTGAATCTTGGTAGCCATGACTTCTCCTGTTCGCTTTTCGACGCAACGGCAGACTCCGACGACCGTCCCGTCGTCGGCACTTCAAGAAGTGGCCTTATCGTTCCTCGAGCACACCCATGCGGCCATTCGCGTAGTCCTTCCGCGCCTGCACGATCTGCTCGACCGTGTTCATCACGAATGGGCCCCAGCTCACCACCGGCTCGTCGATCGGTTCGCCGGCGAGCAACAGTACGTCCGCATAGGTTGCGCCATTCAGCTCGATGCCTGGCGCGTCGTTGCCGAACACGGCCATTTGCCTTTCTTCCAGCGTCACCTCGGCGGCGCGCGCCCGACCCCGGATCACGTAGGCCAGAGCATTCCAACGGTCGGGCATCGGGACGGCAATGGAGCTGCCGGGTGCGAGCTTCAGCAGCATCACGAGCATTGACGTATGCGTACGGGCTGGGCCGCGCACGCCTTGGAGCTCGCCTGCCACAACCCGCGCCACGCCCTTGCCGAACGCGACCTCAGGAATGCGCGAGGCGGAAATATCCTGGTAGCCAGGCCTGTCCATCTTGTGGCGGGCCGGCAGGTTCACCCACAGCTGGATACCGTGCAAGATACCGCCGCGCTCGGCGAACTCGCGTTCGTGATACTCGGCATGGACGATTCCGCCTGCGGCCGTCATCCATTGCACGTCGCCCGGACGCAGCAGCCCGTGATTGCCGAGCGAGTCGTGGTGCTCCATCGCGCCGTCGAACAGCATCGTCACGGTTTCGAAGCCGCGGTGGGGATGAGGATTCAATCCGCCCGCGCCACCGGCACGGACGGTCGTCGGCCCGAAGTGGTCGATCATGAGGAACGGGCTGACGTAGTCCACCTCCGGCCCGGGCAGCGGCCGATCGACGATCAGGCCGGGCGCGGGTTCGGCTTTGTGGCTGGCAGCGACGAGCTCGACGCTGCGCGATTGGGTTTGGGTTTCGATCATCGTTTTCTCCGCGTGCCTGTGAGAGGTGAAGAGTGAAGGGTGAACACCCGAAACCCAAGGCCTCCCCCGTTGAAAAGGGGGAGGGCGTCGCTCTTACCCTTCACCCTTCACCCTTCACTCTTCACTCTTCACTCTTCACCCTTCACCCTTCACTCTTCACGTCCTCGACTCACGCCATATCGAACAACAACACCTCCGCACCCTCGCCACCCGACAAGCGCAGCTCTTTCTCGGCGCTGATCTTGGCCCCGTCGCCGGTCGACAGCGGCGTGCCGTTCAGCTGCACCGCGCCGCGCGCGATATGCACGTAGGCGCTACGACCCGCCGGCAACGCATAGGTCACCGCATCGCTTCCATCGAGGACCGCGGCGTAAACGCGAGCATCCTGATGGATCTTCACGGACCCCTCTGCTCCGTCGGGCGACGCGATCAGCCGCAGGCGGCCCTTCTTCTGCTCGACAGAGAAGTTCTGCTGCTCGTAGCTCGGCGCCACGCCGTGCTCGTTCGGCTCGATCCAGATCTGGAGGAAATGCACCGGCTTCTGCGGCGACGGATTGAACTCGCTGTGGGACACACCGGTGCCAGCGCTCATCTTCTGTACATCGCCGGGCCGGATCACCGAGCCGGTGCCCATGCTGTCCTTGTGCGCCAGCTCGCCTTCCAGCACGTAGCTGATGATTTCCATATCTTTGTGCGGGTGCGTGCCGAACCCCATGCCCGGCGCGACGCGATCTTCGTTGATCACGCGCAACGTGCCAAAGCCCATCTCTTTGGGGTCGTAGTACCCGGCGAAGGAGAACGTGTGATGGCTATCGAGCCAACCATGGTTGGCGTGTCCCCGATCTTGACTCTTGCGCAACGCGATCACTGTGGGTTCCTTTCTGACTTCGAATCATCCAATGTGGACGAATGCGTAGAAGCAATATAGGAGCGGTAGGCGGGGTTTACCAGCAGAACTTTTCGAGGGAATGATTCGAATCCACTGAACGACTTAGAATGCCCGAATCGAGCTCCAATTCAAGAAGCTGCGCACTTGGAGCGAGGCGTGGTCTGATGGACGGCTCGGTGTGCCCGCTGGCGCCGGTCTTCGCCGGGATCCTCATCGTCGGTTCCTGACGGTCGAGCAGCCTTAACAGAGCCGCGAGTTGGCGAGATCGATGAGCGCGGCGGGGTCGAGGTAACCGCGGAAAGCGAACGCCGTCAGCACAACCCCCGCTGCGACCAGGAGCGCCCACCACGCCGCACGCCACCCAGGCATATGTCGGCTCTGAGGAATCAAGTTGCCGCGTTCCCTGCGAGCCGCACCACCGGCCGCTCGTCGATCGGCAGATTGAGAAGGGCCGCCACCAGGCCGAGCGCGATGCTGCCGATCCACACCAGGGTGTAGGACCCGGTCAGATCGAACAGATATCCCCCCAGCCATACGCCGAGGAAGCTGCCCACCTGATGGCTGAGGAACACGACGCCGAACAGCGTGGACACGTAGCGCACACCAAAGATCTGCCCAACCAACCCATTCGTAAGCGGCACCGTACCGAGCCACAGGGATCCGATGCCCGCGGCGAACAGATACACGCTAAGGGGCGAAACGGGCAGCAGCAGAAACAGCCCGATGATCACCGCTCGCAGGGTGTAAATCCACGACAGCAGATACTTCTTGCTGTACCGGCCCCCGAGATAGCCGGCGGCAAACGAGCCGAAGATGTTGAACAGCCCGATGAGCGCCAGCGCCCAGCCTGCGACGGACAGCGGCATGTTCATGTCGCGCAGATAGACCGGCAGATGGATCGAGATGAATGCCACCTGAAAGCCGCATACGAAGAAACCGGCAGTGAGATACCAGAATCCGGCGTGCCTGCTCGCTTCCCGCAGCGCCGCGCTCAACGACTGCGGTTTGCCGCCCGGCAACGCGCTCGAGGCCGGGGCTCGTCGCTGCTCCACCATCGCGACCGCCAGCGGCACAGTGGCGAGTACCGTCCCGGCCAGGACCAGCAGAGCGTACTTCCAATCGAGATGGCCGATGAGCCAGGCTCCGAACGGAACCATGAGGAACTGGCCGAAGGATCCGCCGGAGGAGGCGATGCCAAGGGCGAAGCTGCGGCGCTCCGGCGGGAATGCGCGCCCAACTACGCCCAGGATGATGCCGAAGCTCACCCCGCTGATTCCGAGCCCGATCAAGAGCCCGGCGCTGAAGTCCAGCGTCAGCGGCGTGGTGGAAAACGGCATCAGCACCAGACCAACCGCGTACAGCAAACCAGAGATCGCCACCACGCGCCCGCTGCCCTGCTTGTCGGCCCACGCGCCGAAGAACGGCTGCGCCACACCCCAGATGAGGTTGGACAGTGCGAGCGCAAAGCTGTAGTTGCTACGGCCCCAGCCCAGCTCCGTGCTCATCGGCTGCAGGAACAACCCGAATGTCTGGCGGGTGCCCAGCGCGAGCGTCAGGATGATCGCTCCACAGACGAGTACGAGCGTCGGAGTGCGCCAGTTGGCAGTGGTGGTCATCGATGTCGATGAATGGATGAAGAATGGAATTTTAGGTAGGTGAAGGGCGAAGAGTGAAGGGTGAGCTCCCTCACCCTAGCCCTCTCCCCCGGTAACGGGGGAGAGGGGATCTTTACTCACCCTTCACTCTTCACTCTTCGCTCCTTACGCCTTCGCCGCATACGCCTCGATCTCGACCAGGAACTCGGGACGGACGAGGGCGGGGACAACCAACAGCATGGACGCGGGGCGCGCATCGCCCAGGAACTTTGCGCGCACGGCGGCGTAGGGTTTGATGTCTTCGGCGCGCAACAAATAGTGCGTGACCTTGACCAGATCGGCGACACCCATGCCACCTTGTTCCAGAATCGCGAGGACATTGACCCAGGCCTGCTCGGCCTGGGCGGTGATTCCCTCGGGCGTGGTGCCGTCCGGACGCATCCCCGGCGTCCCCGCTGTGAGGATCCAGCGGAGGTTGGGCGACGCAGCCATGCCATCGCTGTAGGTGCCGATGCGCTGCGCGATACCGACGTTCAGCTTCTGGTGCGCCATGTGGTCACCGCCAGCAGACATAAGGTCCCTCTCCCTATATCTCTGCTCGAGAGAGGGAGCTTATCTCTCCGATCAATCTTCCCGGCGCTGATGCGGCCGCATCGAGGCCCCGGCCCCGGCTGGAAGCACGGGGGCGTCCTCCTCTTCCTCGGTCGTCGTGTGCACCCCGCGCACCAGGACCGAATAGAGGGTCGGGATCACGAACAGGGTAAGCAGCGTACCCAGTATCAAACCGCCGACCACGACCCAGCCGATGGCCTGCCGCGACTCGGCGCCTGCGCCATGCGAGATCGCGAGCGGGAAGGCACCGAGCACCATGGCTGCCGTGGTCATCAGAATGGGCCGCAGCCGCAGCGTGGACGCCTCCACCACCGCTTCCATCCTCTCCATCCCCTTGGACCGCAGCTGGTTGGCGAACTCCACGATCAGGATCCCGTGCTTGGTAATCAAGCCCACCAGCATGACGAGGCCAACCTGGCTGTACACGTTGAGCGTGCCGGGGAAACGAGTCGCTCCCAGATACTTGGTCAGGAAGGCGGCCGTGCCGCCCGCCGGATCCAGGTGGAGCCAGCCTTTGATCGCCTCCGCAAATACGCCTGCATTCCAACCCATGGCAAGCGCTGCGCCGGTCATGGCCAGCGGCACTGTGAACATGATAACGAACGGCCCCACGAAGCTCTCGAACTGAGCCGACAGCACCAGGTAGATGACGATCAGCGCCAAGATAAAAGTAATCTTCAACTGTCCGCTCGATTCTCGGAACTCGCGCGAGACGTTGTCGAGGTCGGTACGGGTCTCGGGCCCGAGCTCGGTCTTCACCAGCTCGTCCATGTGGTCGAGTACTTGACCCAGGCTCACATTGCCGGCCGGCTCACCGTTGATCACGGCGGCACGCAGCTTGTTGAAGTGGTTCAGCTCCTTGGGCGCTACCGTCTCGGACAGGGTGACCAGATTGGTGAGCTGGTTGAGCGAGCCATCCGCGCCGCGCACGTAGATCGAGGTGAGATCGCTGGGCTGGCGCCGCTTGTCGTCTTCCATCTGCACAACCACGTCGTACTGCTTGCCTTCGTGCTTGTAGCGCGTCACGTCGAAACCGCCGAGCAGCGTCTCCAGTGTGTGTCCGATCGCCTCCATGGAGATTCCGAGCGCGGCCGCCTTGTCGCGGTCGATCTTGACCGCGAGCTGAGGCTTGTTCAGCTTCAGGTCCGTGTCCAGACCGGTGATGCCCGGATACGTACTGAGCTTGGCCATCATCTTGTTGACTTTGGTCTGCAGCTCGTCGTAGGTATTGCCGTAGACCACGTACTCCACTCGTTTGGAGAACAGCGGTTGCCCGAGCGGAGGCAGACCTTTCACGAAAGACAACGCTCCCGGCAGACCGCCATAGAGCTTGGGCCCCAGCTCCTTGGTGATCTGCTGCTGGCTGCGGCTGCGCTCATTCCAGGGTTTGAGCACGGCGAAGGCGACGCCCAGATTCACCGGATTCGGCCGCTCCAAGCCCGGCGCGACTACCGCGAACATCGTCTCGATCTCGGGCACGCCCTTGGTAATTTCCTCGACCGCGTGCATGTAGCTGTCGGTGTACTGCATCGAAGAGCCTTCGGGCGCGATGACGAACGCCAGGAACAGGCTGCGGTCCTCTTCCGGTGACAGTTCCGACCTGAGCTGCGTAAACAACCAGTACATGCAGCCCAAGACCAGCAGAAAGATCAGACCCACGAATATTCTCGAGTCGAACCGGAGCACCCGGCGCCGGCCCAGTGGAACCTCGAACAGCGGCGTCATCAATACCGCCTGCAACGCCCTGCGGTAGCCATTGGTCATGCCCTGGAAGAAGGGCTCGGTCTTGCGGTATACCCAGCTGTGATCGTGCTTGAGCAGCTTCGAGCACATCATCGGCACCAGCGACAACGCGACGAAGCCCGAAACGATCACGGAGGTGGCCACCGTCAGCGCAAACTCGGTCATGAGCTTGCCCGTGTTGCCCTGCGCGAAGGACAGCGGCGTGAACACGGCGGCCAGCGTGATGGTCATCGCGATCACCGCGAAGCCGATCTCCTTGCTGCCCACGAACGCGGCCTTCAGGGGCTTCATGCCGTCTTCGATGTGACGGTGCACGTTCTCCAGCACCACGATGGCATCGTCGACCACCAGGCCGACGGACAACACCACGCCGAGCAGGGTCAGCGTGTTGATGGAGAACCCCATCGCCTTCAGGAAGGTGAAGTGGCCGATGATCGACACCGGGATCGTGACCGCGGGGATCAGGGTGGCCCGGACCTCGCGCAGGAAGAAGAAGATCACCAGCACGACCAGGATCAGCGCCTCGACGATGGTGGTGAACACCGCATCGATGGAGGCCTGGATGAACTTGGACGTATCCACCGCGACCCACATCTTCATGCCGGGCTGCAGCGAGGCCTGCAGACGCGGAAGCAGCGCCTTGGCGGCTTGCGCCACCTCGAGGGTATTGGCGGTGGACTGCTTGACCACGCCCAACCCGAGGGCATCCTCACCTCGCACGCGCACGATCTTCCGGTTCTCGTACGGGCCGGGCGCGGCGCGGCCCACGTCCTTGAGGCGAATGGGATACCCGTTCACCTCCTTGATGACCATGTTGTCGAACTCTTCGGGCGAGCGCAGGTCGGTGCGCGCCTGAACGGTGAACTCGCGCTCGGTGCTCTCGATGCGACCGCTCGGAGAGTCGAGGTTCTCCCGGTTGAGCGCGTCCTCGACGTCTTGCGCCGTGAGGCCCTGAGCGGCGAGCCGCTCGCGGTCGAGCCACACGCGCATGGCGTACTTGCGCTCGCCGCCGATGATCACCGAAGCCACACCGGGCATGGCCTTCAGCGGGTCGGTGAGATAGCGGTCCGCGTAGTCCGACATCTCCATCGGCGAGTGACGGTCGCTGGACATCGCGATCCACAGGATCGGCTGGGCGTCGGCTTCGATCTTCGACACGACCGAGTTGTCGGAGGCGGCCGGAAGGTTCTTGCGGATGCGCGCGACGCGATCGCGCACGTCGTTGGCCGCGCCGTCGATTTCGCGGGCGGCAACGAAGGTAATGGTGATCTGGCTGACCTCTTCCCGGCTCTGGGACTTGATCGTCTTGATGCCCTCGATGCCCGAGAGGGAGTCTTCCAGCGGCTGGGTGATCGCGCTTTCGATCACCCCCGCGGTGGCGCCCTTGTACACCGTGCGCACCGAGACCACGGGCGGATCGATGTTGGGATATTCGCGCACAGCCATGCGCGAGAAGGACAAGATTCCGACCAGCACGATCATCAAGCTCATCACGGTGGCGAGCACCGGTCGCTTGATGGAGATTTCGGAAAGAACCATCGCCTGATCCTCGTTGGAGGTTACGCGCTGCGCTCGAGTCTCAAATGCGCCGCGCCAATTTCGTCGGTGTACCGGGCAGCTCGGGCGGCTTAGCCGCCGGGCTTGGGCGCGGCTCCGTTCACGGCGGCAGCCGGCGTGGGCGGCGGCGGTGCCAACACCATCACCGGAGTGCCGTCCTTCAGCTTCATCTGTCCGTCGGTGACAACCATATCGGTCGGTGTAAGGCCCTTGAGGATCTCCACCTCACCCGGCCGCCGCACCCCCAGCTCGACTTTGGTCAGTATCGCTTTGCCATCTGTGACCTTGTATACGTACGGGTCGCGCCCCTGCGGCCAGATGGCCTGCTCGGGCACCAGGATGGCGTCGGACCGCGTTTCCAGCAGCACGTTCACGCGGGCGAACATGCCTGGACGCAGCTTGGCGTGCTGGTTGGGGATCTGCGCGCGCACGACGACCGTGCGGGTCTTTTCGTCCACCGACGGTTCGAGCGCGTAGATCCTGCCCGGGAAGAAGTCGGTCGGGTAAGCGTCCACGCGGATGGTGAGATCCTGCTTGGGCCTGATCTTGGACAAGTACACTTCGGGCACACGGAAGTCGAGCTTGAGCGAGCTGATGTTCTCCAGCCGCGCAATGTCTTCTCCGGCTTTGACATAGGCGCCGGGGCTCACCAGGCGCAACCCGACGATACCGCTGAACGGCGCGCTGATCACAGCCTTGGACAGCAGGACCTCGTCCTGCCGCCTGCGGGCCTGCGCGCGTTCCATGTTGCCGCGGGCGACGTCGAGGGCCTCCTGGCTGATGAACTTCTGCTCCAGCATCTCCTTGGCGCGGTCGTAGCGCTGGCTCTCGGTCCTGGCCTCGGCCGAGGAGCCGGCAACCTGGGCCTGGTACTCCGACGGGTCGAAGGTGACCAGCTTGGCCCCCTTTTGCACCGCTTGGCCTTCTTGAAAATTCAGTTCGATGATGCGGCCGGCGATCTCGGGACGCAGGACCACGGCTTCGGACGCGATCAGGGTCCCGACCGCGGTGACCTCGCTGTCGACCTTGGCCACCTTGACCGGTTGCGCTTTGACCGGGAGTCCCATGGGCTTAGGAGGAGCAGCGGCGGTCGCCCCCGCCTTGCCCGGTTCGGCGGGCTTGGTCTGCGCGGCGGAAGACCCCTCATCCTTTTTGCCGCAGCCAGCCATCCCGGCCGCGATGACCACGGCGACGAGAAGCGCTACATTACGGACAGTCAATGTCTGCAACGAAGTACCTTAAAGGATAGTTGTTGTATTCAGATCGCCTTCAGCTCTTGTGGTACTGGCAGAAGGTCCGGGTGAGGTATAAGGTTCGCGCTACCAGCGCAAGAACCGCGTAAGTTATAAGGACTGCGATTCTAACGCATTTTCCCGGCTATTAGCGCAACGAATCAAGACGCAGCGTTCCGTAAAGCCCCATGCCCGCTACCAAGCTCTCCCTGGACGCCCTTCTCGTGCTGGATGCGATCGCCCGCAAGGGCAGCTTTGCGGCCGCCGCGGAGGAGTTGCACCGTGTGCCCTCCGCCATCACCTACACGGTGCAGAAACTGGAGCAGGACCTCGACGTGCAGCTATTCGACCGCAGCGGCCACCGGGCGCGGCTGACCCGCGCCGGCGAAGAATTGCTGCGGGAGGGGCGCCATCTTCTGCGCGCGGCTACCGACATCGAATGCCGCGTGCAACGCATCGCCAAGGGATGGGAGACGGAACTGCGCATCGCCTACAACGACATCATCCCGGGCGAGCGATTGTGTCCCGCTATCTCCGAGTTCTATCGGGAGGGCGCCGGGACCCGGCTGCGGCTGGCCGCGGAGATCCTGGAAGGCTGCTGGGACGCGCTGTTTTCCGGGCGCGCCGACCTTGTGATCGGTGCGCCCAGCGAGATACCCCCCGAGCCGGGCGTCGCGACCCGCCCATTCGGCGAGATGGAGTTCGTGTTCGCCGTCGCTCCGGACCACCCGTTAGCCCAGGCACCGGAGCCCATTGCCATTTCCGAGATCCTGCAGCATCGCATCGTGGTCGCGGCCGATTCGTCGCGCAACCTGCCTCCTCGCAGCGTCGGGTTGAGCAACGGGCAGGACACTCTCACGGTGCCCACCATGCAGGCCAAGCTTGAGGCGCAGGCCGCAGGACTGGGGGTGGGCTTTTTGCCGGTAAACATAGCCGCCGCGGTCATCGCGGCGGGCCGGCTGGTCCGCAAACAGGTGGACGAGGAGTCCCCGAAGGCCACCCGGATGTCGCTTGCCTGGCGCCCGCGCGACGTCGGCAAGGGGCTCAAGTGGTGGCTGGAAAAGCTGGAGGACCCCACCGTCAGGCAAGCCATACTCGCCTGACGCGGGCGCAAGCTGTCGCGGGTCCGCAATCAGGCGCGCCCAGCGTTATCCGCGCGAACGCGGACCTGCACCATCGCGCCCACCCGCCTCAACCTCGCCGTCGCGCGGTAGGACACACCCGCCGCATCCGCAGCGCCACCTCGGCGCGCTTCTCTTCCTCGATGGCGGCGCGTACCGCGTCCATGTCCAGTGCCTGCACCTGGCGCACCAGTTCTTCGATGCGCTCCACCGAGTGCTCTGCACATTCCAGGAATCTGCCGGGGAGATCGGCTAGCAGGCTGATGCAAACCCCGCTCACGCGGCCGGCTCGGCTCTCTGCTCCTCCTTTGCCTTTTCCTCGGCGATGTCGCGGTGCACCGCCTCCATGTCGAGCGCCCTGGCCTGGTCGATGAGGGCCTGGAGTTGTGGCGGCGGGAGTGCACCTGCCTCCGAATACAGGATCACCTTTTCGCGCAGGACCATCAGGGTCGGGATCGAGCGGATCCCGAAAGAGCCGGCCAGGTCGGGTTCTTCCTCGGTGTTCACTTTGCCGAACACCACCTCGGGGTTCTTGCCCGCCGCTTCCTCGAAGACCGGCGAGAAGAAACGGCACGGCGCGCACCAGGGCGCCCAGAAGTCCACGACCACCATGGGGTTGTCGCTGACGGTCTGGTCGAAGTTGTCTTTGGTGAGATTGATGGTGGTCATGAATCGCATCCTGTTCAGGTAGCTCTAGGTCCCCGGAATCGACAGATAAGTCTAGCAGGCAACGCCGCGGCGAGCCTTGGACGTGAGTCGCGTATCCGGGCAGTAACTGACAGCCTCGCGGGGGAAGGTTAGGATGGGGGCAGAGCAAAGGAGGGAGCCAAGTTGACCGCCACCCGCACTGAGCGCGACTCTTTCGGCGAGCTCGAAGTCCCGGCCGACCGGTTGTGGGGCGCTCAAACGCAACGCTCGCTCACCTACTTCCGCATCTCCGGAGAACGCTTCCCCGCAGTCTTCATCCGCGCGCTGGCCGAGGTGAAGCGGGCGGCGGCCGCGGTCAACGCCGAGCTGGGTCTGCTCGACGCGGCCAAGGCGCGAGCCATCGTGGCCGCAGCCGACGAGGTGATCGCCGGATTGCACGCAGAAGAATTTCCCCTCGTCGTCTGGCAAACGGGCTCCGGCACCCAGACCAACATGAACATGAACGAGGTGCTTGCCAACCGCGCGAGCGAACTGTTGGGCGGCCCGCGCGGAATGCAGCGCCTGGTGCATCCGAACGACGATGTCAACCGCAGCCAGTCCTCCAACGACGTCATACCCACCGCCATGCATGTGGCCGCAGTCCGCGCACTGGTGCAGGATCTGCTCCCGCGTCTGCTGGGGCTGCGCGATGCGCTGAGCCAAAAAGCACGCGCGTTCGCGGACATCGTGAAAATCGGTCGCACACACTTGCAGGATGCCACTCCGCTCACCGTGGGCCAGGAGTTCTCCGGCTATGTGGCGCAGGTCGAGCGCGGGGTCTCGCACGTGCGTGCGGTACTCCCCGGCCTGTCCGAGCTGGCGATCGGCGGCACGGCGGTCGGAACCGGGCTCAACGCGCCTCCCGATTTCGGCCGGCGCGTGGCGGCCGAGTTGGCGCGCATGACGGAGCTGCCGTTCGTGAGCGCCGCCAACAAGTTCGAGGCACTCGCCGCCCACGATGCCCTGCTGTTTGCGCACGGCGCGCTGAAGAGCCTGGCCGCGGCATTGATGAAGATCGCCAATGACCTGCGCTGGCTCGCCTCCGGTCCGCGCTCGGGTCTGGGCGAGCTGCGCCTGCCGGAGAA
>JBGPMS010000045.1:0-21932 GCA_041487115.1 Gammaproteobacteria bacterium
CGCCGGCTGCCCAGCCACCCCAGCAACCGCGTGGCCGCGTTGCTGCCCTTCAACTGGAAGCCGGCGACCTAAACCCCCGCACCGTCTCGCAGTATCATCTCCTCCACCATCCCGCAAGACGGGGATTCGCGGACGCTTACGTATAGCTGGTCAACCTCGTCGTCCATCTCGCGAACCGCCAACGCCTGCTCGCCGTCCCGTGCCACATAGGCCTCGAGTCCGCGTTTCAGCTGATCCGACGCCAGATTCGCCAACGTCTCGATGCTTACCACGACCTCGTCGGGAAACTGCACGCCCCCCACGACCGTTGAGCGCTTGGCGATGTTCTTGGCCAAGTCCCCGATCCGTTCCAGATCCTCGACGATCCGGAAGTTGGCCAGGACCTCGTCCAGATCCACGGCCATCGGTTGCCGCCGGGCGATCACCATGGCCGCCGCCGTGGAGATCTACCGCCTCAAGGCGTCGATCTGCCGGTCCTGATCGATCACGCGCTGAGCGAGATCGAGATCGGAGTGCAGCAACGCTCGAACGGCATCGGAGAATTGCGCCGCAGCGAACTCTCCCATCGCGTTGATATTGGTCGTGAGCTTCCCCAGATCTTCATCGAAGGCCTTCACGATATGAGGAGTAGTCATCGCTACGCTCCGTTCTTCGTCAATGGCTGACTAGCCAAAGCGGCCAGTAATGTAGTCCGAGGTCTGCTGTTTGGCTGGCTTTGTAAACATCTGGCCGGTGACGCCAAACTCGACGAGCGAACCCAGGAACATGAACCCGGTGAAATCCGAAACACGCGCGGCCTGCTGCATGTTGTGCGTGACGATCAGCACGGTGTAGTTCGTTTTCAGGTCGCTGATCAATTGCTCGATCTTCGCAGTGGCAATCGGGTCCAGCGCTGACGTAGGCTCATCCAGCAGCAGGACCTCTGGCCTCAACGCGATGGCGCGGGCGATGCACAGGCGCTGCTGTTGCCCGCCCGACAGGCCGACAGCACTATTATTGAGCTTGTCTTTGACCTCGTCCCACAGCGCCGCACCTCTCAATGCTTCCTCGACACGCACATCCATGTCATGCCGGGAGAGGCTTTCATAGTGGCGCACAGCGTAGGCGATGTTGTCGTAGATCGACATCGGGAACGGCAGGGGCTTCTGAAACACCATTCCTACCTTGCTGCGAAGGCGATTGATCGAGTAGTGAGGGTCGATGACATTCTCGCCGTCCAGCAGCACCTCGCCAGTCGCTCGCTGCTTCGGGTAGATGGCGTAGATGCGATTGAAGATCCGGAGCAGAGTGGATTTTCCACAACCGGAAGGACCGATGAGCGCGGTGACGCGCTGTTCCGCGACGGTCAGATTGATGCTATTCAACGACTGCGTCGAGCCGTAGTAGAAGCTCACGTCGTGCGCCGCGATCTTTGCCGGGCTATTGGGAGCGTCGCTGGCTTCCGCGCTTCCACTCCACGCGGGCGTTGCCAAAGCGGTCGATGCGCTACTCATGTCTGTGTTCTCCTCCCCAGGAGCAGGCCGCGCGAAATCAGGCTCAGCAGCAGGACCAGCATCGTCACCATGAATGCACCGGCCCAGGCCAGCGCGTGCCAGAACTCGTATGGGCTCATCGCATACTGAAAGATGACGACTGGCACGTTGGCCATCGGTTGGGTCAAACTGGTCGTCCAATACTGATTGTTGAGTGCCGTAAAAAGCAACGGCGCCGTTTCGCCTGAAATGCGCGCAAGCGCCAGCAGCACGCCGGTGATGATGCCGGACAGCGCGGCGCGATAGAGCACCTGGCGGATGACCTTCCACTGCGGAATGCCCAGCGCGAGTGCGGCCTCTCGCATCGTGGACGGAACCGCCGTCTGAGCCGGGCGGCGGCGTCATCTGGGTGAAAAGTTCCCACTTCAACGCGGGCAGCCCCTTGCTGACTGTCGTCCACAACAGAAACCCGAGCGCGATCAGCGACGACAGGTAGATCTGCGAATCGGCCTCGGTGAACTCGTTGGCGATGGTGGTCGCGATCGAGTTGCCCGGCTCGAGCAACGATATCGAGAGCTGGTGGGCGTTACCTAGCACGAAGGTCACCGCCATGGTCTCGCCCAGCGCGACCCAGACCCAGAAAAATGCCGCCCATGACCGCCGAGCGCGTATACGGCAGCACCACATCCCAGACGACCTCCCACGTGGTGTTCCCGACCGCGTACGCCGCTTCCTCGAGATCGACGGGCACGGTAGTAAACACCTCCCGCATAACCGAGGAGATGAACGGAATCACCATGATCGCCAGAACGATTCCGGCGGTCAGCATGCCCAACCCGATCGGCGGTCCCTGAAACAGGGCGCCGATCAGCGGCAACGGCCCAAGATGGGCATCCAGCCCAGGCTCGACATAGGTGGCCATGAACGGAACGAACACGAACAGACCCCACATCCCATAGATGATCGAGGGGATTCCGGCCAACAGCTCGATCGCCCCGGCAACAGGCGATCGGATCCGGCCTGGCGCGATTTCAGTGAGAAACAACGCGATGCCGAAGCTAACCGGCACCGCGATGATCATGGCAATGAGCGCGCTGACCAGCGTCCCGTAGATCGGGACCAGGGCACCGAACTGCTTCTGGACGGCATCCCAATCGCTGCTCCACAGAAACTGCCAGCCAAAGGTCGCGAATGCCTCGCGCCCACCCCAGAGCATCGACAACGCGGCGCCGAGCAAAGCAGCCAGGACGAACAATGCACAGCCGGTTACAGCGCATCGAAAAAGCATGTCGTGACGGCGATCGCGCTGGTCTCGATTGTCCAGCTGATCGACGGCATCGAATCGAAGAGCCTGTGATTGGGACATCGCAACGATCCTTTATGATCGAACGGACGGCACCATGTGCGACCTGCGGCGGCCACACCCGTTCTATTTGATCTCCTTGGCCCAGTACGTTTCGATCTGCTTGACCAGCGTGGCGGGCAGGGAAACATAGTCCATCGCCTTGGCTTCGGTGCGACCCTCTTCCAACGCCCACTTGAAGAAGTCGAGCGCTTCCTTCGAGTGCTGCGCGTCATTCGGCTGCTTGTACATCATTACAAAGACCGTGCCGGAGATCGGCCACGAATTCTTTCCGGGCGCGTTCGTGATCACGTAGTAGAAATCCGGCTGGCTCTGCCAGTCCGCGGACGCGGCCGCAGCCTGGAAGCTCTCCAGGTTCGGCTGCACGAACTGTCCCTCCTTGTTCTTGACGGCGGTATAGGCCATCTTGTTCTGCAGCGCATAGGTCAACTCCACGTAGCCAATCGAACCTTTGATCTGATTGACGTAGGCGGCGACCCCTTCATTGCCCTTGCCCCCGACCCCGACCGGCCATTTCACCGAAGTCCCGGCGCCGACTTTGCTTTTCCAGTCTTCGCTGACCTTGGACAGATAGTCGACCCAGTTGAAGGTGGTGCCGGACCCGTCGGAGCGATGGACCACCGTGATCTTCTGGTCCGGCAGCTTCATGCCGGGGTTGAGGTTGGCAATGGCAGGGTCGTTCCACTTGGTGACCTTGCCGAGGTAGATATCGGCGATCAGCGGTCCGGCGAGTTTGAGCTCGCCGCCCTTGATGCCCTCGACGTTGACCACCGGCACCACACCGCCTATGACGATGGGAAACTGTGCAAGGCCGGCCGCTTGCAGTTCCTCCGGCTTGAGCGGCATGTCGGACGCGCCGAACGTGACCGTGGCCGCCTGTGACGGCCTGATGACAACAGACCACCCCGCAGTCTCGAATCGCGGGCCAAGCTGGGCGAAGGCGCCGGACCCTGCCCTTCGAGCCCGCCTCTATCGCCTGGTCGCCAGCGTGCGGCTTCGACCTGCGTCACGCCCGCGAACTCTGTCAACCTGAGTGCGCTCTCATACTGCGGTGGCAACTCGTCGATCAGCGACCCGACGCACGCCTGCAGATCGTCGCGCGCCCGCTTCCACTCGGCCTCAGCGGCCTCGTTCACGAGCGCACTCGGTTTCGCAACACGTTAGAGTTGACAGGTTACTATATTTCTATTATTGTCGAAACATGGAACCACACGAAGCAGTTACCGCGCTCGCTGCGCTGGCGCAAGAGACGCGGCTCTCCATCTTTCGCCTGCTGGTGGAGGCCGGGCCCGAAGGCGTGCCGGCCGGGCGGATCGGCGAGGCGCTGGAGGTGGCACCCGCCACCCTCTCCTTTCACCTCAAGGAGTTGAACCGCGCCGGTCTGGCATCGTCGCGCCAGGATGGCCGCTTCATCTACTACGCGGCCGACTTCGAGCGCATGGCGGCGCTGATGACCTTCCTCACGCAGAACTGCTGCCAAGGCATGCCGCAGGAGTGTCTGACGGTGATGGAGACCGCACTGACCCGCTGCTGCCCGCCCGCAGCGAAACGCAAACCTGCAAGGAGCAAACCATGAAACGCTTTCACGTCCACGTAGCCGTCGATGATCTGAATGCCAACATCCGCTTCTACTCTACCGTGTTCGGCTTGCCCCCGACGGTGCTGAAGGACGACTACGCCAAGTGGATGCTGGACGATCCCCGCATCAACTTCGCCATCTCCAAGCGCGGAATGAAGCCCGGCCTCGACCACCTTGGAGTGCAAGTGGAAACGGACGGCGAGCTCGCAGCGCTGCGTGACCAAGTCCGCCAGGCCGAGATCGCTGCGCTGGATCAGGACAACGCTGCCTGCTGCTACGCGCGCTCCGACAAGTACTGGGTCACCGACCCGCAAGGGATTGCCTGGGAGACTTTCCACACGCTGGACTCGGTTCCGGTGTACGGCGAGGACAGTCGCGCGTTGCCAACGGAACGAGAAGCTTCGGCTTGCTGCACGCCGGTGTCGAAGACAGTGCCGATCGCGATCATACCCGCCGCCACGCGCGCCTGCTGCGATTAGTGGACGTAACGGCGGACTTCGGTAGTAGCTACGGAAATCACCCCTCACCCCAACCCTCTCCCCCAAGGGGGGGCAGGACAGCGAGAAGACAGTCATGGATCAGCGATCTTTCAACGTGCTGTTTCTGTGCACCGGCAATTCGGCGCGCAGCATCATCGCCGAGGTTCTGCTAAATACCATCGGTGCAGGCAAGTTCAAGGCGTTCAGCGCGGGCAGCTATCCCAGGGGTCAGGTCAATCCGTTCGCCGTCGAGATGCTGCAAAAGAACCGGCTTCCCACGGAAGGCCTGCGCAGCAAGAGCTGGGACGAATTCGCGGCGCCCGGCGCGCCGAAGCTGGACTTCGTGTTCACAGTGTGCGATCAGGCGGCCGGAGAAATGTGCCCGGTCTGGCCCGGCCAGCCCATGACGGCACACTGGGGTATCGAAGATCCTGCCGCGGTGGAAGGCAGCGACGATGCCAAGCGCAAGGCCTTCTTCAAGACCTACAACGAGCTGCAACGCCGGCTCTCGATTCTGGTCAGCCTGCCGCTGGACAAGGTGGATCGGCTCACGCTCAAGAAGCGCCTGGAGGAGATCGGAAAGCTGCGAGAGCAGGGACAATAGATGGAGGCCGCGGCGGAAGGCGTCGGCACGGCGTTGCTGCTGGCCATCGTCGTCGGCTCCGGCATCATGGGCGAGCAGCTCGCGGGAGGAAACGCTGCGGTGGCGTTGTTGGCGAATGCGATCGCCACCGGGGCGGGCCTCTACGTTCTGATCCTCATTCTGGCGCCCATATCAGGCGCTCACTTCAACCCCGTGGTCTCGCTGGTAAGCGCGTGGCAGGGGAAGCTTACGCCGCGCGCCTGCGCGGCGTACGTCCTGGCCCAGGTGCTCGGTGCGTTCGTGGGCGTTGTTGCAGCTCACGCGATGTTCGGCCTGCCACTGCTGCAGATCAGCACGCACCTGCGCTCGACCCCTGGCGAAGGTCTGGGCGAAGTCGTCGCCACCTTCGGCCTGCTGCTTACGATTGCACTGGCGTCACGGTACCGCCCCGAGTCGGTGGCCGCGGCAGTGGCCTGCTTCATCACGAGTGCCTACTGGTTCACCTCGTCCACATCCTTCGCCAATCCGGCCGTCACGCTTGCGCGCGCTGCGACGAATACGTTCGCCGGGATCGCCCCCCCGAGCGTGCCGGGATATCTTGCCGGACAGGCCCTGGGCGCGGTGGGAGCCGTCGTGTTCACGCGGTGGTTGCTGCGTCGGACATGAGCATGCCGGCGTCGTGCGGGCTGCCGTCATGAAGGTCTTCGGCTTCGCCGGGCAGTCGGGCAACGGCAAGACCACGGTGATGGAGAAGGTGATCCCGATCATCCTGGCGCGGGGCTTCGTGGTGTCGGTGATCAAGCACACCCACCACGCCGTCGACGTCGACCAGCCTGGCAAGGATTCGTGGCGTCACCGCCAGGCTGGTGCGCGCGAGGTGCTGCTCGCATCCGACGCGCGTTGGGTGCTGATGCATGAGCTGCGCGGTGCTCCGGAGCCGGAACTGACGGATCTGCTGGCGGGTCTGTCGCCGTGCGATCTGGTTCTGGTCGAGGGATACAAGCGGCAGCCGATCCCCAAGCTCGAGATCCATCGTAGCGCCGCGGGAAGATCGTTGCTGTTTCCCAATGACCCTCACATCGTAGCCGTCGCCACCGATACGAACCCCGCAACGTCGCTGCCGGTATTCGGGTTGGAGGACTATTCGGCGATCGCCGAGTTCATACTCCGCGAGGTCGGGCTGCAAGCCCGATAAGGCCACGCCTTGGCATCGTTGCAGTCCTGCCCCCATGGCCGCCACCACGGGCAAGGTGGCGCGGGTCAGCACCATCACCGCTCTCTCGGGCACTTGGATCATGGCCGTCGCGCGTCGCGCTGATTCCGCAGTACGGCACCAAGCAATCCGAGAAATGTGTTGTTGGGTCTTATGTCACTCTGCACCCTGTCATCCGAGATAGAGAGGGAGTGAGGGAGTGAGAAAACATCGACCGGCAGCATGGTCCAAACGCAGCGCCCGGGCGGCCGTTGCGATATTGACAATGTTGACCATCATCGGCTCTGCGCCAGCATGGTCCATGGCTTTCATGATTGGCCCTCCTGGTGAGGTCCTTCCGTTGTTGCAGGCGACGTTGACTCCAATAGATTTCCAACCGCTTATCAAGCCACCGTCATCATCAGCGTCCAGCAGCGAGAGTGCGAACCGGATGATCCTTCTTCTTCGGTGGCGTGGGTTGCCGTCGTGGAGCAGACGTCTGGAGGTCCATTCCCGCAAATATGTGCGCCGAACCGAGAAGAAGGCGTTACCCGGACGGCCGCGGCGATGGACTTCTATCTCCAGCAAATCGCAGCGTCGGCACTGCCCCTGTACGGAGCCGCCGCAGCCGAACTGGCCGTGACGAATATCTACGGGTTTGCCGTCGCACCCTCCAGTTCCGGCGGCAATGCGGAAATCATCGGCTCCGTGGCCATCCCGAGGATGATGGACGATCCCCTCTTCGGGCTGACCTACAGCCCGGGGCAAGTCCGCTTCGAGACCGCGCCAGGATCGATCGGCCGAAGCTGCCCGAGTTTGAGCGGAAGGCAGCTATGGGTTTACGCCAAATGGGAAGGACCGACCAGGCTGTATTGGATTGTCTCTGGATTTGTCGCAGCGAAGCCGGACAGTGCCAGAAATCGGCCCGGGTACGTTGAACCCGACGCCACCGGCCTTGTCGTCGAGCTCCGAGGATCGGAGTGTCGGCTCGGTACACCCAGGATAGTCTTGTCACGCAAGTCCGGTCGGAGCAAGAAGCAGAAGCCGATCGAGATTTCCGAGCAAGCGCTAAACGGCCTCGCGTCAGATGCATTGCGCCGTTACGCCGCGGCGTTCGGCGGGAAAGCTCAATTCCTGCAAGAGCTCGCGCGCCAGCGGGTAGATCGAGCTAAAGTACCGCCCGTCTTGCGCTCCCAGTTGACCCGCTGAGGGAGCTCGTCGTCGCAGCCGTTGGGGAAGACGCAGAATAATTCGCCGGTTGAGCCTTCTGGCGAACTCCGGAACCATGTTCAGCCACCTGGTGTGCCGTCAGCAATGGCGCTGGCCCATAGCCTCGTCGTTCCGCTATTCGATACTCATCGCGCTGTTATTCCGGCAAGCGGCCCCGGCCCCGATCCCGCTCGCGTGACCGGACCACCACCTTCCATCCTGTTCTGCGTCTTCCGAACTTAGCCTCCGTCTGACCTCGCGCGAGACCCGCATCGGGTCTCTTTGGTTGCGCTCGAGTCACCCGACGGAGGTTACATGCTGTATTCCGTAGTTGAGGCGCCGCCTTCGTGGCCGCGCTTGGTTGTGAGCCATCTGAGCTTTCCACTTATCGCGCTCGTCGTCATTTCCGCCTTTCTACTTCCACGCACTGGCCACGCAGCCGAGCTGCCTGCGCTGTCGCTCGACGAGGCGTTGCGGCTGGCGAGCGATCAATCCCCGCAGTTGGCGGCTCAACGCTCGGCGATTACGCCAGACAGAGCGATGAAGCCCACGGCCGACGCAACGGACACGCTGTACCCCAATAGCCACATCAGCCAGAAGCCGCCGATCAGCGCAAAAGGAACGGCGAGCATAATGAGCAAGGCCTCGTCGAACTGTCGGACTGTGAGGTATAGCGGCCGAGTTCGGGGTCATTATGCTGCTGTATCTGAAGCAGGCCATCGCGCAGCGACTGGATCGCGATGGCGCGCTCTCCTCGGAGCAATTGCGCGCCGCGCTGATGGAGGGCGCCGTGCTGCGGGTCCGGCCCAAGGCCATGACGGTGGCAGTGATCCTGGCGGGGCTGCTGCCGATCATGTGGTCGAGCGGGACAGGCGCCGAGTTGATGCAAAGAATCGCGGCTCCGATGGTAGGCGGCATGGTGACGGCGCCGCTGCTTTCGATGTTCGTGATCCCTGCAGCTTACCTGCTCATGCGCAGACGGAGCCTCAATCCGCCGGGGAGAACGGGGGAACTATGGTGAGCCACCACGACGTGCTACGGTGTCGTAGTCACCAACCCGGGCGGGCGGTGTCATCGAACAACTGATACACGGCAAGGGCTCCTGGATATGAGTCCCGACTTCGAAGAGCTCGGTTACAGTCCAACGCCTATGGGCGAGCTGACCCTTCGGCGCCGGCGCTACCCGCGGTTACCCGAGACCGATGTCTTCGAAATCAAGCTTGGCGACGAGTTCTTGATGTCGAGCCTGTTTACCGTTGGGGAAACCGCGTTGGCCGAACTGGGGCTGGCCGGACTCGGCGACGCACCTGTGGACGTGGTGGTGGGCGGCCTGGGGCTGGGCTACACGGCACGCGCGGCGCTGAACTGCCGCGCGGTCCGATCCGTGCTGGTCGTCGAGGCTTTGGCCGCAGTCATCGACTGGCACACCCGGGGGCTGATCCCCGGCGGCAAGAGTTTGGCCGCCGATCCTCGCTGCCGTTTGATCCACGGCGACTTCTTCGCGCTGCAAAGCCCGTCGGGACCAGGCCTCGACCCCCAAGCTCCCGGCCGCCGGTTCCACGCCGTCCTGCTGGACATCGATCATTCCCCGCGCCACGTGCTGCGTCCGGGCCATCGTGCGTTCTACGAGACTGCCGGCTTGCGCCGCCTCGCGAGCTTCCTGCGCCCCGGCGGGGTCTTCGCTCTGTGGTCCGACGATCCGCCCGATGACGAGTTCCTTCAGTCCCTCTCCGCCGTCTTCGCCACGGCACGAGCCCACGTAGTGAACTTCCAAAACCCGATGTCGGACTGCGAAGCGGCCAACACGGTGTATGTCGCCCGTAAAGCAGCCGACGACGGCGACGCTGCGGATCCGATCGAGGGCGAGAAACCCGAGGCCGACGCATGATCACCTGCCCCGCAGGATTGGCTGCGCGCATCGCGGACCTGCGGCGCGCGGCCGCCGCTATCGCCTGGTCGCCAGCACGAACCCCGCCACGGCGACAAGCGACAGGCCCACGAGCACCCACACTACCGCGCCATAGTTTCCGGAAGCAGACCACAACACAGATGCGGCGATCGGTGCAACAGCGCGAGACAGAATGACCGGCGCCGACAGTGCACCGTTGATCGCGCCGTAGGATTCGCGGCCGAACAGCTCGGCGGGCATCACCGCGCGCACGATGGTCATCACGCCGTTGCTCGCACCGTACAGTGCGGCAAACGCGATCAGCAGCGTCCAACCCGAGCCGGCCTCGGCCAGCGCGATCAGTGCGACAGGCAGGAGAGCAAGCGCGAGAAGACCGACGTGCGCGGCTCGAAAGCGCGCGCCGACGGTCACCTCGAGCACACGCCCCAGAACCTGCATGGGGCCGATCACCACCGCCAGCAGAACCGCATCCGCAGCCGACAGGCCCCGCTCCTGCAGCAATGGGATGAGATGCACGGACAAGGCCGAGAACGCCAGCATGTTGGCAGTGAAAGAAAACGCCAGGAGCCAGAATGCACGACTTCGCATCAGCCGCCGCACTACGCCGGAATGCATCGGCGAGAGTCGAGACGCGTGCGTTGCCGGGCCCGTCGCGGAGGGGAGCATCAAAAGGTGCAGCGGCGCGCAAACGAGCAGATTCGCGAGGCCAAGGATGCCTACCGCGTCGCGCCAGCCGGCCGCGTGCACCAACCACTGCGAGAGCGGCCAGAACACGGTGCTGGCGAATCCCGCCGTCAGCGTCAGCGCCGTGATGCCCTTGCGCGCGTCAGCGCCGAAGCTCGCGTAGATGACGGCGAACGCCGGTTCGTACAGCAGCAGCGCCATGGCCACGCCGAGCCCGGTCCATGCGGCATAGAACACGAACACAGACTCGGTCCGGGCCAACAAGAGCAGCAGCGTGCCGGCAAGCACCGAGCCCAGCGACATGATCCGGCGCCCACCGAAACGGTCGACGAGCATCCCGACGGGCAGCGCACCCAGACCGGCCACCAGCAGGCTGAGCGAGAATGCGCCCACGATGGTGTCGCGTCCCCAGCCGGTGTCCCGCTCGATTGGCGCGAGGAGCACCGAGAACGCATAGAACAGCGAGCCCCAGGAGACGATCTGGGTTACGGAAAGCGCCCACACGATCCGCCAAGGCGGACCGGATGACGAGCGGGCTGGATGCGGCTGACTCATCGGTGTGACGAATCCTTCGCCAATCCGGCCGTCACGCTTGCGCGCGCTGCGACGAATACGTTCGCCGGGATCGCACCCCCGAGCGTGCCGGGATTTCTCGCGGGGCAAGTCGCGGGCGCGGTGGGCGCTACGTAGTTCGCGCGCTGGCTGTTGCGTCGAACATGAGCAGAGTCTTCAGGACTTGCCTGGATCGTTCAGGAGCTTCTCGATGTCCGCGGCAGGAATGGCTCCGGGAACGAGCTTGCCGTTGCTGAAGATGAGTCCAGGCGTGCCGTCGATATTCATCTCTTGCCCGAGCCGGGCGATCTCGGCAATCGGTGTATCGCAACCCGCCTGTGGCGCCGGCGGCTCGTGTCCACCGAGCATCAGCTCATCCCAGGCCTTGACTCGGTCCGGCGCGCACCAGATCGCGGTCGCCTTGCGCGGTGCATCCGGATGAAGTTGCGCGAGTGGAAAGAGAAAGATGTACAGCGTGACGTTGCTGACCTGGGACAGCTCCTTCTCCAGTTGCTTGCAGTACGGGCAGTCGGGATCGGTGAAGATTGCGAGCTTGCGCGAGCCGTCGCCCTTGACCTTGACGATGGCCTTGTCCAGGGGCAGCCGCGAGAAGTCGACCGTGCTGAGCTCGGTGCGCCGTTTCTCGGTAAGGTTGGTGCGCGTCTTGAGGTCTACCAAGTTGCCGAACAGTCCGACCTCGCCCTTCGCGTTTGTGTAGAAGATGTTGAATCTGTTCGCTACCACCTCGTACAGATCGGTGTAGGGCAGCTTGGTGATGCTGTCGATATGGACCTGAGGCATGGCGGCGGTCAGCGCGGCGCGGATCCGATCCTCCTCGGCGCCGGCCCAGCCTGCCGACGACATGCTCGCGAGAGCGAGCGCCAGCAGGAGATGGGGTTTACGGTTCATGGGATTCCTCCAGGGAAGGTGATTGTTGATTCGTTCCCCTTTGATAAAGGGGGACACAAGGGGATTTGAATTGAAGCCCAAAGCTACCAATCGGCATAGGGCTTGCCATCCAGACCGTTGCCCTCGGCGCCGCTCTTGACATCGTATACCGCGCCCTTCTCGTCGGTGTCGGTCGGCGGCAACACCTTCCAGGTCGTGGTGCTCTCCGTAATCGGGTCCAGCGGGACGCCGCGGATGTAACGCGTGCTTACCAGCTCGTCCAGCGTGTCGGGATAGCGCCCCTTGTCGCCATGGAACTTGTCGATGGCATCACGGATGATGTTGAGGTCCTGCTTGAGCGTTGCCTCCTTGGCCCGCTCGACGTGCGCGAAGTAGCGCGGGATCGCGATGGTGAGCAGCAGCGCGAGGATCGCGAGCACGACGATCAGTTCGATCAGCGTGAAGCCGGCCGACTGCAGGCGAGCCCATCGCCGGTCATTTACCATTTGTTGTACGGCACCCCGTTCAACCCCTTTTTCTGCGACAAGGAATAGACGTCGAACACGTCCTTCCCGTCTTTCGGTTCGTCGGGCGGGCTCTCGTAGCTGCGCAGGCCCCAGGTCTTGTGGGCGGGGACTTCCGGGGCGAGGGAGAACGGATCGCGCGGGATGCGGCGCATGAAGTAGATCTTGCGCTTCTCCGGGTCCTTGGCGTTCGGCACGCCGGCGGCGAGCAGTTCGAGGGAGGGCGGATAGCCGGTTTCGTCGGCCTTGCGCTCCACTCGTCCCTCGTCGGTCGCCTGCTTGTAGGCGTCGATGGCAGTGCGGATGTCGCGCAGCGCGGCATGCAGCTCAGTCTCCTTGGAGCGTTGGTTGGCCAGCTCGGCCAGCGGCAGCAGCCCGGTGGCGAGGATCGCGATGATGGCGATGACGACCACGAGCTCGATGAGGGTGAATCCGGCGCGTGCCGGGTTCAGGCGATGGGCCATAGGCGATAGGTGATGGGTGTCGCTGGGCATCACCTGACGATCACGGCGTGATCGTGATGTCCACCGGCGCAGGAGACAGCATCGGAACGCTAGCGCCGGCCTGGTCGACACCGATCAGGTTCTCTGCACGCACTTGCACTCGGCCCTGCTGAGCCACCACCTTGAAGCGGACGGAGGCGGTGCCGTCGACCTTGAGCGGCAAGCGGCCGGGCGCCGAAACGGCTGCGCCGATCGGCTCGAGCTGGGCCGGATCGTAGGCCAGTTCCAATCGTGCGCTGACGGCCTGCGTGCCCGGCGGCACACCGACGGAGAGGAGAAACTCGTTGCCGGTCCGGGCCGCGAGCGGCGCAGCCATCAGCAGTCCGGGCACCGGTTCGGCCGGCGGCGCCTCCTGCGGCGGAGGGGGGGCCGGGGCGGTTACGGGCTGTGGCGCTCGCCCGGCCACAACACCACCGCCTTGCGCAGGAGCCAGCGCGAGCGCGCCGGCCGGGGTGGCCTGGATGCGCAGCGGCGGGCTGCCGATCTGTGCATCCGTGCCGATGGGCGTATCCACCACCGCCGCCTGCGGCCAGTTGATGCTGCGCATGATGCGCGGGGTGATCAGCAGCACGATCTCGGTCTTCTCCCGGTCGTCCGACTGATTCCTGAACAATCGCCCCACGATCGGAATCTCGGCCAGGCCGGGCACTTTCTGGGCGCTGGTGCGATCGTCGTCCTGGATCAATCCGGCCAGGATCTGCGTCTCGCCGTCTTTGATCTGCAACACCGTGGCGGCGTTGCGGGTCCCCAGCTGATAAGCGATGGTGCCCTGGATGTTCAGCGTTTGCGTGATGTTGCTGACCTCCAGGCCGACCTTGATGGCGACTTCGTCGCGCAGGTAGATGTTCGGCTCCACGTCGAGCTTCAAGCCCACGTCGAGGTAGCTCACCGAAGAGGAGACGCCGACGTTGGCCGTGGAAGTGGTCGTGATCACCGGAACGCGCGAGCCGACGTGCACCTTGGCCTTTTCCCGGTTCTTGACCCGGATGCGCGGATTGGCCAGGAGCTTCGCATCGCTGTCCGTGGCCAGCAGGTTGATAACGTAGGCCGGGTTCACGATGAAGGCGACGAGAGAGTCGCTGACCCGGACGTTGGTCGGGGATGCGGCAGTTGTTCCGGTGCCCGCCGCCGCCGCCGCAGTCGAGGGAACGCTGGCCGGATTGCCGAAGCTCACCTGTGTCGGATACTGAACGCCCAGCGTCTGCATCCGGGAGCGCGAGACCTCCAGCACCTCCAGGTCCAGCATCACCTCGGGCTCGGCCAGATCGAGGGCGCGCACCAGCTTGTCCACCACGACCATGGCCTCGGGCGTGTCCTTGACGATCATCAGGTTGAGCTTCTCGTCGATGAACACGTCCTGGCTCTTCACCATGCCCTTGACCAGGTTCACGGCCTGCTTCACGTCCGCGTTGGCGAGGTAGAAGCTGCGCACGACGAGCTCGCGATACTCCTTCTGCTTGGCGGGCGTGTTGGGGTAGATCAGCAGGGAATTCGGGTTCAGCAGCTTGCGGTCGAGCTGGTTGGTGGTGAGGATCAGCTTGACCACGTCGTCCAGCGAGCTGTTGCGCACGAAGATGTTGATCTTGGTGTCGGAGCGTACGTCGCGGTCGAAGACGAAGTTGATGCCGGAGGTGCGCGAGATCACTTCGAACACGGACTTGAGCGTCGCGTCCCGGAACTCCAGCGTGATGGGTTTGCTGAAGGAGCTGAGAAGAGTAGCCGCCGCCGGCTGCGCCTCCGCGGCCCTCCGCTCGGCGATGCGGTTCAGCACATCGCGCGCCTGGCGCACGCCGGAATCCTGATTCAACACCGCCCGCACGGCGGCCTCGGCCTTGTCCAGGTTGCCTGCGTCCAGGTCATCCTGCGCCGTGCGGACGATCGTCAGCATGGTGCGCCGTTGCTGGATCGCCGCGAGACCAGCTTGCGCCCGCGCATTTTTGGGATCGTACCTCTGAGCCTTGATATACGCGGCCTCGGCACGGTCGAGCTCTCCCGAATTGCGGAACAGGTCCGCTTCGCCGATCAGCCGCTGGACGTACTCCCGGCGCTCGCGTTCGTAAGTCTGACGGTACACTTGATTGTTGGGCGAGGCTTTGACCGCCTCGTCGAAATTCGCCAGCGCGCCCGGGGTATCGCCCGCGAACATCAATCGACGGCCTTCGTCATACGACCGATAGCCCCCGCAGGCGGAGAGCGCCAGGCAGGAGGCGAGCAACAGGGCTGGATACGGGTTTCGGGTCACGGTGTTCCGATGGGCAAGGTTTGTCGCAGGTTCATGGGCAGATAGGTCAGAACCACGGCTGAGTCGCCCACCTCCTCGACCTTGTAGGTGTTGTCGATCAGGTCACCCGGCTTGACCACGAGGTTGCGGTCACCCATGGCGAGAAACACGGTCGTGTTGCGCTCCTCCGACAGCCGGCCCATGTAGGTGAACGGCAGCGGCGGCGCCTGCGGCGGAGGTGGCGGCGGGGGCTGCATCGCTTCGAGCGCGCCCTGCGGAGGTGGCGCCTTGACCTTGGGCGGCGGCGGACGGAAGCTGTGCGGCCCGAACGGGTCGCCATCCGGGTCGAGCCCGGGCGCCCGCTGGAGCTTCTGCAGATCGAGGGCAGGCGCGCGCTGAGCCGTCGTGGCCTCGGCCGCCCGTCGCGTGCGCTGCACGGGCTCGGCTACCGCTCCGGCGCTGGCTTCGGGCACGTCGGTGAGCGTTTCGGCCCAGCGCACGGCGACCAGCGTCAGCGCCAGCGCGCCGATCAGCAGTCCCACGCGCAGTTTCGCGTTCATCCGCATCAGTCGGTTCCGAGGAACAGGGTGAAACGCACCCGGGACTCCAGATCTGGCATCTCGATGGACTCGCGCTTCAAGGTCAACTCCTCGAGCGCCGCGGAAGGCACCGCCTCCAGCACGTCGTTCACGAACCCGCGGACTTTGGTGTAATCCCCGCTGACAGGCAGCGTGACCTGATAACGCGCGAGACGGAATTCGGGCTCGCGGCCGAGCTTGTACTCGCCTTTCTCCAGGATCAATCCATGCTGTATGGCGGCGCGGTTGATGCGCCCCAGCAGTTCGGGCACGTTCTCCGTCAACGGAAAGAAGGCGTAGAAGTTCGACAACTGGCTGCGCCCCGTGGTGGGCACGCTGATGGCTCCGCGGTTGCCCAGGCGAGAGCTCATGGTGGCAGCCTCTTCGCTCAGCGCGTGCAGGTGCTGGCGCATCGACTGTATCCCGAGCGTGGCAAACCCGACGGCGAACACCAGCAGCGCAAGCCCCACCAGTCCGGGCCAGCGCAAGTTGATGAGCCAGCGCTTCACGGTCCAGCCGGCGCGGCTCATGCTCGCCTTGGCGCTCATCGCCCCTCCTGCCAGGCGGCGCTGAGCGTGAAGGCCACTGGCTGACCCGGCTCTTTGGTCTTGAGCTCGTGGGTCATGAGCACCACGTCGCGCAAGCGCTTGGTGCGTTCGAGCCGCTCCAGGTAGCCCAGGGCGGCGGGTAGATCTTTCGCCTCGCCGCCGATCAGCACGCTGTGGCTGCGCGCGTCCGGCTGCACCGCCAGGAGCGCAACCTGGCCGTTCTCGGCCGACTCGATGGCCGCGAACAGCTCGCTCCAGGGCACGTTCATCTGCTGCAGCACGGCGTTGGCCTTCTTGATCTGGTCGCGCACCTCGGGCGTGTCGGCTTCGCGCTCGGACAGGGCCGGAGCCGAACGGCTGGCCATGCTGCGCATCTCGGACAGCCGTGCCTCGAGCGCCACCATCTCGCGCGCCAGGTGGCGCTGATAAGCGATCGCCCCCAGCGCGACCAGCGCGCCAGCGACCAGCAGCCACAGACCGATGCGCGAGCCGCGCCCGGTCGGGTGGAGAAAGTCGAGTTGGATTGCGCGCAGCGCCATGCTTGCCTCATCCAGCCATCAGGCACTGCCTCGCCCTGGTTGGGAGAGCGCTGGGGCAAGGTTGGCAGGCGGAGCTGCGCCGTCCGCCTGTGCCAGGCGCACCAGCTTCCAGCCTGGCACCGTGAAAGGCGGCGCGTCGGCGATGTCGGCGGCGCACAGATACAGCGTTCCACCGTCGGGCGCCGCGCCGGCGACTGCCTCCTGCTTCAGCAATACCGGTAGCGTTTCGGCCAGCGTACCCTCGATGCGCCGGCTGCGCACCGCCTGCCAGCCGGCGCGCGAGCGGAAGGCGACGCTGATGCGTCCGGGCTCCGCGGTGGCGATGCAGAAGTCCGGCTCCTTGAACGCGCCACGGTGGCGGTTAAGGCACTCGGCCAGCGCCGGCCGTACCGCCTCGAGCTTGCCGCCCGCGAGAGACACCAGATCGCGCAGCCCGGCGACAAGTGCTCGGTCCACGGCTGAAGCGAAGGACGCCTTTCCCGCCGGCTGCTCGTCTAGGCACAGATCCCATCCATCCGCGACCTGGCCGTAGACATCGCGAAACGCCAGGCGGGCGAAGGCCAGGCGCTCGCTGTCGGCGACCAGGCTTTCGCTCCACGGGATGAGCGCATAGCGCACGAAGTGGTCCGACAGCACGACTTCGACGCGGCCGAGTGACGTCTGCGGCTCGCGCAGCACTACGGCAAGCGTGTCGAGGCTGGCGCGCCAGGGTTCGACCGCATGTCCACCACTGCCAGTGCCGGGCTCGGCCGCGATGGTACGGGTGGAGAGCATGCGCGCGCGCGGGAAGACCGCGTGCCGCACCAGCGTCACCGACGCAGGTCGCAGCTCGACGAGCAGGCGCTCGCCCATCACGTGGCCGACCGATCGGCTCAGCAACGCCATGGCTCGCTTGTCGCGGAGTCTCTATTCGCCTTGCTCCGATCGCGGCGGACGCCGGGATAGGAAGCCGGCAGGTCAACCAACCAGCGTGACACGATTGATCTCCTGCAGCGTGGTCTCGCCGCTCATCAATATCTCGAGCGCCGCCTCGCGCAGAAAGCGCGTGCCCTGCTTGCGCGCCGCATCCTTCACACGCCGGATCGGCTCGCGCGCGGTGATCAGCTCGCGGATCTCGTCGTTCAGCACCATGATCTCGGAGATGGCCTTGCGCCCGCGGAACCCGCTGCCGCGGCAGTGGCCGCAGCCGCGTCCCGCACGCAACCGCCACCCCTGCACCTGCTCTTGCGTGAGACCCGATTCGGCCAGCAATTGTTCATCGGGCACGATGTCCTGCGAGCAGTGGCTGCAGTTGACGCGCACCAGCCGCTGCGCAGCGATGCCGTTGAGCGCGGAGACGAAGCTGTAAGGGTCGACCCCCATGTGCATGAAGCGGCCGATCACGTCGAACACGTTGTTGGCGTGCACGGTGGTGAACACCAGATGCCCGGTGAGCGCGGCCTGCACCGCGATCTGCGCGGTCTCGGGGTCGCGGATCTCACCCACCATGATCTTGTCCGGGTCGTGGCGCAGGATGGAGCGCAGTCCGCGGGCGAAGGTCAGACCCTTGCGCTCGTTGACCGGGATCTGCAGCACGCCCGGAAGCTGGTACTCCACCGGGTCCTCGATGGTGATGAGCTTGTCCGAACCGTGGTTGATCTCGGAGATCGCGGCGTACAGCGTGGTGGTCTTGCCGCTGCCTGTCGGGCCGGTCACCAGCAGCATGCCATATGGCTCGCTCGACAAGCGGCGCAACGTCGCGGCAGCCTTGGCGTCGAATCCCAGCGCGTCCAGGTTGAGGCCCTTGACGTGGTCGGTCAGGCTTTGCTTGTCCAGGATACGCAGCACCGCATCCTCGCCGAAGATGCTGGGCATGACCGACACGCGGAAGTCGATCTCGCGGCCCTGCGCCAGCACCTTGAAGCGGCCGTCCTGCGGGATGCGGCGCTCCGCGATGTCCAGCTCGGCCATCACCTTGACGCGCGAGATCACCTGCTCGGCCATGTCCAGGCCCTGGGCGGTGCCCATCATGCTGAGCACACCGTCCAACCGATACTTGATCACCAGTTGGCTGTTGGTGGTCTCCAGGTGGATGTCGCTCGCCCCGGCCTTCAGCGCATCGTACAAGGTGGAGTGCACCAGCTTGACCACCGGACTGTCGGCCTCGCTGATGGCTTTGAGCGAGAGCTCCTCCAGCCGATTGCGACTGCCCTGCTCCTGCGACGACTCGGTGACGACCGAATCCATCGCGCGCATGGTCTCGCCGAAGCGCGCCAGATACGCCGCCACATCCGCCGTGTGCGCCAGGCACCAGAGCAAAGTGCGCGGCACCCGCTCCTCGGCCCACGGCCGCAGGGCGGCATCGAAGGGATCGCCGAAAGCCATCACCAGCTCGCCGTCGGGCGTGCGCATGAGAGCGCAGCCATGCGCCAGCGCCTCGGTGTAAGGCAGCAGGTCGAAGGCCGGCTCCAGGCGGTCCAACTCTCGCATGGGAGCGACCGTATACCCCAGGGTGGCGCCGAGCGCCGCTACAAAAGTCTCGGCTGGCATCCCCGACCGCTCCTCGAGGATCTCCACCGCGCGCTTGCCGCTGGCCTGGGCGCTCGCGCGCGCGCGTCCGATCTCCTCGGGCAGGATGAGCGGGGCGGCATCCAGTTCGCGGGGGTTCAATGCATGCTCCCGGCCAGCTCGAAGATCGGAAAGTACATGAGCACCACGATGCCGCCGATGATCACGCCGATCAGCGCCATCAGCAGCGGCTCGAACACCTTGGTGAAGCGCTCGACCCAGCGCGACAGCTCCTCTTCGTGAAAGGCGGCGATGCGCTCCATCATCTCGCCCATCTGGCCAGTGCGCTCTCCTACCCGCAACATGCGCAGCGCCACCGGCGTGGTCAGTCCCTGCGCGTCCAGCGACACCGAGATCGGCAGCCCTTCGCGGATACTGCGCTGGGCCAGGTCCAGGCGCTGGCGCAACCCTTGGCCCAGCAGTCCGGTAACCTGCACCAGCGCCTGCGTGACCGGCGTGCCGCCTGCCAGCAACATCCCCACAGTGCGGTAGAAGCGTGTGAGCTGATACACGCGCACCCGCTCGCCCACGGCCGGGATGTGCACGAGCTGACGGCCGATCCACTGCCTGGTGGAAGGCTGCCTGAGCCACAGCACCAGCCCGGTCACTCCCGCGGCGATCAGCCCGAGCAGGAGCCCGCCCCGTTTCTCCACGAACGCGCCCCAGGCCATCAGCACGCGCGTGAGCCAGGGAAGGTCTCCGCCGATGTCCTCGTAGATGTGGGAGAAGCGCGGCACTACGTAGCCCAGCAGGAACATGCAGACCATGGCGCCCACGATGACGAGGATCGCAGGATAGATCGAGGCGCTGACGAGGTGCTTCTTCACGCCGTCGAGTTGGGTCTGGTAGGTGACGTATCGTCCGAGCGCCTCGGACAGGCTGCCCGTGCGCTCGCTGGCGCTGACCGTGGCGACGTAGAGATCGGGGAAAGCGTGCGGAAACGCCTGCAGCGCGGTGGACAGCGACTGACCCTGCTTGAGGCGATCGGTCAAGCCGATCAGCACGCTCGCCGTCCCAGCGCGGGATTCCTTCTCCGCCAGGGTCTGGATCGCCTCGAGCAGACTGATGCCAGCGCCCAGCAGCGACAGCAACTCCTGCGTGAACAGCACGAGCGGAAAGCGCCCCGAGCTGAACGACTGCGGCAACGCCAGCGCACGCCCGCGCCGCACCGCGAGGACCATATAGCCTTGGGCTTGCACCTGCTCGTTGGCGTCGCGGTCGTCACGCGCCTCCAGCGAGAGGGAGACGACCCCCCCGCCCGACTTGACGGCTTTGACCTGATAGCGCATCCGCAATTAGATGATAAGGTCCCTCTCCCTCCGGGAGAGGGTAGGGTGAGGGCTAATCATTTCGCGACCGGCACCGAGTAACTGGTGATGTCCGCATCCTCGCCCGTGCCCCCGGGCTGGCCATCCTTGCCCAGAGAGATCAGATCGTACTCGTCGTGCTCGCCGGGCTGCTTGTAGATGTACGCGTGGTCCCAGGGATCCGCGGGGACCGCTTTGCGCAGATAGGGGCCGCTCCACTTGGGCTCGTTGTTCGGACGCGTGACGAGCGCCCCGAGCCCCTGCTCGGTGGTGGGGTAGTGGCCGGTGTCGAGGCGGTACTGATCGAGCGCCTTCTCGAAGGAATCGATCTGCGCCCGCGTCACCTGGATCTTGGATTTGCCTTCCTGCGCGAAGTAGCGCGGAGCAACGTAGCCCGCCAGCAGCCCGATGATCACGATGACCACCAGCAGCTCGAGCAGGGTAAAACCAGCTTGGAAGTGTCGAGGCATGTGCGCCAACCTTACCTTTATAAACGTATATACGGTGCTTTCCGCACCACCTTTATATACGGTGCGTTCCGCGTCACCGTCCCTGCCGGGCGCCACGGCACGGGCTCGGGCGAAGCGTTATCTAGGGACGAGGGTACAGGGACGCCACAGCCTAAGTCTGCCGTGTGACAGGCCCGTTAACCCGGCTGCATCTATGTAACACCCCCCCTTCCGGGGCGTCAAGCCGGGTGTCGCCGGTTGGCAACGGAGCAGCGGCGAATCAACAAAGCGGACAGAAGAACAATAACATCAAGATCAATTGACGGTTTCTAGACAGTTGACCAGAAGAGCGGCGCGCCGGCATTGCTGGAGCTTCGGCGACGACGGCTCGCGCACGGCGGGCACGGACACAGGCACCTTCAACTTGAATTTCTCGGTAATCGCGGCGAGCGCCGTGCCCGAACTGGCGACCTATTGCGTGCTGCTGATTGGTCTCGCTGGAGTCGTGGCCGTGCGCCGTCGGAGGGCCGTGTACCCGGCGTAGCGATTGCCCGCTGGCGCCGTCCCTTCAACTCTTCTGCAATCGGGGCCGGTCCACGGCCCGCCGGCAGACTCCTTTCTGATCAACGCAGAGCCGCGCGCTCTGCTCGTGTCGCCATGTGCCGTAGGCGCGACGACATGTCCGAAATGCCAGTCCGTGCGGCAAGCGGCCGACACGGCTCCGGACAGATGGCTACCCTGCTGCAGCCGTGGATGAAGTAGCCGATCCCCTGCTCCGCGCGAGTACAGTCGATTGCCACGACCAG
>JBGPMS010000046.1:0-21249 GCA_041487115.1 Gammaproteobacteria bacterium
AACGCCTGTCCCACAGGAGCTTTATGCAAGGAGCTTGCCGAGACGGGTCGGTCAAAGACGAGCGGTGCTGGTGAGGGGTCGAGCGGTAGCGTTCACTGGGCGAACAAATGCTTGCCGGCGCCTGCAAGCAAGGCGCGCGGTGCCTGCCGAGGCGGTGGCGGCGCCCCCGACGTGCGCCTGCCGTACACCGGTGTGCGCTCTTGCCACGATTTATTTGAGTTTCAGGGCCGTCGCGCGAAAAGGCGCCGGCCATCGGTGCCAAACGCACACGCAACATGCCCGTCTGCGTCACATGCACCGGGCGCGTGACCCGCCAACGGCCGCCCGCCGATGCGTGGTCGCCCTAGTGAGACATCGACCGCCGCACCAGGTTGGCAAAGGGCTCCGCGGGCGCGGGACGACTGCAGAGATAGCCCTGGTATTCGTCGCAGCGACGGGCTTTCAGGAACTCGAGTTGCTCCTTGGTTTCGACCCCCTCGGCAACCGTTTTCAGCCCCAGCTCACGGGCCAGGGCGATGATCGCGCCGACGATCGCAACGGCGTTTCTCTCCTTCGGCAGACCCTGAACAAAAGAGCGATCGATCTTCAACTCGTCGATCGGAAACCGGCTCAAGTAGGTCATGGACGAATAGCCGGTGCCGAAGTCGTCGACGGCGAGCTTGACGCCCATTTCCTTCAGTTCGTGCAGCATCTCGATGCTGTCGGACGCATTCTCGAACAGCATGCTCTCGGTCAACTCCAGAATCAGCTGAGCCGGAGCGAGCCCGCTGTGGGCCAGCGCGCCGCGTACGGCATGCCAGACCTTGCGCTGCTTGAACTGCGCACCAGACACGTTGACCGAGACCAGCAGGGGCGGAAGGCCCGCCTGCATCCACGCGCTGACTTGCGTGCAAGCTGCGCGCAGCACCCATTGCCCGATCTCACCAATCAGGCCCGTTTCCTCCGCGATCGGGACGAACTCCGCGGGGGACACGATCCCGCGTTCCGGGTGCTTCCAGCGCACCAACGCTTCCGCGCCCGTGATGCGGCGGGCAGCTATGTCGACCTTGGGTTGGTAGAAGAGCACGAATTCGTTGCGCTCGACTGCGCGGCGCAGCTGATTCTCGAGCGTCAGCCGCTCCAGCGCGTGAGCGTTCATCTTCCCGGAGTAGAAAGTGTAGGTGTTCCTGCCCCGGTGCTTCGCCTGGTACATCGCCATCTCGGCGTGCTTGAGCAATGCATCGGCGTCCTGGCCGTCTCCCGGAGACACGGCGATGCCGATGCTGGCGGTTACGAACAGCTCGTGCTCATCGATGCGGAAGGGCTCTCTGAGGGCGGCGAGCAGCCGGCGCGCGATGCTGTCCGCGGTATCCGCCTTTTTTAAATTGTGCAGATGAGGCAACACGGCGGCAAAGCCGTTGCCCGCGATGCGCGATAGAACAACTGTTTTGTCGGCCTCTCGGCTCGCGGGCCACCCTGTGGCCTCGGCATCGGACAGCGTCCGCTGCAGCAATTGCGTCACCGCGCACAGCAGCTTGTCGCCGACGCGATGACCCAGCGTGTCGTTGATCTGCTTGAACCGATCCAGATCGATATGCAACAGCGCGCAAGCGCGCGATTGCTGCGTGCGAGCGAGCGCCGCCTCCAGCTCAGAGCGGAACTTGCGCCGATTGGGCAGCCCGGTGAGCGCATCGAAGTCGGCCAGGCGATCCTGATAGGCCTTGAAGCCCAGAGCATTGCGCAGCCGCAGCCGCAGCTCGCTGGAATCGACCGGCTTGGTCAGCAGATCGGTGGCCCCCAGCTCCAATGCCTTCAACTTCGCCATCGGATCGCTCTCGGCTGTGAGGATGATGACCGGCGTGTAGCGCAACTCCTCATGCGCGCGAACCTGCGCCAGGATGTCGAAGCCGCTGACCTCGGGCATCATCAAGTCCAGCAGGAGAATATCGGGCCGCTGCTCGTTGAACAGCCGCATGGCTTCAGTGGGGCGGCTGGTGGTCACGAAGCTGGTATAGCCGGCCTCCTCGAGATAGGTCTGTACGACTTCGATCATCAGCGGATCGTCGTCGACCATCATGACGGTGGACCCCTTCAGCGCCGCCAGCGGACCGTCCGTGTCGCTCATCACCGGGAAGGCGCCACGGCGGATGAGCGTTGCCGTGGGATCGAATCGAGGCACCACAGCGGCCGGTGCTGAAGCTTGCAGCGCTGGCGTCCCTGCCAGGCCTTGCGTTACTGCAACGTCCATCAGCTCGGTGTTGTCAGCATCGAATTGAGGCACCACAGGGTCCGGTGCCGGAGCTTGCAGCGCGGGCGTCTCTGCCAGGCCTTGCGCTACTGGAGCGTCCATCAGCTCGATGTCGTCAGCGATGTTCATAGGGATGTTGGCCGGGCGTCAGCCGACGGGGGCCGTCTCTTCTCCGGCCGGGACTACCAGATTCTCGACGAGTTGACGCAGATCGGCGACGATCTCCGCGGTCCGCTCCTCACTCTTCGCCTTCGCCAGCTCCTCGAGGGTCCGGGCCGGCACGGTGAAGGCGTCGAAACCCGTGGTGCCACCCGACCCCTTCAACCAGTGGGCCAGCGAGGCCAGGGCGTCGAAGTCGCGGCCGTTCCACGCCCGCTCGATCGCTGCCATGCGCTCGGGCATCTGCAGCGCGAACTTGCGCACGACCGCCCGCAGGCGCGGATGATCCGCCAGCCGGGAAGCCACAGGTGCAGCGCGGCCCGGCTGTCCGCGATTGACCGATATCGGCATCGACGGCACCTTCTTGAGGGCGTTGCGTGTGCTCCGCCGTCCGCCCAGCAGGTCGCCCAGCGTCTGCAGCAGCAGGTCGATGTCGACCGGCTTGGTCAGATAACCGGTGCACCCTGCCGCCATGACCTCCTGCTCGAAGCCCTTCATCGCGTTCGCCGTCAGGGCGATGATCGGCACCTTCGAGCCGTGCTGGCGCAGCGCGCGCGTCGCCGTGAAGCCGTCCATGACCGGCATCTGCATATCCATCAGGATCACGTCGAAGCGCTCGCGCAATGCCATATCCAGTCCTACCTGACCGTTTTCCGCCGCCGAGATCCCCAGCCCTGCCTCTTCCAGCACCAATCGCACCAGGTCGCGATTCGCCTCTCCGTCGTCCACCACCAGGATCTTCGCGCGCGGGAACTCCCAGACCGCATCGGCATCCGCGATGGCCTGAGTCGGACGCGCCATCGCTTCCTCGGGGCTCAACATGCGCACGCCGGCCAGGGGCCCCGGGGCAAGGGTCACGGCGAACACGCTTCCTTTTCCGATCTCGCTGTGTGCGACGATGTCACCCCCCAGCCCGCGGGCGAAGCGCCGGCTGATGGTCAATCCCAGGCCGGTCCCGCCGAACCGCCTGGTGGTCGAGCTTTCCGCCTGGGTGAACGGCTCGAACACCGCCTCCAGGCGCTCGGTCGGAATGCCGATCCCGGTATCGATTACGTCGATGGCGAGCGCCGGAGCGGAGCCACCCGAACGCACGCCGAGGACCACGGTGACGCCGCCGCGCTCGGTGAACTTGAGCGCGTTGCCGACGAGGTTGGTCACGATCTGCCGCACCCGCGACGGGTCGGTGAGTACGGTCTCGGGGACCCGTCCGGCACACTCGAACCGCAGCCAGATGCCCTTCTCCTGCGCCCGCACCAAAAGGACCTCGACCACGTCGCGGATGATGGCGTGGGGCGCGCAGGGGACGCTTTCGAGCTCCATGCGGCCGGACTCGACCTTGGCCAGATCCAGAACATCGTTGATCAACTCGAGCAGGTGCTTGGCGCTGGAGTGGATCGTGCTCAAGTGCTTGGCCATCTCCGCTTCACTCTTGTGGTAGCCGCGCCTGAGCAGGTCGGTGAAGCCGAGGATGGCGTTCATCGGCGTGCGAATTTCGTGGCTCATGTTGGCGAGGAAGTCGCTCTTGGCGCGGTTGGCCGCTTCGGCTTCATCCTTGGCGGCGCGCAGCTCGACTTCCTTCTCCTGCAGTTCGGTGACATCGTTGAAGCTGATGAGCACGCCGCCGGGCTTGCCGCTGCTGCCCAGGACGGGAGACGAATTGACCAGGAACGAGCGCAGCTTCCCTTCGCTGTCCTGCAGGCACACGCGGTCATCGCGCTGGGGCAGCACTTCACGCAGCGCCCGGGTCCAGGGATATTCGTCTTTCTCGAGGCCTGTGCCGTCGGGCGCAAGCCAGGAGAATTCCGAGGTGTGGCGGCCGGTCAGCTTTTCCGCCGTCCTGTCCACCACCAGGGCGAAGGCCTGGTTGGCCAGCATGATGTAGCCCTTGAGATCGAGCACCAGCAGCCCCTCCGCCATGGTATCCAGAGCGGCGCGCACCCGCGCCGGCACCGCGCTCGACGGATCCAGCTGGCGCAGCACCCGGCCCAGGTAGAAGTAAAACGCAACGAAGCAGCACAGCGACATGAACGCGACCAGCTCGATGCGTGCGTCCTGGACGTAGCCGCGCCAGCCGGCGGCAACCAGAGGCTTGAAGCGCAGCTCGAGCCGCCCCCAGTCCTCCTGCCCGGCGAGAATCGGCACCTGCACCTGCGAATCGATGGAAAAAGCGCCGGGAATGTCTTGCCAGTTGTTCGCGTGCTCGCCCGCCTGCACGACCAACGTGCCATCCGACTTCCTTACCGCAGCCGAGAGCAGGTCCGGGTTGCGCTCGACCAGGAAGTTCAGCACGGCCTGCATGCGTGGGATGTCGGCCTGGCTGGCGAAAGTAGACGTACTGGCCGCGATCGACTCGGACAGCGTGGCGCGTCCCACGCGAACGGCGCTGATGCGATCGGGGACGATCTCGAGATAGATCGCGAGCAGCAGCACGCTGGACACGAGCGAGACCAGCCCCAGACTGACGAAGAAGCGGGTGCCCGGGCGTTTGATGAAGCGTCTCATGGTTCGAGCTCCTGGCTCATGCCGGTAGGGCCATTGGTGCGCCGGGCGCGGGCGCAATCACAGCTACTGGAGCGTTGGGCCCGGGCGCAGTCTCGGCTGCGTGCGCAGCCGCGTGCTCAACTGTGGTGCGGGCCGCCCCACCTCGCCCGAGTCCAACTGCGGCCTTGGCGCGGCCGAACAGTTTCTCGAGCGGATCGTCGCCCTCGCCCTCGTCTTCCGACCGGCCCGACCGCGCCAGCACCGGCATCGGGTCGACGATGTGCCACGCGGGCAGAGAGGACAGCAGGCTGCTCAGCAGCAGTCCACCGCGCAGCAGCCAGATGACGTAGCCCACCGACATGGCGCCGGTGACTGCCACCGTGGAGTCGACGACGATCTTGTGCTGAATCTTGACCTCCGCGCCGGCATCCTCGCGCATCCGATTGAGCTCACCGACCCAGGCTCTGTTTCCCAGCGAGGATCTGTAAGCCTCCAGTCTCACCGCTTCCGACCCCCGCGCGAAACCGGGATCCGATGCGGAGATGGTCAACGTTTCCGTTTGCGCCGACGGCATGGCGTCCTGCCCAAAGCCGCCGATCAGCGCGGGGCCGCCGATGGTAGGACCAGCGAACCCCGGCCCGGCAGACTGGGCCTTGATCGGATCCGTTCCCCGGCCCTTCCCGTCATTGCCGGCGGCTGCCCAAGATTGGGACGTTCGCCCGCTTGCGCTGGTTTGAGCGGGGAGACCGGCATCGACTGGCTGCGCGACCTCGCCTCCCGAGCCCGAGCCAGCGCCCGGCGTCGATCCACCCGAAGAACCGGGACTCTCGCCGGTCGAGGGTGCGGTCGGAGGCGGCGGTGAGGCCGGAGTTGTCGGACCGGAGCTGGGGGGGTTCGGTGTACCGACCGGGGGCGGCGGGGCGGGCGGGGCTGCGACCGGAGGATTAGCGACCGGCGCCGGCGTCTGGTCGACGAAGGTCACGTTGATGATCATCGTCTTGGGCGTGGCGTCTGTGTCCGCGCCTCCGTTTGCGCTGCCTCCGTCATCCTGGACCTGGAAGCTGAAGTTCGCGTAGTTGCTGCCCGAGTCGTCGACCGCGGGCGTGAAAATCAGCTTGCCGCCGTCGATGTCGACGACCGACACGAGCTGGCCAGCACTCACCGCTGCGCCATTGTCAGTAAGCGTGCCGGCGGTGGGCAGAGTCGTGATCGCCACCGCCCCGAGATTGTTGGACGGACTGTCGTTCGGATCGCTGAAGCCGAAGTCGGCGGCTGCGAAGGTGTAGGTGCCGTTTTCCAGCAGGGTCACGGCGTTGCTCGTGCCGCTGGGTGCGTGGTTGAACTGGTCGACGTTCATCGTCATCGTGCGAGGCGTTGGATCCACGTCCACGCCACCGGCTCCCGTGCCACCATCATCCTGTACCTGGAAGCTGAAGGCTGCGTAACCGGCGCCCCAGGCGCTGGTAGCGGGCGTGAAGATCAGCCGGCCCCCACTGATATCGGCAACGGATACGAAGGTCCCGGCGGTGAGCGTGACCCCGTTGTCGGTCAGGCTGCCTGCGCCGGGCAGTGTGGTGATCTGGACCGCCTGCAGGTTGTTGGACGGGCTGTCGTTCGGATCGCTGAAGCCGAAGTCCACCGTTCCGAACACGTAGACACCGTTCTCCTGGAGGCTCACCGTGTTGCTCGCGCCCTGTGGCGTGTGGTTCACCTCGGTCACGTCTATCGTCATGGTGCGCGCGGTGGGATCGGTGTCGACACCGCCTCGCAGCGTGCCGCCGTCGTCCTGCAGCTGGAAGGTGAACGCGGAGTAGCCGTTGCCCCAATCGTTGGTGCCTGGAGTGAAGACGAGCTTGCCGCCGTCGATGTCGGCAAGCGAAACAAACTGGCCCGCGGTCACCGGCGCGCCGTTGTCGAGCAACGAGCCGGGCGCTGGGAGCGTCGTGATCTCGACCGCGAGCAGGTTGTTGGCCGGGTTGTCGTGGGGATCGCTGAAGCCGAAGTCCACTGCGGCGAAGCTGTAGGAGCTATTCTCCAGCAGGGTCACGGTGTCGTCGCCACCGCGCGGGGGCTGGTTCACCAGATTCACGACGATGCTTGAGCTCGCAGTCGCGGAACTGAAGGCCGCGGTCCCGCCACTGGTCGTGGTGTCCGCGGTGCTGCCCGCGACCCCGGTGGTCTGATCCCAGGCCTGGAACGATATGCCGGCGCTCACCGTGCCGTTCCAGTAGAGATTGGGAACGAAGCGCACGAAGGTGTTGGTGTCGGCAGCCAGCAGTTGGGCGCTGGTCGGGCTCGGCGCAACGAAGTTGTTCCAGGTGCTGCCCGCATCCATCGTGTACTGCCAGGTTCCGTTGCTATTGTCCACGCCGGTGACCGCGATGCCTTGCTCCGCGCCGGGATCGTCGGTCACGTTTCCCGCGATCAGCGCCGACACCAGCGTGCCGGGATTGCTCGACGTGTTCTCGTCGATCGCGGTCAGGTCGTTCGCCCCGGACAGGCTCGGGGCGGTGTTGACCTGCACCACGTTGAACGTCAGCGTCTTCGGAGCCGGGTCGGTGTCGGCGCCACCGTTGGCCGTGCCGCCGTCGTCCTGGACCTGGAAGGTGAGGTTGTCATAGGCCGTGCCGAAAGCTCCCGGGGCCGGTGTATAGACCAGTTTGCCGCTGGCGATGTCGGCCGCCGCTATGAACGTCCCTGCCGTAACCGTCACGCCGTCGTCGGCAAGAATGCCCCCGGTCGGCAGCGTGGTCATCTTGACCGCGAGCAGGGTGTTGGCTGGCGTCTCCGCATCGCTGTAGCCGAAGTCGCCTACCTGCAGCACGTACGGGGTATTCTCCAGCAGGCTCACGATCTTGCTGGTGCCCTGCGGCGCCTGGTCCACCTGGGCCACATTCATCGTCATCGTGCGCCGCGTGGGATCGGTGTCCACGCCACCGTTTACCACCCCACCGTCGTCCTGGACCCGGAAGGTGAACGAAGAGTAGTTGTTGCCCCAGGCGTTGGTGATCGGAGTGAAGATCAGCTTGCCGCCGTCGATCTCGGCGGCCGTCACGAACTGGCCTGCGCTCACCGCCACTCCGTTGTCCATCAACGTTCCGGCAGAAGGCACGGTAGTGATCTTCACCGCCTGGAGAATATCGGACGGCGCGTCGTTCGGATCGCTGAAACCGAACTCCGCCTTCGCGAAAGCGTACGACCCGTTCTCCAGCAGGCTCACCGCGTTGCTGGCGCCGTGGGGCGCCTGATTGACCGAGGTGACGTTGATCGCCTCGCTGATCAAGACGGCCTGCGCCCCGCCGCCGCCGGTGTTGCCGAGGTCGTCTAGGCCGACGATCAAGGCATCGGTGCCGGTAGAGAGCGCCGTGGGCGTGTAGGTCAGTCCATCGAGGGCCGCGTTGAGCGCCGCCAGCGTGCCCCTGAAGACCATGCTGATGTCGCCGGTCCCGGTGCCGCTGGTAAACGTGAGCCCCGCCGTGCCGCTCAGCGTCAGGGCGCCGTTCGTCACGCTGAGCGTGACCTGCTCGGGGTTGCCCTGGGCATCCACGTCGGCGACGCTCCACGCATTGCCATTGGCCACTGAATACGTCAGTGGCTTGTTCTCCTTGGTAGTTTGGGGCGACGGAGCGGTCAGGACCGGAGCGTTGTTGACGGCGGTCACGGTAATCTGACGCGTGGCAGGCGGACTCGTCAGGATGCCGTCGCTGGCCGTGATGGTTATCGTCCTGGTCGCAGTGTTCGGTGCGAGACTGTTGTTCTGGTAGGTAATGGAACGCAGCGCCGCCTGGTAGTTGGCGACGCTCGCGCTGCCGGTCAGCGCGAGCGCGCCTGTCGTCGCATTCCATGCGCCCGTGATGCCCCAGGGATTGGCGTTGCTGAACGCCAAGGTGTCCTCGCCGGCGGCGTAGTTGCCAGTGACCTGAACGCTCGCGCCCACGAGGGACGTGCTGTCGGTGTCGGTGAGGGTGACCGCCGGATCGAGCGCTATCGGACCGTCGCTCTCGGTATACGCGAGCGGCCCGGCCGAAGCCGTGACCGTGGGCGCAACGTCGAGGGTGAAGACCGCGGCAAAAGCGTCGCTGGTACCGCCGTCATAGCTGGTATCGTAAGCCCCGGCGGTAGCGATCTTCGTCGTGGAGGAGGTATCCCCCGCCAGGTAGAATTTCCCGCCGCTGTAGAACGTGCCGTTTACGTTGTCGCTGCCGCTGCCTCCGAAATAGCTCCCGTAGACCAGGTCGCTCGCGCCGGCGCCCAGTGGGTTGATGACCGCGACGAAAGCGTCGGCGCCTCCGCCACGGGTGGCCTGGTAGGCGTCCGCCGTGACGGGCAGGCTCGGCGAGCTGGTCTGGCCCGCCACGTAGACGCGACCGGCCGCGTCGACCCCAATGCCCAGACCGGCGTCATTCGAGCCGCTGCCACCCAGGTACGTGGAATAGACCAGGGAGGCTGTCCCGCTCAGGCTCGGATCGATGATGGATACGAAGACATCGTTGGCTCCGGATCTCGCGGTCTGAAAGGCACCTATGGTGACGTTGAAATTCTTGGAGCCGGTCTGGCCAGTCACATAGATCTTCCCCGAACTGTCGAGGGCGTCTATGAACGCGACATCGGTGCCGCTCCCGCCCAGGTAGCTGCTATAGGTAAAGGCGGTGCCGGTGGCGTTGAGCTTGGTCACGAATGCATCGTTGCTGCCGCCGTAGGTCTTTTGAAGGGCGTTCGCCGTTGTCGGCAGATTGCTCGAGCCGGTCTCGCCGACGACAACCGCGTTGCCGGAGCTGTCGACCGCGATCCCGTAGCCGATGTCCGAGCCGGAGCCGCCGATGAACGTCGAGTAGACCAGCGCGTTGCCGGTCGGAGTGAACTTGGCCGCGAAGGCGTCTCCGCCCGAATAGCTGCGGTCCGGGGCTCCAGTTGTGGTCGGAAAGTTGCTGGAGGAAGCGTATCCCGTGACGTACGCGCTGCCGGAACTGTCGACCGCCACGGAGTAGCCGATGTCCGCATTGCCGGAGCCACCGAGGTAGGTGGAGTAGGTCAGCGCGCTGCCCGCCGCGTTGAGCTTGAACAGAAACGCGTCCTGCGTACCCTTCAAAGTGGACTGGTAGGCGGAAACGACCGGGAAGCTGCTAGAGGTCGTGAGCCCGGTAACGTAGGCATTCCCGCCTTGATCGACCGCAATCGCGGCGCCCTCGTTGGTGACGCTCAAGCCGCTCCCGCCGATGTAGCTCGAATAGATCACGGAGCTCAGGTCAGGTGAGAACTTGGTGACGAAGACGTTGTCGCTGTTGAGTCCCAGCAGTCCCCCGAGCAGGTTGGTGGATGCGGTATAGCCGGTGAGATACACGTTGCCGGCCGCATCGGCCGCTATGCTTGTCGCTCCGTCGGTACCCGTGCTACCCAGATACGTGGCGTAGGACAACACTGGATCGATCACCAGCGCCCGGCTCGCGTCGTAGGGCGCGGTTTCGAATCCCACGGTACCGTCCTGGTTGACCACGTAGTGACTGGCCACCGCTTCGCGCCCGTCGGGGCCATCCTGGTAGGCCACCGGGGCCTGGAAGAAAAGCCGGTGACCGGCGCTGTCGAGCGTCAGGACCAGGTCCCCGTTGTCCGCGATCGACAGGCTTTGCACGCCCTCGAACTTGAGCCGGATGGCGTTGACATCGGCGCCGGCGTTGACGACGAAGTCGTACTCGAGCTGGCGCTGGTTGCCGTAATAGCGCAGGTCGACCCCATCGTAGACGTTGTCGTAGCGCACCGCGCCGTAGTTGTCGATGCCGGTGTGCCACTGGTCCTGACTGCCGACGAGATAGTTGCTCTTGGCTTCCAGCAGGCCGTCGCCGGACGCGATGGTATTCGCGTTCTTGCCCACCACGTCGAGGCGCACCAGGTGACTCGAAGCCCCGTCCTGCAGGGCGATGAGCGCATCTCCGCCGACCAGCCCCACCGCGTAACCGCTGCCCTGCGCCAGAAACTCCAGGTCCGCACCGGCCTGCCCCACGTTCTGCTCGAACGCGAGCGGGAGCGAAGCGATCGTTACCTGGGCGTTCGCGGCAGCTGCGGCTGACGGCGTCGATCCACCATCCTGCACCTGCGTCTCTGGCGGTGCGGCTTGTTGCTGAGGTGAATCGGCAGCAGCGGAGGCCTGCTGCGCATCCGGGGTAGCGGCCGGGTCCGTCGCTGCCGTGACAGAAGGCATCTTGGAGTTGACGTCCAGCAACCAGCTCCACGTCGCTTGCTCGGACCGGCTCACCGCCATCGACGCCTCGATGTTGCCGGTCGCATACTCGAGGTTCCAGTCGCCCCCCTTGGCCGCGGCACCGGTCAGATTTTCGCTGGCGGCAACGTCAGCGCCCGTGAGACGCCCCAGCGCATCGATGAGGGCGCGGCCGTCGGCATGCTCCGCCACGTCGCAGCCGTAAATCAGCAGGTCCGCGCCCGGGGCGAGCGCCTGGCCCCATCCCTGGATCTGGGACGCGTGCTCGAGCAACGAATCGAAGTTGAGCGTCGTGGCTCCAAGCTCGATCTGGCCGTCGGCACCGTGGCCGATGAGATGCACCGCGCTCACGTCCTTCATGCCCGCGAGCGTGGCGCTGATCTCGCTGACGCCGTCGGTGCCAGGATCGAGCAGGACCACGTCGAGCTGGCGCCCCGGGCCGGATTGCGCCTTGATATCTGCGACCAGCTTCTGATAGTCGGGCGTGGCGGTGTCGACGAACACCACCTCGTGGTCGCGCCTTTGCTGCTCAGACGCCGCGTTCGAAATGAACTCACCGGTCGCGTCGACGATCCGGTGCTCGGCCACCGGCGCTGCCGGAGCGCCATCGAGCAGCACCGGGCTGAAGTCAGCGGAATAAAGAATGCGCGGTTCGATTTCCTCGACCACGGGCCGCCAGCGGGCAGGAGAGGCTTTGCTCATCGCTCGCATCCCCTATTCGCCTCTGCCCGCGAAGGACAGGCGGCGCTCGGCCTGCTTGTCGTGCGCCAGCAGCGCCTTGCGCTCGTTGCGCTGCCGCCGTTCCTCCAGCCTCTGCGGCAGATAGGTGAGCAGTCGGCCGACCCAGGCTGCAAGCGCCTGGCCCGCGCCGGGCGCCGGGCTCAGCAGCGCGCGCAGCCATGCCGGCCAGACGCGCGAGATGAGCGCGTCCTCCAGCGACAGGATCGTCTCCACGCTGCCGGGATCGCCCTGGCGCGCGCAGCGGCCCTGCAATTGACGGTCGATGCGGGCAGACGCGTTGTGCTGGCAGCAGATCACGTGCAGGCCGCCAAGCTCGCGCACGCCGGGGCCGGGGATGATGTCGGTTCCGCGTCCTGCCATGTTCGTGGTGACCACGACGCTGCCGACTTGTCCCGCGCCCGCGACGACGGCAGCTTCCTCGGCATCGTGGCGGGCATTCAACACCGCGTGCTTCGATCCCAGCACCGCAAGGCGCCGGCCGAGCTCATCGGAGTCTGCCACCGAGTCGGTCCCGATCAGCACCGGCCGGCCGGCGCGGCTCAGCTCGTCGACCCGCTCCACCACCGCCTGCCATTTTTCGTCGCGCGTGGCAAACACGCGGACCGGCAAATATACCCGGCGGCTGGGCTTGCGCAGTGGAACGCGGGCGATGCTCAACCCGTATACGGAGCGCAGCTCAGCCGCGGCTTCGGTGAGCGTTCCGCTCATCCCAGCCAGGCGCAGGTAGCGCGGGAAGAAACGCTGGTAGGTGATCTGGGCGATGGTTTCCGTCTCGCCGCTGGGCGTGCAGCCTTCCTTCTCTTCGATCAGTTGATGCAGGCCGCGCGACCACACGCGCCCCGGCGCGAGCCTGCCGGTGGTCTGGTCGATCATCACGATCTTGTCGTCGCGCACCAGATAGTGGCGGTCGCGCAGGAACACGTGGCGCGCCGCCAGCGCGAGCGTGACGATCTCGTCGCGGTGACGGCGGTCCTGCCACAGCCCGCCGAGCGCAGCCGCCTGCGCGGCCAGCATGGCGCGTCCGGCATCGGTGAGATCCACTCCCATCGCCGCCAGGTCGACCCGGAAGTGGTCCCCTGAGCGCAGGCGCCCCGCGATCTCCAGCGCCTGCCGGACGTACTGCTGCTGCTGGGGATTGACGCGCGACTGGGACAACACCAGAGGGGTGCGCGCTTCGTCGATCAAGATGCTGTCGGCTTCGTCGATCAGTGCCGACCACAGCCCGCGCAACAGCAGCCCCGCCTGCGGCGAGGCGTCCGCATCCACCTGGCGTACGCGCTCGTGCAAGTCGCTCGCCGCCGTACGGCGCACCAGACGGTCGCGCAGATAGTCGAATACCAGCTCCTTGGCGGTGCAATAGGTGATGTCGCAGCCGTAGCCCGCGCGCCGCTGCGCCTGATCCATGGGCCGCGTCACGGTGCCTACGCTCAACCCTAAGGCGCGGTAGACCGGTGCGAGCAGTTCCGCGTCGCGCGTGACCAGATAGTCGTTGGCGGTGATCAGATGCACCGGCGTGCCGGCGAGTGCGGTGGTGGCGGCAGCGAGCGCGGCAGTCAGCGTCTTGCCTTCGCCTGTGGCCATCTCCGCGAGCTGGTTGCCGAGCATGATCTTGCCGGCGATGAGCTGAGTGTCGTAATGCGTGAGGCCGAGCTGCCGGCGTGCCGCCTCGCGCACCAGCGCAAAGGCCTCCGCCGTGGCTGCGTCGGCGAACGACGAGGCGGCCAGACGGGCACGCAAATCTTTCAGCCGCGATTGAAAGCCGCTCGCGGACAGAGCGCACACCGCCGCGTCGTGGGAGTGAACCCGCGCCAGGAAAGCGGAGTAGCGCCGCTGCTCGAGGCGCGCCGGAGCGCGCAGGAGCGGCCATGACAGCGGCGTGGCGGACCGCGGCCCCTCGGCTCGCTCCGGATAGGGTCCGGGGGCGGTTCCGGGGTGAGTCAGGGCTGCTGGTCTCATGTGCAGATCGCAGCCACCCGCATCAGCTCTGCGGATTGAACTGCTTGAGGAATAGCTGCTGCAGCCGCCGATGCCATTGGAATGCAAGCGGCCTGGCACCGTGGTCGAAGCGCAGCCACGCGCGTCCGCCCACTCGCTCGAGCGTCTTGGAGCTCAACCGCAGGTCGAGCAGGAACACCGGCTCGAGCGTCTTCAATCCATCCTTGTCCGCCGGATCCGTAACGAAGGGGCCGCCGGCGCGGTCGCCCAGTGCAGCGGTGGGCAATTGGGTCGTGGCTGCCGGCACCTCGTTCATGAGCTGCCCCTGCAGCGATTCGCCGGGCAGATCGGCCAGCGCCACCTGCACGTCGCGCGTGTCGCTGCGGATCAGCCCGGCGTCTTCCTGCGCAACCGCCACTTTCACGCGGATCTGCTCCGGACCCAGGACGTTGGCGAGGATCGCTCCCTTGCTCACGAAGCTGCCGGGCAGGTCCAGTGCGTGCGGCATGACCAGCGTGCCTTCGGTTTGGCTGACGACGTGCAGGCTGGCCAGGCGCTGCTCGATCTGGGCGAGCTCCGCGCGCTTGGCCGCTGCATCCTCCGCGATCGACTTGGCGCGCGCCGCGTTGCGCGAGACCTCGCGCGTGTACTCTACGTCGAGCCCGGTGATCATGGCCTCCACGCGCTGCCGCTCGGCGATGAGGTCCGGGTCTGCAAGTACCATGATCGGATCGCCCGGCTTCACCGCCTGGCCGTCCTTGGCCAGCACCTCGGTCACGAAGCCGTCGGTCCCGGCACGGATGCGCGCCTGCTCGGGCAGCCAGACCACGCCCTGGGCGCGAGTAGCGAAGGGGAACGGCACGACGCACAGCAGAATCAAGACAGCCGCGGCGATGCCGCCCGCCACCGCCATGCTGCGGGTGCGCGTGCGGGAGATCTGCGGTGCGCTGGTGAGAAAACGCCACAGGCCGGTGAGCGGCTTGACCACCATGGTCCACGCCACCCCCGCTCCGACCAGTATCCCGGCCCACAGCGAGAAGTGACCGGCCCACAGGATGATCAGGCCGGCGACGAACCAGCGGTAGGCGAAGGCCAGCACCGCATAGCCGAACAGCAGCGGCGCTTCCCCCGGGCCGCTTACGGGAGAGGAGGCCGACTGCACGCCCAGCAGCCGGCGCTGGGCGAGATAGCCGAGGTAGGCGTTGGAGCGGGAGCCGAGATTGGGTATGTCCAGCAGGTCCGACAGCATGTAGTAGCCGTCGAAGCGCAGCAACGGGTTGCCGTTGAACAGCACCGTGGACATGCCACCGACCAGCATGGTGACGAACGCGATGTCGCGCACCGTGCCGTTCTCGACGTGCAGCCATACAAACGCCGCCAGCGCCGCCAGGAACAGCTCCACCAGGATGCCGGCGGCACCGACGATCACGCGCCGGTGCTTCTCGGGAAAGGCCGAGGCCGCGGAGGCATCGACGAAAGGCACCGGGATGAGCATGAGCAGGCTCACGCCCATCTCGCGCACTTCCCCGCCCCAGGCCTTGACCGCGAGGCCGTGGCCGAGCTCGTGCAGCGCCTTGATCACGGGATAGCACAGCCACAGCAGAAACAGATAGCGCGGCGTGAGCATGTGCACCGCGGCGAAGGAGCGGACCGCGTCCCAGTTGGAGAGGACTGTCAACAGGCCTGCGAGGACCACGACTGCCCACACCACCGCCACCGCCGGCCGGAACAGGAACCGCGCCAGCGGAGCCAGCCGATCGAGCAGGCCCTCGGGATCGAACAGGGGCACGCGGAAGGAAAGCGGGTTGAGCATGGCAACACGCTTCTTGCGGCCGCGCTCGAGGCTGCGGCGGAACAACTCCGCCACGTCCGGCGTGATCTCGCACTGGAGCAGGCCGGTGTCGCTCAGCTGGCATAGGATCTCGATCGCATCGTCCTGCGTCGGCGCTCTCTCCCCCAGCGAGCTCAGCAGAGAGTGCCAGATCGCATCGACGACGCGCTGGCCGTCCATGCGCCCGATGAAATGGAACGCAGTCTCGTCCACGCGGTGATGGCGGCCGGAACTGGTGTCCTGCAGCAGGTACCAGACCTGGCCGCGGTAGACGTGGCGCGACACGCGCACGTGGGGACGCAAACGCGGATGCAGGCCCGCCACGCGATACCAGCGCGCACTGAACAAGGATTCCATAGGTCCGTCTCCTTCGCCCTGGTTCCTAGCCCAGCCAGGACCAGACGGTGAGGCGCACCCAGTCGGAGACGCGGTGAGTCCAGATCCAGAGCAGCGAGCGCGAGCCGGCCTCGACCTTGCCCACGCCGAGCAGGCCGGGGCGCAGTTGATCCGTCTTGGCCTTGAGTTTGGCTTCGACCTCGAAGTAGTTGCGCCCCTGGCTGGTAGCCGCCACCGGCGTGATGCGAGACACTTCCAGCGGGAAGGTGTCGCCCGGCAACGCGGAGAGCGCCAGCGACCCGGCCTTGCCAAGTTGGACGTCGGCCACGTCGCGCTCGTCGACCTCGAGGATCACGCGGAAGTCGTGCTCGGGCGCGAGCGTCATCAGCGTCTCGCCCTTCTTCAATGGCGCGCCGAGCGACTGCGTCAGGTCGCCGCTGATCACCACACTGTCGAACGGTGCGGTCACCTGCGTGCGCTGGAGCCGGGACTGGACCAACGCTAGCTGGGCGCGGGCCTCCTCCAGCTTGGCACCCAGGATCGCGACTTCGGCGCGGTCCTGCTTGACCAGCGCGGTGCCATAGGAATTCTCCAACTGCGACAGCTCGCTCTGCGCTTTGCGCTCTTCGAGCTTGAGGTCTTCGTCCGCCAGTTCCGCCACCACTTGTCCTTGCTTGACGTGGTCGCCCGGCCGCACGAGAACCTGCTTCAGATAGCCCTCGGCAGGCGCCACCATCACGCGCTGTACCGCGCCTTCCAATCGAGCCGGCGCGCTGACCCGGTAGTCGCCCGGCATGAATGCGGCACCCACCACTAGTGCCAGCGCCAGGGTGATTCCCAGCTTGAGCCCAAGGTGGCCAGGCCCGAACAATGGCGCCGTGGCTTCCCGCAGCGCTGCAGCGATCTTCGCGGGCCACGGCTTGTCCGCCGTGCGTTTGATCTCGAGCAAGGGCCCGAGCAGCGCACCGATGTTCTCGCACAGAGTAAGGTCGGCACGGCTGAGTGCCTCGGCGCGGTTGCGCTCGAGCGTGATGGCACCGCAGGGCCGACCCGACTTGACCAGCAGAACCGTGCTGATCCAGGCCGAACCGTGACGCTGCGCGAGGTCGGCGTGCGCCCGGTCCACGCGCGGTTGCGCGCCTTCGGGCAGCGGGAAGGTGAGCGTCGCGCTCTGCCAGATCGCCTCTTCCATGGCCGCGCCAATGTCGCGCAGCAGGCTTTGGTTGGCACCGAACTCGGTCGTGTGGGACAGCGCTTCCACCTTCACGTGGCGGCGGCCGGACAGGCCGACACTTACGCGATCGCAGCCGAACAGGAGCGCCAGCTCGGTGGCGAAGCCGGCAGCGGCCGCATCGAAGCGCTCGTGCGCCTCGACCGTGGCCAGCAGTTGCAGGATCCTGACCGAGTTCGACGCCGGCAGGTCGGCCGCGCGTTGGCCCACTTCGTTGCTCAACATGGGCACGGGTGACGAAGCGATACCGCCGGGCGCGGGCGGCGGGGGGCCCGCCGAGTACCCTCCGGGAACTGTGCGTGTCGGGTCGGCGCCGCTGGCCGCTGCAAGCGGCCTGGATTGAGTGCGGGTCATATCGTTCGGTACGAAGCCGGTGGAGGTCGTGGCCGGAATAGCGCCGGCCGCGGGCTTGCCAGCCGCCGAGCCCTGCCGCAAATAGTTTTCGAAGTTCTCCGCCGCCCGCATCACGCTGTCGACTGCCCCCTGGGGCGGCAGCGTCAAGCTCACGTCGAAGGTTACGGCCACGGCGCCGACCGTGCGCCCCTTCACCTCGATCGGACAGGAGATCATGGGGCCTAGTGGGAGCGGGCGCTCCGCGCCATTCAAGCGCGGCTGCGACAGCGCCTGCTCTCGCTCGTAAGCGGCCAGCGCCGCGGCCGCCAACTCTTCGCCTGGTTCCCCGCCGTGGGGCCAATGCGCGGCCGGCACCAGCTCTGTGCTGTTGCGTGGCAGCACCAAGACCACGGCGCCAGTAGCGCCGCTCATATGCGCGCACTGATTGTCGAGCCAAGCTTGAATAAGGTCGTGCATGGGCCGCGTATCCGGGCTCCGTTGCCAATGGGGCCCGTCGCTTAGGCCCCTCGTTCCATCGAGGTCCGTCGCTCCGCGCTCTATGCTGCGGGCCGTTGGTGCCCGGCCGGCTGCATCGACAGACCATCCGATATCACACAACCGCAAGCTTCGTGCCGGCATCTGGATCCCAGCCGGCGTCCTGCTTTGCCACCCTAAACCGGTTGGCGCCGCAGGATGCGGGCCGGGGAGGACTACAGGAAAGGGCAGGAGCAAGCCGCTAGGCGGCAGGCAGGCGAGGAGGGAGCCGCCCCAGTTGAGCGGCGGCGATGAGGACCCACGAAGGTCCGGGCGGTGCGAGGTTCCGCGGTGTGCGGGTCGGGCCGGCGCTTTTCTGCCGTTACTGCGCGCACCACCCGCCGTCGATGAGGACGTCGTTGCCGGTCATGAAGGCGGCCGCGTCGGAGCAGATATACAGCGCCAGTGCGGCGATCTCGTCCGGCTGGCCCCAGCGCTTCAGCGGCGTCTGCGCCATCAGCGCGGCATTCTTGGACGGATCGGCGCGCAATGGTGCAGTGAGCTCGGTTGCGATGAACCCCGGGCTGATGGCCACCACGGTGATGTTGTCGTCCACCAATTCCAGTGCCAGGCCGCGGGTAAGCCCCAACAGGCCGTGCTTGCTGGTGGAGTAGATGCCGCGGCCCTCGCTCGACACGTGCGCCATGATCGAGGTGATGTTCACGATGCGGCCGTAGCCGCGGCCTTTCATGTGCGGAATGAAATGGCGGCACATGAGCCAGGGGCCGGTGAGATTGGTGTCCATGACCAAGCGCCATTCCTCCAGGGTAAAGTCGTGGATCTTCTTGCGAATGGCGGTGCCGGCGTTGTTCACCAGGATGTGCACGGCCCCGAAACGCTGCACGACGTTGTCCGCCAGCTGCTTCACCTGGGCCTCGTCGCGCACGTCGCAGATGAAAGTCTCCGCCTCCGCTCCGGCCTCCCGTGCCAGCTTCTGCGTCTCGGTCAGCTTGTCCTGCGCGCGCCCCGCGAGCGCCAGCCTCGCTCCTGCGCCACCGAGCGCCAGCGCGATCGCCCGTCCGATGCCCCGGCTGGCTCCGGTGATGACTGCGACTCTGTCTTTGAGAAATTTGTCTGTCATGATCGTGCTCGTGGGTTGGGTTACTTCTCCGGATTGATCACTTCGCCGAACAGCACCCAGCGCTTGCCGTCGAAACGGGCGAGCTGCAGCTGCTCCAGCGGGTAGAAGTCGGTCGCGCTGGTGTTGACCTTGATTCCGGACAGCACCATCGGCAGCTCGAGATTCTTGAGGCTGGCGGCCTGCTTCATCACGTTCTCGCGGGTGAGCTCGTCGCCGCACTGCTTGAGCACCTGCACCAGGGTCTGCGCGGCACTGTAACCATACCCGTTGAAGATATCGGTGAGGTCGCCATCGGGGTAGTACTTCTTCATCCACTCGACCCAGTCGCGGAACCCCTTGTCCTTCTGCCACTGCGGATCGGTGGGATCCTTGAGATACGAGGCCGTGACCAGCCCGATGGATTTCTCCAGCCCGGCCGGCTGCAGGACCGAGCCGACCGACTGCGAGACGTTGTTCAGGAAGGTGAGCGCGTTCCATCCGACGTCATAGCGCTTGCGGATCGCCTGCGCCGCGAACTTCGGCGTCGCGAAGATGAAGAAGGTATCGGCGCCCGATCCCTGCAGCGTTACGATCTGGGAGTCGATCGACGCGTCGGTTACCTCGTAGCTCACTTCCTTGACGATCAGCGACGCCTTGGCGCCGAGCCCATCCCGGAGGCCGTGCACATAGTCCTTGCCATAGTCGTCGTTCTGGTACAGGACCGCGATCCGTGCGTTGGGCCTGTTCTGCAGCACGTACTTCGCGTAGATATGCCCCTCGGCCTGGTAGCTCGGCTGCCAGCCTATGGTCCAGGGAAAGTTCTGCGGATCGCCCCACTTGGTCGCCCCGGTCGCCGCGAACAACTGCGGCACGCGCTTGGCGTTGAGGTACTTCTGGATCGCCGTGTTGCTGGGCGTGCCCAGGCTCTGGAAGATGGCCAGCACTTCGTCCTGCTCCACCAGGCGGCGAATCTGCTCCACCGTCCTGGGCGGGCTGTAGCCGTCGTCCAGGCTGATCAGCGTGATCTTGCGGCCGTTGATGCCGCCTTGCTCGTTGATCATCTGGAAGTAGGCGACCTCCGCGCGGCCGATGGTGCCGTAGGCCGACGCCGGGCCGCTGTAGGGCATGGTCTGGCCGACCTTGATCTCGGTGTCGCTCACACCCGGGTCGTACTTCTTTTGCGCCACGGCGGGACCCGCGACAGCGAGCGTCGCGACAGCCAGCCACACTGCGAGCACGTGCATGCTTTTCATGGTCCTCTCCTCCTTATCTGCTTTGCTCTTGCTCCCGCGCGATTGCCCTGCCCGTCCGGTAGCCGGCCAGCTTGCCGAAGATCATGCGCACGAAACCGGCCACACCGGTCGGCATCACGTAGACGAAGACCAGCAGGAAAACGCCGTAAATGGCCCACGGCGCGGCCTTGGAGATCTGGTCGGCGAAATTGGGTACGAACTGGATGAACAGCGCACCGTACAGCGCGCCCGAGATGGATGCAACGCCCCCGACGACGATGCCAACCAGGAAGTTGATCGACAGCCCGGCAGTGAAGCTGTCCGGCGCGACGAACTGGACCACGATCGCCCCGAGCGCACCGGCGACGCCGGTGTAGAGCGCACTTACGCCGAATGTCAGCGTCTTGAACAACGCGCTGTTCACACCCATGGCCTCGGCCGCGATGGGATGGTCGCGGATGGCCACCATCGCGCGCCCCACGCGTCCGCGCAACAGGTTCCAGCCGACAACGAACATGACGACGAGAATGGCCAGCGTGAACAGGTACAACCACTGGTCCGGAGTGATCTTCAACCCGAACGGCGGGTCGGGCTTGATGATGACGATGCCTTGGACGCCGCCGGTCCACTGCTCGATATGCTTGTACTTGAGAATCTGTGGCATGGCCACGGCCAAAGCGAACGTCGCCAACGCAAGGTAGTGGCCACGCAGCCGCAGCGCCGGCAGCCCGAACAAGAACCCGGAGATGAAACAGACGAGGCCCGCTACCGGGAGCGTGGCCCAGTAGGGCCAGCCGAAGTGGTCCATTAGGATCGCCGCCACATAGGCGCCGATGGCGTAGAAGGCACCGTGGCCAAGGGAGATCTGGCCGTTATAGCCGGTGAGCATGTTCAGTCCCAGCAGGACTATCGCATACACCAGGACCATATTCAGC
>JBGPMS010000047.1:0-21142 GCA_041487115.1 Gammaproteobacteria bacterium
ACCGCCGCGCTCAACTACGTTGCGCGCAACGGCAAGACCTATCTGTTGAACCTGATCGACACGCCGGGGCACGTTGACTTCTCGTACGAAGTGTCGCGTTCGCTTGCCGCCTGCGAAGGCGCGCTGCTGGTGGTGGACGCCTCTCAGGGCGTGGAAGCGCAGACGGTGGCCAACTGCTATACCGCCACCGAGCAGGGCGTCGAGGTGGTGCCGGTGTTGAACAAGATCGATCTGCCCTCGGCGGAGCCAGATCGCGTGATCGAAGAGATCGAGGATATCATCGGCATCCCTGCCCACGACGCGATTCTGGCGAGTGCGAAGACGGGCGAAGGCGTGCAGGACATCATCGAAGCCGTGATCGCCCGCATCCCCGCGCCCGCGGGCGACCCCGCTGCGCCGCTCAAGGCCCTGATCATCGACTCCTGGTTCGACAATTACGTCGGGGTCGTCATGCTGGTGCGGATGGTCGACGGCCGGCTGGCACCGAAGGACAAGATCCTGTTCATGTCCAGCCGCGCCTCGCATCTGTGCGAGCAGGTTGGCGTGTTCACGCCGAAGGCGCTGGCGAAGGAGCAGCTTTCGGCCGGCGAGGTGGGCTTCGTGATCGCGGGGATCAAGGACCTCAAGGACGCCCGCGTGGGCGACACCATCACGCTGTTCGGCCGCCCGGCGGCGGAAGCCCTGCCCGGATTCAAGGAGATCAAACCTCAGGTCTTCGCCGGGCTCTATCCGGTGGACGCCAACGAGTACGACCAATTGCGCGATGCGCTGGAGAAATTGCAACTCAACGACTCCTCGCTGCGCTTCGAACCGGAAACCTCGCAAGCGCTGGGCTTCGGCTTCCGCTGCGGATTTCTCGGGCTGCTGCACATGGACATCGTGCAGGAGCGCCTGGAGCGCGAATACGACATGCACCTCATCACCACCGCGCCGACGGTGGTGTACCAGGTGCAGCTCCAGGACGGCAGCTTGATCGAAGTGGAAAACCCTTCGCGCCTGCCGGACGCATCCAAGATCGAGGAGATCCGGGAGCCGATCATCACCGCCACCATCCTCGTGCCCAACGACTACGTCGGCCCGATCATGACGTTGTGTACAACCAAGCGCGGCACGCAGAAGAACATGCAGTACCTGGGCCGGCAGGTGATGCTCACCTGGGAGCTGCCGCTGAACGAAGTGGTGATGGACTTCTTCGACAAGCTCAAATCGGTGAGCCGCGGCTATGCATCGCTCGACTACGAGTTCAAGGAGTTTCGCGCCGCCGACCTGGTCAAGCTCGACATCATGATCAACGGCGAGCGCGTGGACGCCCTGTCCCTCATCGTCCACCGCTCCACGGCGCAATCGCGCGGGCGCGAGCTGGCCGAGAAGATGCGCCAGCTGATTCCCCGCCAGATGTTCGACGTTGCCGTGCAGGCCGCCATCGGCTCGCACATCATCGCGCGCGAGTCCATCAAGGCATTGCGCAAGAACGTTCTAGCCAAGTGCTATGGCGGCGATATCACGCGCAAGAAGAAGCTGCTGGAAAAGCAGAAGGCCGGCAAGAAGCGGATGAAGCAAGTCGGCACGGTGGAGATCCCGCAGGAGGCGTTCCTCGCCATCCTGCAGGTGGAGAGCAAGTGAGCGGCGCGCCCAAAGAAAACTTTCCCGACGACGACAGGACATGAACTTCGCTCTTCTCATGCTGGTGCTGCTGGTGGTGACCGGCGGCGTGTGGCTGGTGGACCTCCTTTACCTGCGGCAGCGGCGCAATGCGGCGGTGCAGGCTGCAATCGAGCAAGCCGCCGCTCAGCTACGGCCCAGGCCGGGCGAGCCGGAAGCAACGCAGGAGGCGCGCAAGGAAGCTGCCTTGCGCGAGATCCAGCAGGGCGTGGGCAAGGAGCCCTGGTGGGTCGAGTACTCCAAGAGCTTCTTCCCGGTGATCCTGGTGGTGTTTCTGCTGCGCTCGTTTCTGGTGGAACCGTTCAAGATCCCGTCGGGCTCGATGATCCCGACGTTGCTGGTGGGCGATTTCATCCTGGTCAACAAGTACACCTACGGCATCCGGCTGCCGGTCGCGAACCTCAAGGTGCTCGCGGTCAGCGAGCCCAAGCGCGGCGAGGTCATGGTCTTCCGCTATCCGGAAAATCCGTCGCTCGATTACATCAAGCGGATCGTGGGCGTGCCGGGCGACAAGGTTGCGTACATCAACAAGCAACTGACCATCAATGGCCAGCCGGCGCCGCTCACGCCGGTGTCGGATTACCCGTACGCCGATGCCGGCCTCAACTACGTGCCGACCAAGGAGTTCCGCGAGGACTTGAGCGGCCATCAGCACGCTGTCCTGATCAACCCGGACCAGGTCCCGGTCCAGCTCGCCACAGTGCGCCAGTTTCCGCACCGCGACGAATGTGAATACAATGAGCAGGGCTTCGTTTGCACCGTGCCGCAGGGGCATTACTTTCTCATGGGCGACAACCGCGACAGCAGCAGCGACAGCCGCTATTGGGGCTTCGTGCCGGAGCGCAACATCGTGGGCAGGGCGTTCATGATCTGGTGGAACTTCAGCGACCTCGGCCGTATCGGTCGCTCGATCAAATGAGGGAACTTAGGATGAAGAAACAGCGCGGTCTGAGTCTCATCGGGTTGCTCATCACGTCCGGTGTGCTCGTGTTCTTTGCGATCATGGGCTTCAAGGTCCTGCCGTCGTACATCGAGTACTGGACTGTTCAGCGCATCATCAGCGACATCGCCCGCGCGCCCGAAGTCCGGGGCGGCACCTTGCGCGACGTGCAATCCGCCTTCGATCGACGCACCGCCATCGACAACGTCAACTCGGTCAGGGCCAGCGACCTGGAAGTAACCAAGACCGGCGACGGGTTCGATATTCTGGTGAGCTGGACCACCCGCGTGCCGCTGTTCGGCAACCTCAACGCTTGCATCGATTTCCAGGCGAAAAACTAGGCTTCAGGCGGCGGCGCTTCCAGGCGCCAGGGCATGGCTCACGCGGCACTTCTTTCCCGGCTCGGCTACCAGTTTCACGATCCCGGTCTCCTGCGCCAGGCGCTGACGCATCGCAGTCACAGCGCCCCGCACAACGAGCGTCTCGAGTTCCTCGGCGACGGCGTGTTGAACTGCGTCATCGCTTCGCTGCTCTACGAGCGCTTTCCGCGCCTGCCCGAAGGTGACCTGTCCCGGCTGCGCGCCAGCCTGGTCAACCAGGACACACTCAGCCAGATCGCCGCTTCGCTCGACCTTGGGGGGGAGCTGCTTCTGGGTGAAGGCGAGCTCAAGAGCGGCGGCTTTCGGCGGCCGTCGATCCTGGCCGATGGTCTGGAAGCGGTGGTCGGGGCGATCTTCCTGGACGGCGGGTTCGATCGCGCGGCCGCCGCCATCCGCAACGCCTATGCTCCCCTGCTGGAGGAGCTCGACCCCGACAGACTGGGGAAGGACCCTAAGACTCTGCTGCAGGAGTATCTGCAAGGGCGGCGATTGCCGCTTCCGCAATACAACGTCGTCAGCGTGCGGGGCGAGGCTCACGAGCAGCAGTTCCAGGTGGAATGTGTCATCCCGGAGCTCGACATTCGCACTCCGGGCGAGGGGCAGAGCCGGCGCAGCGCGGAGCAGGCTGCGGCACGCCGCGCATACGAGCTCGCGGTAAAGCGATGACGGAGCAGGCTGCGGCGCACCGCGCCGGTCACATCGCGCTGGTCGGACGCCCGAACGTGGGCAAGTCCACTTTGCTCAACCGCCTGGTCGGCCAGAAGCTGAGCATCACCTCGCCGCGCCCCCAGACCACGCGCCACCGCATCATCGGCATCGTGAGCATGCCGGATGCGCAGTACGTGTTTGTCGATACCCCCGGGCTGCAAACCCGCAATCCGGGCCGGCTCAACCGCGCGCTGAACCGCACGGCATCGGAAGCGCTGGAGAGCGTCGACGTGGTGGTGCTGCTGGTCGAAGCGCTGCGCTTCGGCGCGGAGGACCGCGCCGCGCTTGCCCGGCTGCCGCAGGGGCGGCCGACCCTGCTGGCGATCAACAAGGTAGACGCGATCGCAGACAAGACGCGGCTGCTGCCGTTCATCGGCGAGTTGTCGCGGGCCGGGTCGTTCGCCGCCATCGTTCCGATCAGCGCCCGCACCGGCCGGCAGGTGCCGGATCTGCTCGGGGCGATCCGGCCTTGCCTGCCGGAAGGGCCCTCCCTGTATCCGGAGGAGGATCTGACCGACCGCAGCGAGCGGTTCCTGGCCGCCGAGTTCCTGCGCGAGAAGTTGTTCCGGCTGCTGGGCGACGAAGTGCCCTACGCGACAGCGGTAGAGGTGGAGACGTTCGAAACCACCGGGAACCTGCGCAGGATCGGCGCGAGTATTCTGGTGGACCGGCCCGGACAGAAGGCGATCATCATCGGCAAGGGCGGGGAGAAGCTGAAAAGCATTGCGACACAGGCGCGTGAGGACCTGGAAAAGCTGTTCGGCAGCCGGGTCTACCTCGACGTCTGGGTGCGGGTCCGGCACGGGTGGGCGGATGATCCCCGCACGCTGCGCAGCCTTGGAATCGAGTGATGCAGGTATCCCATTGAGTGAGGTCACGGAGCAAAGGCATCCGCCGGCAACGAGCAAGGCAGCGCGTCCGGCGGCAACGGAGCGGGAGCGGCGTGGCGTTCACGACGACGAGCCCGCCTACGTGCTGCACAGCTATCCTTTCAAGGAGACCAGCCTGGTGGTGGAGGCTTTCTGCTGCAACTTCGGTCGCCTCGGCCTAGTGGCGCGCGGAGCGCGACGGCCCAAGTCGTCACTGCGTGGGCTGCTGATGGCCTTTCAGCCGTTGAGCTTGAGCTGGGCGGGCAGGGCAGAGCTGCGCACGCTGCACCGGGCCGACTGGCTGGCGGGTCATGCGCAGCTCGCAGGGTCGAGCCTGATGTGCGGCTTCTACCTCAACGAGCTGCTGCTCAAGCTGGTCGCGCGCGAGGACCCCCACCAAGGTCTCTACGCGGCCTATGAGGAGGCCTTGGACGGCTTGCGGGCCGGCACTACTCCTCCGGGCTGGGTGCTGCGGCGGTTCGAACAGAAGCTGCTGCGCGAGCTGGGCTACGGCATGCTGCTGGATCACGATGCGGACGGCGAGCCGATCCAAGCCACGGCGAGCTACACCTATCTCCTCGAGCACGGCCCGTCCATGCTGTCCGACGCGAGCCCGGTGCCACCGGTCGAGCTGTCGGGCAAGACACTGCTGAACATGGCGGCCGACGATTACAGCGATCCGCTCGCGCTGCAGCAGAGCCGCGCACTCATGCGGTTCGTGCTCAACCACTACCTGGGTGGCCAAGTGCTCCACACGCGGCAGCTGCTGCGCGACATGCAACAGATCTGAAATCTCTACAGCGCCCGCCAGATGATCCATCTCGGAGTCAACATCGATCACGTCGCGACGCTGCGCCAGGTGCGCGGGACGCGCTATCCGAGCCCGATACAAGCCGCGTTGACGGCCGAGTCGGCCGGAGCCGATCTCATCACACTGCATTTGCGTGAGGACCGGCGCCACATCCAGGACGCCGACGTGGAGGTCCTGCGTCGGGTGCTCACCACCCGCATGAACCTGGAGAGCGCGGTGACGCCGGAGATGGTGGCGATCGCGCTGCGCATCCTGCCGGAAGACGTGTGTCTGGTGCCCGAGCGCCGTGCCGAGTTGACAACCGAGGGCGGACTGGACGTCAAAGGCAACTTCACGCGGGTGCGCGATGCCTGCCGCGACCTGGCTGCCGCAGGCATTCGTGTCTCGTTGTTCATCGCCGCCGACCGGGAGCAGATCGATGCATCGCGCGAGGCTGGTGCCGCGGCGATAGAAATCCACACCGGCGGCTACGCGGAGGCCGAGCATACGGCTAAGCAAGACGCGGAGCTGGCCCGTATCCGACTGGAGGCGCGCTACGCAGCCGGCTTGGGCTTGAAGGTCAATGCCGGCCACGGATTGCACTACCACAACGTACAGCCGATCGCCGCCATCCCCGAGATCAGCGAACTGAATATCGGCCATGCCATCGTGGCCCATGCCCTGTTCGTGGGCTGGAGCGAAGCGGTACGAGAGATGAAACGCCTGATCGTCACAGCGCGTGGAGCCACTGCATGATCCTGGGGATTGGAGCTGATGTCGTACTCGCGGCCTGTGGAGCGCACTTGCCAGAGCGCTCTCGCGAGTTGTGCGCCCTGGTCGTACTGGAGGCACAGGGGCCATGACGGCCGGGCCGACGGCGCTTGGACCGGTGATGCTGGACGTGGAGGGGGTCCGGCTCGGCGATGCCGACCGGGCGCGGCTGCTGCATCCGCTCACCGGCGGCGTCATCCTGTTCAAGCGCAACTACGCATCGCCAGGGCAGATCTCCGAATTGACCGCGGAGCTCCGGGCGCTGCGCTCGCCACAGTTGCTCGTCGCCGTGGATCACGAAGGCGGCAGGGTGCAGCGCTTCCGCGAAGGCTACACGGCGATCCCCGCGATGGCCGGGCTGGGGGCGCTCTGGGACGCGGATCGTCCGGCAGCGCGGCGAAGCGCAGAGGCGGCGGGATTCATCATCGCCGCCGAGCTGGCCGCCAGCGGTGTCGACTTCAGCTTCACTCCCGTGTTGGACCTGGACTTCGGGCGCAGCGGTGTGATCGGAGATCGTGCTTTCCATCGCGACCCGGGCGCGGTGAGCGACTTGGCGGCCGCACTGATCACGGGACTCGCGCGCGGCGGGGTCGCTGCGGTCGGTAAACATTTCCCGGGACACGGCTTCGTGATGGAGGATTCGCACGTGGACATCCCGGTGGACCGGCGCACCCTCGCCGAGCTCCGTGCCGCCGACCTGGTGCCCTACCAGCGTCTCGCCGGTTTGCTGGCAGGAGTAATGCCCGCGCACGTGATCTACGCGGAAATCGACCGCGCGCCCGCCGGCTTCTCGCCGATCTGGCTGCAGAGCGTTCTGCGCCAGGAGATCGGCTTCGACGGCGTCATCTTCAGCGACGATCTGAGCATGGAGGGCGCCTCGGTGGCGGGCGGAATCGTCGAGCGCGCCAAGGCTGCGCTCTCGGCCGGCTGCGACATGGTGCTGGTGTGCAATCGTCCCGATTTGGCCGACCAGTTGCTTGCCGGGTTGAGCTGGCAACCGAACCTCCGATGGGAAGACCGTCTTGCCCGCATGCACGCTCGCCCGCCCTATGCGTCGCTGGCGGAGGCGCGAGCCGATGGCGTGTACCGGACCGCGCTCGCGGAACTTCAATCCGGCGCCGCTGCCGGCTTGGTCAGTTCACCTGCGTCCGGTCGCTCTCACGCTTGAACTTCGAATGGCAGAACATCACCCCCATCACCATCACCACCACCACGCTCATCCGAGAGTGTCCGGTGTGCTGGGCGTGGCGCTGGCCCTGACGCTGGGCTACGCCGTAGTCGAACTGGTGGCGGGCATGGCGTTCGGATCGCTGGCGCTGGTCAGCGATGCGGGGCATATGTTCTCCGACGCTCTCGCGCTCGCGCTGGCCTGGTTCGCCGCCTGGGTCTCGGCCAGACCGGGCGGGTCGCGGCATTCCTATGGCCTGGCGCGGGCGGAGGTTGTCGCTGCCTTCGTCAACGGGCTGGCGCTGCTGCTGGTGGTGGTGTTCATCGCGGTGGAGTCCATCCGCCGTCTGCTTCAGCCCGGGCATGTCGACGGGCTGGGCGTTATGGTGGTGGCGTTCATCGGCCTGGTGCTGAACCTTGCGGTAGTGCTGATCCTGAGCCGTGGGGAGCGCAGCCTCAACCTGCGCGCGGCGATGCTGCACGTGACCTCGGACGTGGTCGGATCGGTGGCGGCACTCGCCGCAGGCGCCGTCGTCTATTTCACCGGCTGGCAGCCGATCGATGCCATCCTCTCGCTGGTCATCGCGCTCCTGATCCTCGCCTCCACCATTCATCTGCTGCGCGAAGCGCTGCACGTGCTGATGGAAGGCGTGCCCCACAGCGTCAAGCTGGAGGAGGTGGGAAAGTCGATCGCACGCATCGACGGGGTACGCAGCGTGCACGACTTGCACATCTGGAACATTTCCTCGGGGCGCGTTGCGCTATCGGCCCATCTGGACCTCGACGACCTTTCCAACTGGACATCGACGCTGGAGCAGGCGCGCAACGCACTGAAGGAGCGCTACGGCATCGACCACGTTACGCTGCAACCCGAGGTCGGCGGGCCTGGCGGCCACGGCAGCCAGAAGGTAGTCAAGGTGTTCGCGCGCCGCTGACGGTTTACATTTGTTGAGCCAGGCGGGGGCGGAACGCTAGACTTGGCGGCATGGAATTCGACGTCGAAGAGTGGTCGCGCCTCGCGCGCGAGGATCCAGTCGAGTTCGAGCGTCGGCGGCAAGCGACGATCGAAGCCCTGATCGCCCACGCGCCGCCGGAGCACCGGGAGCGGTTGCGGGCCTTGCAGTCGCGGATCGACCTGGAACGCCGCCGGGCGAAGACACCTCTGGGTGCTGCCGTGCGCCTGCAGTCGATGATGTGGGAGCGGTTCGGCCAGCTGCGCGAGGCGCTCCAGGCCCTGGCGGACGGACCCGTGCCGGAGCGCAAGAAGACGGCCCGGATTCTTCCCTTCTCCAAGCCGGACTGAGGTTTGAGTGCCGGCTTGGGGTCGGCGGGCAAGGGTTGCGGACCGGCTCAGACCCGTTCGATGTACTCGCCCGAGTCGGTGTTGACCTTGATTTTCTCACCCCCGTTTACGAACGGTGGAACCATGACGGTCAACCCGGTCTCGGTCATGGCCGGCTTGAAGGAACCGGTGGCGGTCGCGCCTTTCATCGTGGGCTCGGTCTCGGTGATGGTCAGCACGACGCTAGGCGGCAACTGGACGCCGATGGGCCGCTCGTTGTGGAAGTTGACTTGGACTTCGGTGTTGGGCAGCAGGTATTCGACCTGGCCCTCGAGCAGTTCCCGGGGCAGGTTCAACTGCTCGTAGTTCTGCTTGTCCATGAAGATGTAGGTGTCCCCATCGTTGTACAGGTATTGCATGTCCCGTCCCTCGACGAAAGCGCGCTCGATCTTCTCGTCGGTGCGGAAGCGCTGGTTGTTCTTGGTGCCGGATTCGATGTCCTTCATCTCCACCTGCATGAAGGCGCCGCCGCGGCCGCCCACGTGTACGTGGTAGGCCTTGAGCACACGCCATACACGCTTGTCCCACTCGATCAGGTTGCCAGCACGCACTTCGGTTGCCAGTACTTTTGCCATGGGACTGCTCGACCTTTAGAAAAAGCGCGCATTTTACCCGAACCGCAGCCGCTATAATACGCAGAACGGGTGCTTCACTGCGGCCATGTTCCGAGCGGTGTTCGGACGCCTAGCGCATCGCCTCCAAGCTCCTGCCCCTTGACTTACCCCCACATCTGCCAGCCCTGCCGTCTGACTGACAAGCGCAAAAGATGACCAAGGTCCCGGCCCATCTCCGGCGCACAACACCGGCTGCAACCGCACCGCCGCCCTTCGACCCGACCAGCGTCCCGGACATTGCCGGCAGCGCGGAGATCCTCGAGGTTGTGGCCGGCCTGCCGCACCTGCCCGGCGTCTATCGCATGATCGGCGGCTCGGGCGACGTGCTGTACGTGGGCAAAGCGCGCGACCTCAAGAAGCGGGTCGCCTCGTACTTCCAGAAAGCCGGGTCGCTCGAGCCACGCATCCAGCTCATGGTCTCGCAGGTATGCCGCCTCGAGACGACCGTAACCCGGTCCGAGTCCGAGGCACTGCTGCTCGAGAACAACCTGATCAAGACGTTCGCGCCGCGCTACAACATCCTCTATCGCGACGACAAGTCCTATCCCTACCTAGTCCTTTCGGGCCACCGGTTTGCGCGCCTGGGCTTCCACCGCGGCCCGCTGGACAAGGCCAACCACTATTTCGGTCCGTTCTCCAGCGCCGGCGCGGTGCGCGAGAGCATTCAACTGATGCAGAAGGTGTTTCGCATCCGAACCTGTGAGGACACGGTATTTTCCAACCGCTCGCGCCCCTGCCTCTTGCATCAGATAAAACGCTGCACGGGACCCTGCGTAGGGCTGATCGCCGAGGGCCCTTACGCGGATGACGTGAGGAACGCCGAGTTGTTCCTGCTCGGCCGCGACGACGAAGTGCTGGAGAAGCTGGAAGTCAGGATGGAGCGGGCGGCGAACGACCAGGAGTACGAAGCCGCGGGGAATTACCGCGATCAGATCCGGGCGCTCCGTGCCGTGCGGCAGAAGCAGTTCGTGAGCAGCGACAAGGCGCGCGACCTCGATATCGTGGCCCTCGCAGCAGACGAAGGGCTGACCTGCGTAAACCTGGTCACCGTGCGTGCCGGGCAGCATCGGGGCGACAAGAGCTTCTTTCCCGAGCATGCCGAAGGCTACGATGCGGGGCAAGCACTGGAGGCCTTTCTCGGCCAGCACTATCTCAACCGCGATGTCCCGCCGTTGATCCTGGTCAACCAGCAGGTGGACACTGCGGCGCTGGCCGAGTTGCTGACCGAGCAGGCCGGCCACACGGTCCAGATCGCCGCCGCCGGTGCCGGCGAGCGCCGAGCCTGGCTGGCCATGGCGGAAACAAACGCACGGGTAGCGATCCAGCAGGCGGTGCATTTGCACGCCACCCAGGAAGCACGCTTGCAGGCGCTACAGCTTGCGCTGGGGCTTTCCGCTTCCACTGCCCGGATCGAGTGCTTCGACATCAGCCACACCATGGGGGAGGCGACCGTAGCTTCGTGCGTTGTCTACGAGGCCGGCGAGATGAAAAAGAGCGAGTACCGCCGCTACAACATCCAGGGCGTGGCAGCGGGAGACGACTATGGTGCCATGCGCCAGGTGCTGGACCGCCGCTACAGGAAGGTGGTGGCAGGTGAGGGGAAGCTCCCCGACCTGATCCTGCTCGACGGCGGCAAGGGACAAGTTTCCACTGCCCGCGACGTGTTGGAAGAGCTCGGGCTGGGCGGATTGGCACTGGTGGGGGTAGCCAAGGGCGAGGAGCGCAAGGCCGGCTTGGAGCAACTCATCGTGCCCGGCAAAGACGAGGCCTTGCGCCTGCCTCCCGACCATCCCGGGCTGCATCTCATTCAACAGGTGCGCGACGAGGCGCATCGGTTCGCTATCACAGGCCATCGCAACCGGCGCGGGCGAACGCGCCGGACGTCGATGCTCGAAAGCATCGCCGGGATCGGTGCCAAGCGCCGTCAGAAGCTGTTGGCGCGCTTCGGTGGACTCAAGGGATTGACTGCGGCGAGCGTGGACGAGATCACTCAGGTCGAGGGCATCAGTCGCGCGCTGGCCGAGCGCATCTATCAGCAGTTGCACTGATGATGCCGCTGAATTTACCCAATCTGCTCACCTGGCTGCGGATCCTCCTGATTCCGGTGTTCCTGGTGGTGTTCTACTTTCCCGACACCTGGCTCAACGGGCCGGAAAAGAATCTGACCGCGACTGTGCTGTTCGCCGTGGCGGCGGTGACCGATTGGCTCGATGGGTATCTTGCCCGCACGCTCAACCAGACGTCTGCGTTCGGTGCATTCCTCGACCCCGTGGCCGACAAGCTCATGGTCGCCGCCGCGCTCATCCTGCTGGTGGGGCTCGGCCGGGTCGATGCCATCATCGCCGTGATCATCATTGGCCGCGAGATCGCCATCTCGGCGCTGCGCGAATGGATGGCAAAGCTCGGCAAGAGCAAGAGCGTAGCGGTGAGCTTCCTCGGCAAGGTCAAGACCGGCTGCCAGATGGCGGCAATCCTGCTGCTGCTGTATCACGGCACGCTGTTCGGGCTGCTCGATACCAGTTACGTCGGCACCATCCTGATCTATGTTGCCGCGGCGCTCACCCTGTGGTCCATGGCCTATTACCTCAAGATGGCGCTGCCCTTCGTACTCGGAAAACAGGACTAACACCCTGCACCTACAGGCTTTTCGCCTTGACATGGCAGGGCAGTCCCCTATAATTCGGGGTTAGCTTTCGCGCGGGAATAGCTCAGTGGTAGAGCACAACCTTGCCAAGGTTGGGGTCGCGAGTTCGAGCCTCGTTTCCCGCTCCAGAATTCCGGGGAAGTCGAAGCGCCCGGGGAGATCGAATCCCTAGCTTCGCTTTCCCTTTTTTGCGTTTTTTGATCATCGCATGAGAAGAACGCCGGTCTCGAGCCGGCGCGCAATCCGCGCCACTCGCCTCCGGCTCCCCCCGCTTCTGTGGTTTCGATACACGGAGCTGGGCCGGCACCAAGGCAGCGGCACGTTTCCCCCGCGGCGGGGTGGCAGAGTGGTCATGCAGCGGCCTGCAAAGCCGTGTACGCCGGTTCGATTCCGACCCCCGCCTCCATTACAACTCACGGCGCATGCCTAATATCCGCCAGCCTTAGTAACGGGACGCGTCGGCGTCTCGTTCACGTCCGCCGTCAGCTCGTCACAGATGATTGAGCCGCTTCGCCGCGAATCATGAAAGGCAGAATTCCTGATTTCATGAATTCTGCCTTTCAGATTGTTCAGACCTGACGTCGTTTGGCACGCTCTACGCTCGCGTGATCAGGTGTGCTGCACAGACAATCGGTCTGATGTGGATGATCACGCGGATTTGAGCAGTTCAAGACCGCTATGATCAACTTGAGCAGAGCAGGTTGCTCTCGAGACTTCCGCAGCATGCGACGCGGCACACTGGCAGAATATCGATCCGCTCGCCATGGGCTGAGAGATTCCAATAGAGAGAAGGGCGCAGGAGCGCCTCCCGATGACTCCGATCGATTCACGATCGCTGGCACGGCCGGCGACCGACCGGGCTGACGCGCGCGGCACAGGCGCGGGCGGCGCGGACGCGACGTCCTACCTGGACCGGATTCGAGCTCGCCAGGTCGAGGCGGTCTATCACAACGTTCCCGTTGGGCTGGCCGTGTCACTCGCGGCCGCCGTCACGTTGGTGGCCGTGCTGCTTTACCGTGGAGGCATCTCCTGGCCGACGGCAACCGGCTTTCTTATTTTGATGGTGGTGCAGAACGCGGCTCGCTGGTTGCAACCATGGGTCTACTTTCGAGCGAAGCCAGCGGATGCGGATTGGCGTCCTTGGGCGAGACGTTATTGCATCGGGACCTTCGTAGGCGGGCTCAGCTGGGGTCTGGGGAGTCTGTGGTTGATGGTGCCAGGCCACCTGGATCAGCAGCTGCTGGTGGTGCTGCTGCTGTGCGGGCTGGGTGCCGGCGCTGCCGTCTCGCAGGCGGTCTACCTGCCTGCTTTTTATGCGTACCTGCTACCCGAGCTGCTGCCGCTGGCGTTCTGGGGCATGGTGCAAGGGGACGCCGAGCACTGGTTTTTGGCCCTGGTCACTGTCTTGTGGCTTGCGGGCATGATGATGTACGGCCGGCGCTTTCACGAGAACGTGGTCGAATCGTTGCGGCTGCGCTACGAAAATCTGGATCTCGCCGACAGCCTGCGTCTCCAGCGCGACCTCGCCAAGGAGGCGAATATCGCGAAATCCCGCTTCCTCGCCGCCGCCAGTCACGACTTGCGCCAGCCCGTGCATGCGCTCGGTATGTTCATCGGCGCGCTGCGCGAGCGTGCGATGGACGCCGAGGCGCGCCGGCTGGTCGGACATATCGACGAGTCGGTGAGCGCCATGAACGGCCTGTTCGGCTCACTGCTCGACATCTCGCGGCTCGATGCCGGAATCATCCAGGCGCGCGCGGTGGCGTTTCCGATCTATCCTCTGCTCGAGCGCATTTGCCTGGACTACGCGGGCGAAGCCGAGCGCAAAGGCCTGCCGCTCACTCTGCGGCCATGCTCTGCCAACGTGAGTACCGATCCGGTGTTGCTCGAACGCATCGTGCGCAATATCGTTTCCAATGCGGTCCGCTATACGGAGCGGGGGCGCATCGTCGTCGCTTGTCGCCGCCGCGAGCGTCTGAGCATCGAAGTGTGGGACACAGGACGCGGCATTCCGCCCGACCAACGGAAAAAGGTGTTTCAGGAGTTTTACCAGCTCGGCAACCCGGAACGCGACCGTGCGAAAGGGCTCGGCCTGGGCCTGGCGATTGTGGAGCGCCTGACTACGCTGCTCGATTGTCCGCTCACGTTCCGGTCGCAGCCGGGGAAAGGCTCGGTATTCAAAGTCGCCGTTCCACTCGCGAGCGAGGCCGAGCTCGCCGCCGCCGTCGTCGAGCCGGCGGCGCTGCCTGGCGCTCCACGCCCGGGGTTGATCCTGGTGGTGGACGACGAGATCTGGATCCAGGAGGCGATGCGCAGCCTGCTCGAGAGCTGGGGCCACGAGGTTATCGCTGCCGGCTCGTCCCGCGAGCTGATGGAGCGTCTGGCGCAACGCTCGACGCGTCCCGATCTGGTCATCTGTGACTTCCGCTTGCGCGGTGAAGAGAATGGCATCGGAGTCATCCAGCGTTTGCGATCCGAATACGGCGAGGACTTGCCAGGCGTGCTGATAAGCGGCGACACGGCGCCGGACAGACTCAAGGAAGCGCAGCAGAGCGGGTTCTTGCTGCTGCACAAACCGGTGCCGAACGGGCGGCTGCGCGCAGCGATCGGCAATCTGATGAGGCGGCGCGGGTCGGCGGCGGGGTAAGGGGGCCGCTCCCTCCGTCCCCTTGTGGGGGGCGGGGTGAGGGGCAGAGGAGTGCTAGATCAACTCTGCCTGCCTCGCGGCGGTCACCGCTTGCGTGCGGTTCGACACGTTCAGCATCTTGAAAATCGCGGTCATGTGCGCCTTGATGGTCTTCTCCGAGATGCCGAGCCGATTGGCGATTTCCTTGTTGGTCAGCCCGCGGCTCAGCTGCCGCAGCACGTCGATCTGCCGCTCAGTGAGCTGCGCCGCGTCAGCACCGCTCTGCGTCTCAGCGCCGCCCCTGGCCCTCGCATCGAGCAGCAGCGGCGGGACGTACACGTTGCCCGATAGCACCAGCTGAAGCGCCGCCAACAGCGTCTGCGCGCTCGCCGACTTCGGGACATAGCCGAGCGCGCCAGCGGCGAGCGCGCTGCGCACATCTGACGGATCCTCGGACGAGGACAGCACGATCACCGGCAGGTCCGGGCGCCGTTTGCCGAACTCCTGCAGCGCCGGCACTCCGCCCAGACCGGGCATGCTTAGGTCGAGGAAGACCGCATCGAGATCGTGACGTGCGTCGACGATGCGCAGACCCTCGCTGCTGTCGCACGCCTGCAGCACCTCGGTGTCCGGTCCGGCGCTGCGCAGCAGGGCCGCGACACCGTCGCGGACGACCGGATGATCGTCGACGATCAGGAACTTCATTCTCGGATTATCCCCCGTGGTGCGTGGCGTGGACAAGGCGCCGGGGGTGAACTGTCCTAGCAGTGCCATGGTACCGGCTCCAGGTTCGATCGCGAGATTGTTTAAGGATAGTGACAAGCTGACAAGCATAGTGACACGGTATCCATCGGTCGGTCATTGGACTAAAGTCCCGGGACGGTCTTAGGGCTTGAGTCCAATTCACGCAGCACCGGTCAGGTGCTGCAATGCTTGCCCTGTGCTCACTCGCTCGCCCAGCTCTTCGGCGTGCTTCGACAATTCGATCATGGAGCGGCGATGAACCGACCGGCAACCCCTGAGCAAGACTCAGAAACGCGCACGACTTCCAGCCTGTTCGACCTGTTCTTCCGCAGTCGTCGCGCACGCCGAATCCAGGCGACGCGCGATCATCGCGCGGGCAGGAAGCGTCCGCTGTTCGAATCGCTCGAATCACGCCTGCTGATGTCGGCGGATGTGGCCGTCGCATTCCAGGGGCTCGATGGGATGCTCGCGAGCGTCCAGAATGGACTGGCCGGCGTGACCGACACGCCATTGCCTCTCATTGGAAGCAGTCTCAGCAGCGCCGCCGGCCAACTGAACGACACGATCCAGGTGCTGCGCGACAACGTCACGGGCAGGATCGCTGACGAAGGCCGCTCCGAAACCGCGGCCGGCGTGAACGGCGGGCTGACGCAAGTTTTCGGGTCTACCGGCTTCAACGTGCTCGAGGGTGCCATCACGACCGATGGTCCTGCTCCGACATTGACCTTCGATTCCAGCCACGGGGACGGTGTATACGGCCGCTTCACGCTCGATCTGCACGGTAACTTCAACACGTTCAATACATCGGGGTTGACGCTTACCGACGGCAACTTCAGTGCCGACATCGCGGCCGTGCAGCAGGCGGCGTTTGCGGCGCTTGGGGCCCAAGGTCGCGATCTGTTGGCCGCCAAGACGCCTGGCGCTGCGGTGACCGCATCCGATATCGACGTCACGATCGCGTCGTCGAATCCTTCGGGCCCGGTTGCGAATGTGTTCACGATCAGCGCGGGGCTTGCACCGAAGCTCGGCGATGCAGCGCTGCGCAGCGCGCTGTTCCAGGCGTTGGGCCCGGCTGGAGCGAACGTTCTTCAGGATAGCGGGGCCGACAACATCACGGCCGCCGACCTGCCCGACGCCACTTTGAATTCGGACGGCAGCTTCAGGCTCAACCTCGGCGGTACCGCGACCGCCGCCGCGCTCGCGCTGGCTGCGGGACAATCGACGTTCGGAGGGGCGCAAACTGCTGTCGAACTGGCCGTATTCCAGCAGCTCTCGCCGCTGGGTTTGGTGGACCGAACCGGGGATGGCGTCGTGACCGCCGCCGACGTCGCCGTCGTGATTCAAGACACCAACGGGGACGGCAAGGTTGACGTCTTCACCATCGACGCGAAGCTCGCTTCGCCACTGCCTCAGGCGACGCTGAAGGCAGCCTTGGTTGCCGCGCTGGGACCGAGCGGGCTCAACATCGTCAAGGACACCGGTCAGGGCAACGTCACCGAGGCCGACATCCAGATGACGGGTGCCTCGAACACGGACAACCTGGCCGTCTCGATGACACTGGGCCAGAACCTGTTTACGCTGGACACCCCGATCAACTTCGATATCGGGCTCGACGCCCTCGGTTTGGATCTCGGTATCGATCAAGGCCAGATCCAGCTCTCGGTCGGCTGGCAGGCCAAGCTTGGCTTCGGATTCAACGCGCAAGACGGTTTCTTCTTCGACGTGTCCGCACCGAGCGAAGCACAGCTCAACGTCCAGGTCACGCTCTCCGACATCACCAAGGCAGTGAATGGGGTCATTCCCGACGACCAGGTGTTCAAGGCGCACGGCACACTCGGCCCGCTGCAAGTGACGGCGGAGGACTTTTCCAATCCGAACGACATCAGCACGCTCAATCCGCTTGGCTACTCCGGCGTCTTCGGCACGATCTTCCTCGATTTGACCGGACCGGATGGGGAAGGACTGCTGCCACTGAACCAGCTCGACCAGGTCGGGGTGCATGCCGGTTTGAGCGCGGCCGCGGATCTCAATCTTCATCTGAAGGCCGGCTTCGGCAGCGATGTCGGCGGCACCGGCGTCGCCGTATTCCCGACGCTTGGGACCAATCTGCACGTGAACTGGGACTTTCTCGACGCGGGCTTGTCCAGCGCCGGCCCGCAGGGCGTGGAAGTCACACCGCTCAATAACACCCTGCGCGTGAGTGATGACGGCTCCGGTACGCTCGATCGCACCGTTACGTTGAATCCCGGCATCTACACCGGTGACGAATTGGCGAACGAGCTGGAGCGGGCGCTCAATCAGAACCGCGACCCGGCGAACACGCAGGCCTACGTGGTGCTCTTCGACAGCGACGGCAAGCTCAAGATCGGCAACCCTCAGGGCAACGCCCACGATCTGCTGCTCGGGTTCAACGATTCGTTCACGACCGCAGGCACGCTGCTCGGTGGCCAAGGCGCCGTGGACGTGCCCAATTCGGCCGGACCCGCCCAGCTCACGAGCGGTGCCGGCCTTACCGAGCTGCAGGACAAGGTGCAGGTCGATGTCATCAGCCAGGTCACCACGGCGAACAATAAGCTCGTCATCAACGACGGCGGAGCGGATCGCACGATCACGCTGGCGCAAGGGCGCTACACCGGAGAGAAGCTGGCCGCCGAGCTCCAGCACGAGCTCAACTCCAACCGACCGATCGGTGCGACGAACGAGTCACCGTATACGGTCACGTTCGAGAACGGTCACCTCGATATCGCCAACCCGAAGGACAACACGGCATCTCTGATCCTCAAGTTCGACGCGGCCGCGACGACGGCCGCCGCCGTACTCGGCGGTGCGCCGCGGACAGGCTCGCCCAAGTCGCTGACCATCGCGCCCGACGCCGACGAGGCAGCGCCGCAGCGCATCGGTCCCGGAGGCCTGGCGGCGACGGTGAGCTATGGCAACAGTCCGCTGGTCGAGTTCAACGACATCACCGTCGATCTCGGTTCGTTTCTGAGCGATTTCGTCGGACCGATCCTGGGCGAGATCAAGGACGTGCTCGATCCGGTGATGCCGCTGATCGATGCCCTCAGGGCGCCGATTCCGGTGCTGCCGGAGCTGATCGATCAGTTCGGCTCGATCGGCCTGCCGACGATCGATGCCGGCGCAGACGGCGATCCATCGAGCACGTCGCTGATCGATCTGGCGAGCGCGATTCCGAGCGGTACGGTGCCGAAGCTCGACTTCGTGCTCAAAGTGGTGAACCTGCTCACGCTGTTGTCGAGTCTCCCCGATGTTTCGCCCGACTCGTCGGACAACCTCGTGCTGCATCTGGGCAGCTTCAAGCTGACCGACAGCGCCGGCAACCCGCTGGATCTCAAGGGCAAGAGCAGTCTCGATGAGGTGACGCCGGGTCAGACTCAGGCGGCGGACGTGAGCGACGAGATCGCCTCGAGCAGCACGAGCGTGGGCAAGTTCAGCCAGAAGAGCGGTGACAGTGGCCTGGTGTTCCCGCTGCTCAAGTCCGATACGGCGCTCACCACGGCGATCAACTTGCTGCTCGGCAAACCGACCGATCTGTTCCAGCTCAACCTCCCGGAGTTCGTGTTCGGGTTCAACCTCGGCGCGATCTTCGCGATCTTCCCGCCGTTCCTCAAAGTCGGCTTGAACGGAAACTTCTCGGCCGACATCAACTTCGATTTCGGCTTCGACACCAGCGGCATCCTCGACTACGAGCAGAGCGGCAACCTCACCGACATCTTCAACAGCTTCTATGTCAGCGACCATCTCGTCAACGGCGTGGATGAGCCCGAGGTGTCGTTCCACGCCGGGTTGACGGCGAGCGCGAGCTTGAACGCGGTGATCGCCGAAGCCGGAGTCGAAGGCGGGATCAGCGGGGATGTCACGTTCAATCTGCACGACCCAAATCAGGACGGCAAAGTGCACCTGAACGAGCTCGAGCAGCGGTTCGCGCTCGCGCCCTGGGCAATCTTCGACGTGCACGGCGCCGTCAACTACTCGCTGGACGCTTATGTCTGGGTCGGTCTTAAGATCGATCTCCTGTTCGACTCCTACACCATCACCCTGTTCGAGGACAGCTTCGATCTTGCTTCGGGTACGCTGGTCGACTTCGACTACAGCCTGCCCGACCAGAACATCCAACCCGATCTGGCGGATCTGCTGCCGGATGGAACGCTGCGGTTGAACATGGGCCCGAACGCTCACTTCCGGGGCGCTGGGGACTTGGGGACGGATGGGGACGAGAACTTCACGGTAGGCCTGCAGGCGGCGGACGCGAACAAGCCGATCGGCGGCGACAACGTCGACATGATCGTCGTGAACGCCCTGGGCTTCAGCCAGTCCTTCCGCGCGTCCGACGTGCAGCGCATCTATGGCGATGGCGGGAACGGCGACGATCGCATCGTCATCGCGGCCTCCAAACCGGGGAAACCCGGCATCACCGTCCCGGTCGAGCTGCACGGCGGCGCGGGTGACGACGTCCTGATGACGGGCGACGGGCCGGCAACTCTCTATGGCGACGCAGGCAACGATCAGCTGTGGGGCAGCAATCAGGCCGACAAGCTCTACGGCGGGTCCGGCGATGACGCTCTGTTCGGTCAAGGTGGCAACGACCAGCTCTACGGCGGTACGGGCAACGACAAGATGATCGGCGGCGACGGCGATGATCTGATCGTCGCAGGCGACAGCTTCGACCCGAACACGCATCAGGTCTTCTACGACGCGCGCTTCGATCCGGTAACCGGCGCGCCCTACTACGACGCAGGTGTGGTCGATCCCAAGCTGCTGACTTCCACGGGGCGCATGGACGGAGGCAACGGCAATGACACTTTATATGGCGGCTCGGGCAATGATCGCCTGCGTGGCGGAGCTGGGAACGATTTCCTATTCGCCGGTGCCGGCGACGACTCGCTGTCCGGCGAGGGCGGAAACGACACGCTCTACGGAGACGCGGGAGCCGACACGTTGTCGGGCGGCAGCGGCGACGACTTGTTGTTCGGCGACGCCACGGACATCGCGCTAGCCGGCGATGCCGGCAACGACATCCTGCACGTGCCGTATGGCAATGCGCTGATCGACGGCGGGACGGGCAGCGACACACTGATCGTAAGCGACGACGGCGGCGGCGCTGCAGCTTTCGTGCTCGCTCGGACGACGGCGGACGCCGGGACACTGTCCACGACCCGCGGGTCGACGTCGACGCTGATTGCGTTCACCGGCATCACCCATCTTCTGGAAGTCGATCTCCCCAATGTCGGCAGCACACTCGACATTCAGGGAACGATCGCCGCTGGTGCTTTGATCGAAGGTGGTGCCGGGGACGATCAGATCAGCATCGAAGCGCTTCAAGGGGCGGCGACGCTCGATCTGGGCGCGGGCGATGATGAGGTGACGCTCGGAAATAACGGCTCGTTGGTTTCGCTCGATGCGCCATTGACGGTGCTGGGCGGGAGTGGAGACGACAAGCTCGTCTACGACATGTCGAACGAGCCGTCGAACCTGCTGCTGATGCCCGAGGTGCCGCTGGCAGGCGTCTTTTTCGGCGTGAATGGCCTCGTGCTCGGATCCGATCTGGTCGGGGCCACTTCGCTGGCGATTCGCTACGACGCCGGTGTCGATGCGATCCAGCTCGAGCTCGGACCCGGAAGCAATCGTGTCGATGTCACCGATCCCGGCCGTATCATCATCGTAGACGGGGGTGCGGCAGACGCGGTCCATCTGACGCTGACTAGCGCGCCGGGCGTTGTGCCCGATGCCGGCAGCGTCGTTACGCAGGGCGTGGGCTCCGTCTTCTTCACTTACGGCGGGTCGGAGGAGGCGTGGTGGCTGATGGTCGGCCAACCCATCGAGCCCGGCAGCCAGTTGCGGCTGGTCACCGCCGCGGCTTTCGCTGA
>JBGPMS010000048.1:0-21005 GCA_041487115.1 Gammaproteobacteria bacterium
CGACCGCAAGAGACGTGCCGGTACTCGGGCATTGTCTCGGCGGCCAGCTGCTGTCCAAGGCGCTCGGCGGCCAGGTTACCCGCGCGCCGGTTAAGGAGATCGGCTGGGGCGCCGTGGAACTTGAGGATGCGCCTGAGGCGCGGTCATGGTTCGGAGGGCAGCGCGGGGGCTTCGTGTCGTTTCACTGGCACGGGGAAACCTTTACCGTTCCGGAGGGCGCGACGCGCCTCCTGTCCAGCCCCTGGTGTCGGAACCAGGCCTTTTCCCTAGGCCCGCATCTGGGCTTGCAGTGCCATATCGAGATGACCGAAGACCTGGTCCACACCTGGTGTCGGAGCGGTGCGCGCGAGATCGAGCGCAGCGACAGCCCGGCGGTGCAGACGGTGGAGGTTATCCTGCAGGACCTGGAATTGCGCGTGAATGCTCTGCACCAGGTGGCTGATGCAGCGTATGGGCGCTGGGTGCGGGGGCTTGCTAGGGGCTAGTCCCTGAAGTTGGTGAACTGCAGGGGAAAGTCGGTCACCGACTTGCGCGCGAGCTGAATCGCCTCCTGCAGTACGTCCTTCTTGGCGCCCGATATCCGCACTGCCTCGCCCTGGATGCTGGCCTGGACTTTCAGTTTGCTGTCCTTGATCTGCTTGACGAGCTTCTTGGCCAGCTCCTGGCTCACGCCGGTACGCACGGTCACCTGCTGCTTGACCTTGTCGCCGCCGATCTTTTCGGTGTTGGCTTTCTCCAGAACGCGCACGTCGACGCCGCGTTTGGCGAGCTTGCCGATCAAGACGTCGTAGACCTGGCCCAGCTTGAACTCGTCATCGGCATAGAGCGTCAGGACGTGCTCGGCGTGCTCCACGCGAGCATCGGAGCCTTTGAAGTCGAAGCGGTTGGTGATTTCCTTGTTGGCCTGATCGAGCGCATTGCGCAGCTCGACCTCGTTGACCTCGGAGACAATGTCGAAGCTCGGCATCTCGCTCGCCTCACGGCGCGATCAGTCGGACGGTGAATGAGGTGATGGGGAGCCCCGTGCCGTCGTCGAACTCGGCCGCCGCCTCGATGGCCTGGCGGGCGATCTGCTCAGCACTCGCGCCGGGGTCCTGGTAGGTGCCGTACATGGCGCCCAGGGCGTAGTCGCTGCCGCTGCCATAGGCGTAGAACTTGGAGAACTCCTGCACCGTGCGGTGGGCGGCTACCCCGAAGATGCCGTGTGGGTTGGCGATCAGGCAATCGATGCGTGAGGACTCCAGCGCATCCTCTTTGTCTTCTTCCGGCAGCAGGTAGTAGCGCTCCTTGAGGACTCCGTGCAGGCGGTTCCAGGTGCGGAAGATGCTGGCTGGCGTGTCCAACTGCGCGTCTTCGCCGGATTGCTCGAAGTAGTCGCGCAGGATGGCCTTGAAGGTGGCGTATCCGGTGACCGCGAGATAGCTGTCGCCCACGCGCAGGATCTTGTCGTGGTTGGTGATATAGGCCGCGCTTTCCTTCGCGTTGCCCCACTTGATCAGGGTGTCAGCGGCGATGGCGGCGATACCGTCCTTCCTCACGACCGTTACAGTGGTCAATCTAGACTCCCGTGAAGCACGCGCTACCGGTGCCGCAGCTTGGCCGCGATACGCATGCGCAGAGCGTTGAGCCGGATGAAACCTTCGGCGTCCTTTTGATTGTACGCCCCGCGGTCGTCCTCGAAGGTGACGATGCTGGTGTCGAACAGAGAATCGGTCTTCGAATCGCGCCCGACCACCATCACATTGCCTTTATACAGCTTGAGCCGCACCCAGCCGTTCACGCTGGCCTGGGAAGCGTCGATCATCTGCTGCAGCATGCGTCGCTCAGGGCTCCACCAGTACCCATTGTAGAGGAGGGATGCGTAGCGCGGCATCAGCTCGTCCTTCAGATGGGCGACCTCGCGATCCAGCGTAATGGACTCGATGGCGCGGTGGGCCTTCAGCATGATGGTGCCGCCCGGGGTCTCGTAGCAGCCGCGCGATTTCATGCCGACATAGCGGTTTTCCACCAGGTCCAGCCGCCCGATGCCGTGCTTGCACCCCAGCTCGTTCAGCTTGGCCAGGACTTGCGCCGGCGTCATCCTGTGTCCGTTCACCGCGACGATGTCGCCAGCGCCGTATTCCAGCTCCAGGTACTCCGCGCGGTCGGGTGCCAGCTCCGGTGCCGTAGTCCAGCGCCACATGGTCTCTTCCGGTTCCTGGGCCGGATCCTCCAATGCCCGGCCTTCGTAGGAAATGTGCAGCAGGTTGGCGTCCATGCTGTACGGGCTGCCGCCTTCGCGGTGCTTCATCTCGATCGGGATGCCGTGCTTCTCGGCGTAGGCCAGCAGTTTCTCCCGCGAGGTGAGGTCCCATTCGCGCCAGGGCGCGATAACCCGGATGTCCGGCCGGAGCGCGTAGTAGCCCAGCTCGAAGCGGACCTGATCGTTGCCCTTGCCGGTGGCGCCGTGAGACACGGCATCGGCGCCGGTCGCGCGCGCAATCTCGATCTGGCGCTTCGCGATCAGCGGCCGCGCGATGCTGGTGCCGAGCAGGTACTCCCCCTCGTAGATCGCGTTGGACCGAAACATCGGGAACACGAAATCGCGCACGAACTCCTCGCGCAGATCGTCGATAAAGATCTCTTTGACCCCGAATTTCTGCGCTTTGGCCCGGGCCGGCTCCAGCTCTTCGCCCTGGCCGATGTCGGCGGTGAAAGTAACCACCTCGCAGCGGTAGGTATCCTGCAGCCACTTCAGGATCACCGAAGTATCCAGCCCGCCGGAATAGGCGAGCACCACCTTGCCGATTGCACTCATTGCTGCCGCGCTGCTCCTGTTGGACGCTCAAGTCTTGTTGGGGTCCGGCGCTTCTTCCTCTTGTTGCGGCTGGTCCGGCAGGTCCTGTTCGTAGACCCCATCCACCCATTCGCCGATGAAGACCTTGCCGTCTGGGCGCCGGTACTGGCCCTGGCCGTGCGGCTTGCCGTTCTTCCACTGGCCTTCGTACCAGCTGCCGTCGGGAGCGTCGTAGCGGCCGGTGCCGTCCTGTGTGCTGTGCTTCCAGTCACCGGTGTACTTGCCGCCATCGGATTTGGTCATCACGCCTTTGCCGTCGGCCCAGCCCATGTCGAGGTGGCCTTCGTAGACGTCATCCTCCTTGCCGTCCATAAACCACTGCAGCACGCCCTCGCCGTCGGCGAAGCCGTTCTTGCACTGCCCGCTCCACGTGATGCTCTCGCCCGGACGCGGAAACGTATTGGCGACCTTGCAGCCGCGCTTGTCGGCGATCCAGGCCACGTCGTCATCGGGCGCCGCCTGGACGACGCCGGACAGCGCGAGCCAGAGAAGCAGGAGCGCTGCGGGCAGATGGCGATAGGTAGCGTTCATCGGGATGTGCCTCCTGAAATGGTCCAGCGTTGTCCCCCTTCCAGCGATCTCCCCTTCGTGCGCATTGCTCTGGTCTTCATTTTTCTTTTGCCGACTCCGATTCGTCCTTGGCGGGAGCGACATAGGCGGCGGGACCGACATAGGCGCCGTCTTTCCAGATGCCCTGGACCGTCTCGCCCGAAGCAGCGCGCATCACACCGCGGCCGTCCGGCTGGCCGTTCTTCCATTCGCCCTGGTAGCGCGCACCCTCGACAGTCGTGAGCGTGCCCGTACCGTACTGCTTTCCGTCCAGCCACCCCCCCTCGTAGGTGGTGCTGTCCGGCAAGGTGAGCTTGCCCTGGCCGGACAGGGCACCGTGCACCACCGTGCCCTCGTAGCGAACGCCTGGCTGGTTGTTGTCATACCACTGCATGGTTCCCTGACCGTCGGCGAAGCCGTCCGTGCAGCTGCCGCTCCAGGTGACGGTCTCGTGCGGCTTCGGGCTGGGGTTGACGATCTTGCAGCCGTTCTTGTCGGTGATGTAGCCTTCATCCGACCACGAATTGACGGCGAACAACGCCAGACAAACCGACACCGCCGGGCTTAACTTGCGGAGCAAGTTAGCCTGCGCCGAAACCTTTGTGCATGCGACTGTCAAGATTCGACCTTCCCGAGGAGCAGATACTCCAGTAGTGCCTTCTGAGTATGCATGCGGTTTTCCGCTTCTTCCCAAACCACACTCTGAGGCCCGTCGATGACGGCCGCTTCCACTTCCTCGCCCCGATGCGCTGGCAGGCAGTGCATGAACAGGGCATCGGGCTTGGCGAGCCGCATCATGTCTCGGTTGATCTGGTAGGCCGCGAACTTGCGCTTGCGCTCCTCCGCCTCGTCCTCGAACCCCATGCTGGTCCACACGTCCGTGGTCACCAGGTCCGCATCGCGGACCGCCTCGCGCGGTTGCTCGAAGCGCTCCAGATGCATGCTCTGATAACTCTCTCCCCGCTCGGGCTCGAGCTCGTACCCGGGCGGCGTGGCGACATGGAAGTTGAAGTCGAAGATCTTGGCCGCCTGCAGCCAGGTGTTGCACACGTTGTTGGAGTCACCCACCCAGGCCACGGTCTTGCCACGGATGGGGCCGCGCTGGTCCACGAACGTAAAGATATCCGCGAGGATCTGGCACGGGTGATACTCATCGGTGAGGCCATTGATCACCGACACCCGCGAGTGCGCTGCGAAACGCTCCACGATGTCCTGCTCGAAGGTGCGGATGATCACCGCGTCCACCATCCTCGATATCACCTCGGCCACGTCTTCGATGGGCTCGCCCCGCCCGAGCTGGGTATCGCGGGTGCTCAGGAACAGGGCGCTGCCGCCGAGCTGAGCCATCCCCGCTTCGAAAGACACTCGCGTCCGTGTCGAGCTCTTTTCGAACAGCATGGCCAGGGTCTTGCCCTTGAGCGGCTGGTACAGGGTGCCGCTGCGGTGACGCGACTTCAGCACCCGCGTGCGCGCCAGCAGGTAGTCGAGCTCGGGGCGGGTGAGATCCCGCAACTGCAGGAAATGCTTGACTGCCGGCATGAGCAACAGGCGCTCGCGTCTTCCTAACCGTGGGCCGCGACGCCGACCGGCTCGGCCAGGAAGTCGCGGACCAGTCCGGCGACGCCGTCGACTAGCTGCTGTGCCTCGGCCGGCAGCATGATGAGGGGCGGCAGCAGCCGGACCACCGTGTCGACGGTCACGTTGATCAGGAACCCCCGTTCGAGCCCCTCCTGGACCAGCTCGCCGCAGGGCCGGTCGAGGTCGATCCCCACCATCAGCCCCTTGCCACGGATCTCCTTTACCCCGGGTAACGCGCCGACGCGCTCGCGCAGTCCGCCGCGGATCAGCTCGCCGATGCGCACCGCGTTCTCCAACAGGTTGTCGTCGGCGATGATGCTAAGCGTCGTGTAAGCGGCCGTGGAAGCCAGCGGATTGCCGCCGAACGTAGCGCCGTGGTTGCCGGGCCGGAACACCTGAGCGGCGGGGCCGTAGGCGAGACAGGCACCGATGGGCACGCCGTTGGCCAGCCCCTTGGCCAGAGTCATCACGTCCGGCTTGATGTCCAGGAGCTGATGGGCGAACCAGCGGCCGGTCCGGCCGATGCCGCTCTGCACCTCGTCCAGCATCAGCAGCCACCCGTGGCGGTCGCACACTTTGCGCAGTCGAGGCAGATAACCGTCGTCAGGTACGTTGATTCCGCCCTCACCCTGGATCGGCTCCACCAGGACCGCCACGACGTTCTTGTTGTTGACCGCCACCTGCTCGAGTGCCTGGGGGTCGTTATAGGGCACACGGGCAAAGCCGGACAGCAGTGGCTCGAAGCCGGCCTGCACCTTGCGGTTTCCGGTGGCCGAGAGCGTCGCCATGGTGCGGCCGTGGAAGGCCTTTTCCATCACCACGATGGTGGGCTGATCGATACCCTTCTGGTGTCCGTATAGCCGTGCCAGCTTGATGGCGGCTTCGTTGGCCTCGCACCCCGAATTGCAGAAGAAAACGTTGTCCATGCCGGACAGCTGGCACAACAGGTCGGCCAGGCGTTCCTGTTCCGGGATGCGGTACCAGTTGGACGCGTGGATGATGCGTCCGGCTTGCTCGGCGATCGCCTGGATCAGGCGCGGATGCGCGTGACCGATGCCGGTCACGGCGATGCCCGAGAACCCGTCCAGGTAGCGTTTCCCGTCGGTGTCCCACAACCACACGCCCTCCCCGCGCTCGAAAGCCACCGGAAGCCGGTTGTAGGTGTTCATCAGATGCGGCGTCATAGGAAAAAAAGTTCCGGCAAAAAAATCAAGGTCCCGACTAGAAAAACCCGCAACGAGCCGGGTTGCAACCGGCGCGAGCCGCACGGTGCTCAACCAGCCAGGGCCGCCAAATAATTACGGCGGCCAAAGCCGCCGTGCGTGTTGATTGAACGAAAAGCGGAAGTTAGTTTTATCCGAATCGGCCCGGGTGTGCAAGTCCGCCAGCGGGGGAAAACCTCAGGATTTCAGCTTTTTGAGGCCCTTCTCGTCGTTCGGGGTCAGTACCCGCACACACGGCATGTAGCCGTCGTAGACGATCCCGTGCAATTCGACCCGTTTGTGGCTCCGCAGCAGGCCAGCCAGATAGTGCATGATTTCGGCGGTGATCACCTGTCCCGGTACCAGCACCGGGATTCCCGGGGGATAAGGCGTGATCTGGTCGGCTGCCACCTTGCCGTTCAGGGCCGCGTTGATCCGGTCCTGATCGTCCAGGATGGGCAAGCCCTGGCCACCGCAGTAGAAGGCGTCGCGCGGAAGATACTTGAGGTTGGTGAACCCGGGGAGATCGGGAGTGCGATACAGCCGCCGCGTCGTGCGCCGCTCGCGCGCGATGCGCATGAGCGCATCGTACAGGCGTGAGACCTTGCTGCGCGTGGTGCCGATCGTGAGCAGCAGCGAGAGGGTGTTGAAAGTGGATTTCTCGACCTGGATGTTGTAGCGCTCGAACAACTCGTGCTGCATTTCGTCCACCGTGTACCCGCATTCGGAGATATCCACGGTGACCTTGGTCGGGTCGAGCTGGATGTTGTCGTGGCGCACTTCGTCCGGCAGCAGGTCGTCCAGCCCGAGCACCCGGAACACGCCGGTGGAGTCGATCTGGTGGCGCAGCTCGGTGGACAGCGAGAGCGTGCGCGCGAGCAGCTTGTAGCCTTCCATCACGGCTTGCTTGCGCGCCACGTCCAGGCTCGCGATCATGCTGTATTGCGGGCTGGTGGACGTGTGCATGTTGAAGTTCTCCCGGAAGATGTGCTCGTTGAAGTCCGGGTCGTTGACGTGGATCATGCTGGCCTGGGAAAAGGCAGACAGGACCTTGTGCGTGCTCTGGGTGGCGTAGTCCGCGCCCGCCTCCAGCGCGGTGGGGCGGAAAGCCGGGTGAAAGCGCGCAAATCCGTACCAGGCCTCGTCGACCACCACCTTGATGCCCTTGGCGTGGGCTGCCTCGATAATGGGCGCCAGGTCGTAGCGCAGCCCATCGTAGGTGCACGATGTGAGCACTAGGGCTTCCGCGTCGGCGTGCTCTTCGATGGCGCGCAGGATGGTCTTCTTCGGGATGGGGCCGAAGATGCCGTACTTCTTGTTGACCGAGGAGTCGAGATACACCGGGTGCGCGCCTGACAGCACGACCCCGTGGTGCACGGACTTGTGGCAGTTGCGGTCGAGCAGCAGCTTCTCGCCCGGCGCGATGAGCGTCTGGAAGATGACCTTGTTGCCGGTCGAAGTGCCGTTGGTGGCGAAGAAGGTCCGCCGGGCGCCGAAGGCTTTGGCGGCCAGCTTCTGCGCTTCCAGGATCACGCCGGTCGGTTCCATCAACGAGTCGAGCACGGGCACCGACACGGACAGGTCGGCGTCGAACACGTGCTCTCCCATGAACTCGTAGAAGTCGCTCACCCAGGGGCTGTCGCGCAAGCTGTCGCCGGAGGAGTGCCCGGGGGTGTGCCAGGCGTCCTTGGCCATCAGCACGTAGGTCTTCAACGCGTCGTAGAAAGGCGTATCGGCCTTTTCCTGCATCTGGGCGTTGAGGATGCGGTAGATCCCCCGGTAGTCGCGCTCCTCGCGGTAGAAATAGCCGTCTACCGCCTCCGAGAACAGCGCGTCCACGACCTCGTCTTCCTGCTCCTGCGCGATAAGAATGTAGACATCCAGTTCGGGTCGAAAGCGCGTGATCTTCTGCACCAGCTCCAGCGCCGACATCTGCAGCACACGCGAGTTGCCACCGTCGTTCTTCAGGGTGTAGAGGGTGTCGTCGACGATCACGGCCTGGATGTCGCCGTCCTCCTCGATGGCCTTGAGCGCGTCGCGCGCGGTCGCGATGCCGATGAAGGTGATGCCGAGCGGGTTGTCCAGGCTTTTGGCGGCCGCATTGAGCAGCTTGACGAACTCCTTGAGGACCAGCTGCTCGTCGTTGATGACCAGAATCCGGCTTACCGGCTTACGCATGCATCAACCTCTGAGACTGGGCACGACTGCGGGCAGGAACGGTTTTTGCTGCATTGCACAACAGCCGTTTCGATTCTGATACATTACTCCCAGCCGCTGACCCGCCGCCATGTCCTTCGATTCCTCAGACTTGATGCTCGGCGCCCTCGAGATTCTCATTCTTGGCGTCACCGAGACCGGCGCTCGCTTCAGGCCAAGCGACTGGGCGGATCGCTTGTGTGGAGTCATGTCGATCTTTGGCGAAGACCAGCGCATCAGCTACTCGCCCTACGTCAGCCCGTCTGTCACGGAAGGGCACAATTGCGTGCGGATCGACACGCGCCTCGAGGCTCTCAACCCCGACGCTTTCGAGTTCCTGCTGGGATTCGCCCGCGACAACGAGCTGCGGTTGTGCGCTGGCAGCGACCAGGCGGGTCTAGACGCTAACAAAGCCGGGAACGAGCGCCGGGCGTGACCGATGGAATGCGGGAGTGAAGCTACAGCAGTCGGCGTGACATCGCGGGGAGGGCCACCGCCTGAGGCAGCAGAAACCACGCAGGGCCGCCGGAAACGCAGCTAGCGCCGGGGGCGGTGGGTCCTGCCGATCCTCGAGGGGGGATCAGGCCATACCCTTGATCGCGGCGGCCAGCCGGCTCTTGTAACGTGCGGCCGTGTTCTTGTGAAAGATCTTCTTGTCCGCGATCGCATCGATAACGCTCTGGGACGCGCGCAACTGGGCCTCGGCCGCGGCCTTGTCACCGGCCGAAATGGCCTTGCGTACTTTCTTGAGGGCGGTTCTCATCTCCGATCGCTGGGCCGCGTTGTGGGCGTTGCGCTTGAGAGACTGTCGGGCCCGCTTGCGGGCCTGGGCGGTGTTGGCCATGATCGATCCTTGATCTTGTAAGGCTTTGAAAAAAGTGCGTAAGGATACTTGCTGGCCGATGCGATTGCAAGCCGCGCCCGGCGCTTTGTCCGCTCTCCTTACGGGCGCGCCGCATGCGCTGTTCGGGGTAACAGGCCTTCCGGCGGTGCTCCGGTAGAATCCCCCTGCGGTTCGATTCGTCCTTAGCTTGCTTCGATCCTCCGGCGCCTAGCGGGCCTCGACTACGCTATCCGATCCATCGTTCCTGTCCAGTGAACCGGCAGTGCCGGCGACCCGAATGAACCTGCTCACGCCATGAACCTCCTCAGGGCACTCGTCACCGTCAGTGGCATGACGATGGTGTCGCGCGTGTTCGGTTTCGTCCGCGACGCAGTGGTCGCCAGGGTATTCGGAGCGGGGCTCTACACCGACGCGTTTTTCGTCGCCTTCCGGCTGCCGAACCTGCTGCGGCGGGTGTTCGCGGAAGGCGCGTTCTCCCAGGCATTCGTGCCGATCCTGGCCGAGTACAAGATGCGTCGCGGCGAGGCCGATGCACGCGAGTTGGTGGACCACGTGGCTTCCTTGCTGGCGCTCGCGCTGTTCGTGGTGACCGCACTCGGCGTTCTCGCTGCGCCCGTGATCATCTATGCTACGGCGCCCGGATTCTCCGCCGTCCCCGAGAAGTTCGATCTGACCATCCAGCTCCTGCGCATCACCTTCCCCTACATCCTGTTCATCTCGCTCACCTCCCTGGCGGGCGGCATCCTCAACACCTATGGCCGCTTTGCCATCCCGGCCTTCACGCCCACCCTGCTCAATCTGTCGTTCATCGGCTTCGCGCTGTGGGTGGCGCCCTGGTTTCACCCGCCGGTGCTGGCATTGGCCTGGGCCGTGGTGGTGGGCGGTGTGCTCCAGCTTGGGTTCCAGGCGCCTTTCCTGGCGCGGATGGGGCTGTTGCCGCGGTTTCGCCTTAGCCTGAAGGATCCCGGCGTATGGCGCGTCGTCAAGCAGATGGGACCGGCCATTTTCGGCGTGTCCATCGGGCAGATCAGTCTGCTCATCAACACCATCTTTGCTTCTTTCCTGGTTACGGGCAGCGTGTCCTGGCTCTACTACGCGGACCGCCTGATGGAGTTCCCGACCGGCGTGCTGGGCGTGGCGCTGGGGACGATCCTGTTGCCTAGCCTGTCCAAGAGCTTCGCCGAGAAGACCGGCGAGGAATACTCGCGGCTGCTGGACTGGGGCTTGCGGCTGACGCTGCTGCTGGCGCTGCCCTCGGCACTGGCGCTGGCCATCCTGGCGGTGCCGCTGATCTCCACGCTGTTCCACCATGGCGCCTTCGACCGCCACGATGTCGCGATGACTGGCAACGCACTGATTGCCTACAGCGTCGGCCTGGTGGGGCTGATCCTGGTCAAAGTGCTGGCGCCGGGTTTCTATGCTCGCCAGAACATCCGCACACCGGTGAAGATCGGCATTCTCACGCTGGCGGCAACCCAGCTCATGAACCTCGCCTTCATCTACCCGCTCCGTCACGCCGGTCTGGCGCTGGCGATTGGACTGGGTGCCTGCTTCAACGCGGGCCTGCTCTACTTCAAGCTACGTCAGCATCGGATATTTCAACCGCAGCCGGGCTGGAGCAAGTTTGCCCTGCAGTTGGGGTCGGGCCTGCTGGCGATGGGCACGGTGCTGTGGTTCGCGGCCGGCAGCCAGGAGAGCTGGCTCACCGGCTCAGCCTGGTCGCGCGCGGCGCGGCTGAGCCTGGTAGTCCTGGCCGGGACAGGAAGCTACTTCGCCGTTCTCTGGCTCGCAGGCATTCGTCCGCGGCAGTTCGTCAAGCGCGCGAGCTGACGGTGACTCGGACTCAAGCACCGGGCACGTTACAATGTTCGTTTTGCGCGCACGGCTAGCCAAGGTGCGGCGCCCGGTGCCTTCACGGGGCAGGGGTGGCCGGCAGCGCTGCGTCCCCCTGGACTGCCCCCGCCATCGCGTACATCGTCAGGTCATGCGTATCCTGCGTCACCTACCCGCGCGCGGGGCCGGCCCCGTCGCGCTCACCGTCGGTAACTTCGATGGCGTGCATCTGGGCCATCGGGCCATGCTGGAGCTGCTGGACGGAGCCGCCCGGGCCAGGCGGTTGCGTTCCTGCGTGATGAGCTTCGAGCCGCATCCGCGCGAGTTCTTCTCGCCGGATCAGGCGCCCACGCGCCTTACCTCGCTGCGCGAAAAGCTGGAGCTGCTGGCCCAAGCCGGCGTGGATCAGGTGCACGTGCGCCGCTTCGATTACGATTTCGCGCGGATCACGGCGGAGGAGTTCATCCGCAGCGTCCTGGTGGACGGGCTTGGGGTGCGTTGGCTGCTGGTCGGCGATGACTTTCGCTTCGGCGCCCGCCGCCAGGGCGACGTCGCGATGCTGCGAGATGCCGGGACGCGTCACGGTTTCGAGATCGTGCAGATGGAGAGTTTCTCGGTCGACGGCATCCGCGTCTCGAGCACCGCCGTGCGCGAACGGCTGGCGCGCGGCGACCTGGCCGAGGCGGCCAGGCTGCTCGGGCGACCCTACAGCATCAGTGGACGCGTGGTCCGCGGCGACAGGCTCGGGAAGCAGCTCGGATTCGCGACAGCCAACGTGCAGATGAAGCACAACCGCCCGCCGCTCGCCGGGATCTTCGTGGTGGAGGTTCTCGGCCTTGGCGAGCGGCCGCTCGAGGGCGTCGCGAGCCTGGGTGTGCGTCCCACTGTGAAAGCGGGCGGCGCGCCGGTGCTGGAGGTGCATCTTCTCGACTTCTCGCGCAACATCTATGGCCGACATCTGCAGGTGCACTTCCTCCACAAGCTGCGCGACGAGGAGAAGTACGCCGACCTGGAAACGCTGCGGCGCCAGATCGCGCGCGATGTGCAGGATGCGAGGAACTTCTTCAACCGATCGAACTGGACCGATGGCTGACTATAAGAGCACGCTGAACCTTCCCGACACCGGCTTCCCGATGCGGGGTGATCTCGCCAAGCGCGAGCCTGAGTGGGTGAGGCAATGGCAGGAGACCGGACTCTATGAGCGCGTGCGCAAGGCGTTCGCCGGCCGCCCCAAGTTCGTGCTGCACGATGGACCGCCTTATGCCAACGGCGACATCCACATCGGGCACGCGGTCAACAAGGTGCTGAAGGACATCGTGGTTAAGACCAAGAGCCTGGCCGGGTTCGACTCGCCCTACGTCCCCGGCTGGGACTGCCACGGCCTGCCCATCGAGCACCAGGTGGAGAAGGTGCACGGCAAGAACATCCCGGCCTCCGAGTTTCGCCGGCTGTGCCGGGAATACGCCCAGGTCCAGATCGAGCGGCAGCGCCGCGATTTCATCCGGCTCGGGGTGCTGGGCGACTGGGACCATCCCTACCTCACGATGGATTTCGCTACCGAGGCGGACACCATCCGTGCGCTCGGGCGAATCAACGAGCGTGGCTTCCTGTACCAGGGTGCCAAACCCGTCCTGTGGTGCATCGACTGCCGCTCGGCCCTGGCGGAAGCCGAGGTGGAATACGAAGACCGTACCTCGCCCGCGATCGACGTGGCCTTCCCCTTTGCCGATCTGCGGGCGCTGGCGCGGCCTTTCGGCTTCACGCATCTGTACGAGCCGGCCTTCGCGGTGATATGGACCACTACGCCTTGGACCCTGCCGGCGAACCAGGCGGTCGCGGTGCATCCGGAGTTTCACTACAACCTCGTGCGCACGGCCAAGGGCCTGCTGGTGCTGGCCGAGGATCTGCGCGAGGCCGCTCTGACTCGCTACGGGCTCAGCGGTGAAGTGCTGGCCACCGCCTCCGGGCAAGCGCTGGAAGGGTTGGAGCTGGTGCATCCGTTCTACGCGCGCAACGTTCCGATCGTGGTTGGCGAGCACGTGACGCTGGAGGCAGGCACCGGGCTGGTCCATACCGCACCGGCCCACGGTCTCGAGGACTATGTCGTCGGGCAGAAGTACAACCTGCCGCTGGACAACCCGGTCGACGGCGACGGCCGCTTCTTCCCCAACGTGCCGCTGGTGGGCGGGATGCTGGTGTGGGATGCAAATCAGGTCGTGATCGATGCGCTGGCTCAGGCGGGACGCTTGCCGTACGGCACGACCATCACTCACAGCTATCCGCATTGCTGGCGCCACAAGACGCCGGTCATCTTCCGGGCCACACGCCAGTGGTTCATCGGTATGGACTCGAACCACCATCCCGGCGGTGGGCCGCTGCTCCGCGAGCTGGCAGACAAGGCGGTCCGCCAGACGGAGTTCTTTCCGGGCTGGGGCAGGGCGCGCCTGGAGGCCATGATCCACAACCGTCCCGATTGGTGTGTTTCACGCCAGCGCAATTGGGGCACGCCCATGGCGTTCTTCGTCGACAAGCAGAGCGCAGAGCTGCACCCGCGCACCGCGGAGCTGATCGAGCAAGTCGCGCAGCGCGTGGAGCAGCAGGGAATCGAGGGCTGGTTCAGCCTTAGCGCCGAGGAGATCCTGGGCGCCGAAGCCGAGCAGTACCGCAAGGTGCCCGACATCCTCGACGTATGGTTCGACTCCGGCACCACCCATACCAGCGTGCTGGCGAGGCGCGCGGAGCTGACCAAGCCTGCCGATCTCTACCTGGAGGGCACGGACCAGCATCGCGGCTGGTTCCAGGCTGCGCTGCTCACCGGTTGCGCCATCGATGGGCACGCCCCCTATCGTCAGCTCCTGACGCATGGTTTCGTGGTCGACGAGCAGGGCCGCAAGATGAGCAAGTCGCTCGGCACCGGCATGGCGCCGCAGGAGGTCTCCGGCACACTGGGCGCCGAGATCCTGCGCCTGTGGGTGGCTAGCACAGACTATTCGGGCGAGCTATCCCTTTCGCAGGAGATCCTCAAGCGGGTGGTGGAGACCTACCGCCGCATCCGCAACACATTGCGGTTCTTGCTGGCCAATGTTTCGGACTTCGACGCCAGGCGAGACATGCCTCCGGTGGAGCGCTGGACCGAGCTGGACCGCTACGCCCTGGCCATGATGCGGGAGATGCAGGATGCGGTCATGCACGACTACGGCCGCTACGAATTTCATTTCGCGATGCAGAAACTGCACGGCTTCTGTTCCGAGTTCCTGGGCGGGTTCTACCTCGACATCCTCAAGGACCGGCTGTATACCTGCGGCGCGGCCAGCCCGGCACGCCGGTCGGCGCAGAGCGCGCTGTGGCACATCACGAACAGCCTGTTGCGGCTGTTCGCTCCGGTGCTGAGCTTCACCGGCGACGAGGCATGGGGTCATTTCACGCGCCGGGCCGCGCATGATCCTTCCGGGGACAGCGTGTTCCTCCATGTCGCCCATGTTTTGCCGTCGGTAGCAGATGCGCCGGCGTTGCACCAACGCTGGGCACTGGTGCGCGAAGTGCGCGCGGAGGTGCAAAAGGAGCTCGAGGCGCTACGGGTCAAGGGTGACATCGGGTCCCCGCTGGCTGCGCAGGTGGAGATCCACGCCGCCGCCGAACGCTATCGCGCTCTGCTGGAGCTGGGGGACGACCTGCGCTTCGTGCTGATCACGTCAGAGGCGACAGTCAAAGAGGTGGCCGACCCCGCGCAGCAGAAGATCCTGGCTCGGCCCAGCACCGATGCCAAGTGTCCGCGCTGCTGGCACTACCGCGCGGACATCGGGGCGGACCGCTCGCATCCGGAGTTATGCGGCCGTTGCGTCTCCAACCTGTCCGGCCCCGGTGAGCCTCGCACGCATGCCTGAGTCCGGTACGGGCACCGCGCGCCATGCGCCACCCTGGCCTGCGTGGCTGGCGGTCAGTGCCGGAGTGGTCCTGCTGGACCAGTTGAGCAAGCACCTGGTGCAGCAGGCGTTGGCTTACGGACGGTCGATCCGTGTGGCGCCGTTCTTCGATGTGGTCCTGGTGCTCAATCCCGGGGCAGCATTCAGCTTTCTAAGCTCTGCCCCCGGCTGGCAGCGGGAGCTTTTCATCGGCATCGCTCTGGCTGCCAGCACGCTGATCGTCTATCTGCTGCGCAAGCATGCGGCCGACCGCCTGTTCTGCTTCGCGCTGAGCCTGATTCTGGGCGGCGCCATCGGCAACGTCATCGACCGGTTCAGGCTGGGGGCCGTGGTCGATTTCCTGCACTTCCACCTGGCTCAGAATTCTTTTCCGGCGTTCAACCTGGCCGACAGCGCGATCACCTGCGGAGCGGGGCTGCTGATCTGGGATAGCTTGTGGCGTTCCCGGGTCAAGCAGACGCAAGGCAATTAACTGCGGAGACACGCCAGCGATGAAAGTTCTGCTCGCCAAACCGCGCGGCTTCTGTGCCGGGGTCGACCGCGCCATCGAGATCGTCGAGCGTGCGCTGCTCCTGCATGGCGCTCCGGTGTATGTCCGTCACGAGGTCGTGCACAACAAATACGTGGTGGAGGACTTGCGCGCCAAGGGCGCAGTGTTCGTGGAGGAACTGGCCGAGGTCCCTGCCGGCGCGACGGTAGTGTTCAGCGCTCACGGCGTTTCCCAGGCCGTGCGCACGGAAGCGGAGGCGCATGGTCTGCGCGTGTTCGATGCCACCTGTCCGCTGGTGACCAAGGTTCACGTCGAGGTGGCGAGGATGCGGGACCAGGGCCGCGAGATCGTCATGATCGGGCATCGCGGCCATCCTGAGGTGGAAGGCACCATGGGTCAGGTGAACGGCGGGATGTACCTGGTCGAGGGGCCGGAGGATGTGGCTTCGCTGCCCGTGAAGGATCCAGAGCGGCTCGCATTCGTTACCCAGACCACGCTTTCGGTGGACGATGCGGGCGCGGTGGTTGCCTCGCTCAAGGCGCGTTTCCCGGAGATCGTCGGCCCCAGGAAGGACGACATCTGCTACGCCACGCAGAACCGCCAGGATGCGGTCAAGGCTTTGTCACGCCAGTCCGATGTCGTGATCGTCGTGGGCTCTGCAAACAGTTCCAACTCGAATCGGCTGCGAGAGGTCGCGGAGAACCTGGGCGTGCCCGCCTATATGGTGGACGCACCCGGGGAGCTCGATCCGGCCTGGGTCCACGGCAAGGCGGTGGTCGGGGTGACGGCAGGCGCATCTGCACCCGATGTGCTGGTGCAGGGAGTGGTACAGCGCCTGTGCGAGCTGGGTGCCTCGGAGGTGGGCGAGATGGACGGCATCTCCGAGAGCGTCGTGTTCCCGCTGCCCAAGGCGCTGGCAGTCTGAAGCGAAAAAAGGCCCCGTGTGAAGACGGGGCCTCGAGCGCGCGAGTGCGTTGCGATCCGCGCGGCGGCGGGCGTATGTGCCCGCCGCTTCGGTTTACCTACTGAACGTTGATCTCGCGCCAGGACTTGCGCTTGCCCACGGAGGTGACAGTCATCCCCGGTATCAATACGGTGCTGGTAGAAGCATCGGACTGGCGAATCAGCCCGACCACGGAGCCGGTGGGCAGCTTGATCAACTGCACACGGCTGGCCAGGGTGTTCCCCAGCGACTTGCCGGCGACAGTGCCGGTGGTGGTGCTGTTGGCGATGTATCCGCCGGTCGCATAGTTGACCGTATAGTCCTTACTCCTCCCGCCCGGCAGGCAGGGATCGGTGCCGTCCGGGATGTTGGTGGTGAACGTCAGCACGCCTTGGCCGAGAGCCGGGTTGGTCACCACGCGCTCGCCGGTCACCGGCAGATCGATGTACCAGCCGCTGCTGCCGGTGCCCGTTGTGGGAACCGTGTTGGATGTAAGCGAGACGTCACCCGTGGTCGCGTTGTTGGTCGCGATCTGTGCCGTAAGGCTGGTCCGCAGCGGAGTGATCAGCGCGGTCGTAAGCGGGGCCGCCGAGACCGTGGTGTAGGGATCCTTCAGCGCGTACATCGTCTGGGTGCTGGTTGCGCTGGCGAGCGCACCGGTCCCGGGAATGTCGGGTGTACCCAGATACTCCCCCGTGCCGACGTAGATCACACGATTGCGGGCTACCAGTCCCAGCTCGGGCTCGGTCATTATGGGTTGCGCGTTCCCGGGAGCCCCATCCGACAGCTTGGCGAGAAGCTGCACGTTCCAGCTGGCCGTGGTGGTCCCCGACAGGTCGAAGCGCCACACCGAGCCGGTGAGGTCGCCGCCGTAGACGGATTCCACCGTGTTGTCGGTGTTGGCGTGATCGACCCAGGCGGAGATGTAGGCCAGGCCGCTGGGGGTGCTGACGCTGCCGTTGCCGGTGGTGAGATCGGCGAGCCGGGTGCCGTTTTTCGCGTTCAGCACGAACAGGTGTCCCTTGCCGTCACCGCCGGAGTCGCCGGCGTTGGTGCCGTTGTTGTACCCCGAGGTCACCAGCACGACCCAGCCGGCCGCGCGCGTCTTGACGATGATCGGCCGGCCGAAGCTATTGCCCAGGTTGGTGGTGTCGGTGGGGTGAGCAGCGGTGCTGGCGGTGTTCGGGAACTCCCACAGCACGTTGCTGGCCAGCGCGGTCTCGCCGGCCACGGTCGGGTTGGTCACGTCCAGCGCGTAGAAGCCGCGCCCGCCCTTGGCATAGCCGCCGACCAGAATCGTGCGCCAGTCGGGTGTCGTAGTGCCACTGCCGCTGGTATTGGCGAAGTCCACATCGCCCGACACCGGGGTGCCGTCGACGTAGAACTTGTGCGCAAAAGCGTTCTTGCTGCTGAGGTTGAGCAGGGTGGGGAACATCGCGTTCGGGATGTAGGCCCAGGCCTCGGTGCCGTCGGTGGCGCTGAAGGCGTGCAGCATGCCGTCGTTGGCGCCCTGATAGACCATCTTGGTACGGGTGGCGGCTGATCCGCTCTTGAACGTGGTGTAGCCGCTGTCCACATAGCCGAACCTGGGCGCGCTGATGTAAATCGGCTCGGCGTTGACGATGTCGCCCAGCACCGCGACGTTGTCCGCTACCACGTTGTTCGGATAAGGAGCCCGCGGGCCGCGGCCGCGGAACTTGGTGCCTTCCTTGGTGCGGTCTCCGCGCAGGAACGCGAGCACCTGCGTGTCGTTGTTGAGCGCGGCCTGCTGTGTGGTGGTCAGGCTGGCCCATTGGAAGGCCGCGCCGGCCGCGCCGGTATAAGTCGCGATGACACGCGTCGTGTAGTCGCGGGCCGCAAGCAGATGCTGCGGCGAGGGGTTCCAGAGTGGGGTGGTGCCCGGGTTGCCGGTGGTCAGGTCCAGCGCGTAAGCATTGATGTCCCCCGACCAGGATCCCGAGTTGTAGCTCGAAGCGTAGGCGAAGTTGTCGCCGGGCACCGGGTTGGGATTGCTCACCGCCACTGCGGCGGCGGCGCCGCCCTTGGAGACGATGTTGGCCACGATGGTCAGCACCGCGTCGCGGGTGTCTTCCGGCGAGCTGGCGAGCAGCATCTGTCCGCGCCCGTTGATGCTCGCGTGCCACAGCTCGTCGATCGCTTCCGGCCGGCCACTTATATTGGTCACGTCGAGCAGGGCGTTCCAGTTGGGCGGATAGGTGTACGGGTCGGCGTTCTGGTTTGCGTACGCAGCGACGCCGAAGTACTTGCCGGTCAGGTTCAGGATCATCCCGTAGGTGTTGACGTGCAGGTTTGGATTGCGGTCTGCGCCGGGGCTGACATCGGACTTGTCCACCGGCACCTTTCCGACCGGCGTCAAATCGGTACGTGGGTTCACCGTGTACATGCTCATCGCCATGTCGGCCAGGCTGTTGGAAAGGTTGTCCGCGTAGGGCGCGGTGATGGTTGCCCCGGTGGTGCTGTACTGCATGTTGTAGGGATAAGTTGTCGATGGCGTCTGGTTATCGTAGTTGCCGTAGACGGTGGCCGGGACGCCGGCGTTCGCGAAACCGTCCGTGATCGTCAACCCGGCATTGAACTGGCAGTAATTGGTGATGGGTGCCGCGGCATCGCTGCGCTTGTACTCCTGGGCGAGATAGTCCATAGCTTTCCGCGTCGGCGTGCCGGCACCAGCGTTGCCCGTGACCCTATACAGCGCACCGATCAGCCGAGTCGAGTTGGTCGCACTGCTGCCGCTGTCGAAGTTGTACATGGTGAGATTGGTCAAAGCGGCTTGCGGACTGCTGCCCGCGCTGCTGAACACGAAGTAGCCCGCGCGCAGGCCTTGCAGCCCGTCGAAGGCGTTGCCCAGGGCGCCGTTGACCATAAGGGTGCGCTTGCGGTAATACTGGAACCAGTTCGCGAAGTTCTGCTTCTCCTCGGCGAGGGTGCAGCTCGTTCCGCCAGCGCAGTCGGTGCGGCTCGAAGGCACGGTGAAGGGTCCGGCCGCTGTCTTGAGGTCGACCTTGCTGATCAGCAGGCCGTCCGGCCCGTAGGCGCAGGTGCCGTTGGCGAGATTGCTTGCGCTCGGTGATGCCATGGTCCCACAGGTGGTGGGGTCGAGCTTCCAGTACGTTCCCGGCGTGTAAGTGATCGCCGCATCGACGTAGGTGTAGGGCTGAGCCACGGAATAACCGCTGGGCGTCGCCGTCAAGTCGATCTTTCCGGGCGATCCGTTCGCCACGGTCATGCCCATGCCGTTCGCGCAGGAGGTGATCGTAGCGTTCACCAGGCACACATTGTTGCTGCTCGTGGTCCACGGCGCGGCGCCCGGGGCCAGCCAGCCGCCGCAGGCTGAGGCCGAGCACAGCCGGAACTTGGTGGTGCCGTTCGGCGCGGCCACCGTGGAGAGGGCCGGCAAGATCATCCCCGCCTGCATCCTGAAGATGAAGCCCGCCGCGGGGTTCGGTGATGCGGAAGGGTCAACCGGCGTCGCCAAGTTGCTAAACAGGTTCATGTTGGACACGCTGGCCGCGCTGCCGTAGACCGGGTGGCTCAACGTCGAAGTCGTGCTGGCGTTACCCGGAGTGCACACACCGCTCACAAGAGTGTTCGGCGTCGGAGTGCTCGACGGACAGTTCGTTGTGCCGTCGCTGTAGGGATGCCAGGGCAGATAGGTGATAGCGGGGTTGTAGTAGATGCGGTTGTAGGCCGAGCTGTGGAGAAAGGCAAGCTGCTGGGTCGGCGCAGCGACGACGAGGCCGCCATCGTTATAGGTCCGGGCGTCGCAAGGCCAGGCAGCGATGGTGGGGTTGCTCTGCCCGCACGACCCGTTGGGGAAGAGATAGGTGTACATGATCCAGTTGTACTGAGTGCCGGCTGGGTCGGTCGGGCAACCGCTGGGGTGCAGGCCGTAGCTGCCGAAGTTGTCGAAATTTATACTTCCGGTCCCGCCCCAGGTGCCCTTCGACACGTAGTCCAAGCAGTCGTCCTGCTTACGACCGTGGAAGCGGCCGTCCGTTGGATTCCACCAGAAGACGCCCTCGGCGACATTCGTGCCGAGCTCGAAGTCCATGCTCCCGGAATCGTCGAGGGACATGATGAGGTTCGGGTTGGGGCGCTTGGCTGCGGCCAGCGGCACGTCCGAGATGGTGGTCGAGGCGGCGTGGGCCATGTTGGCTAAAGATGCCAAGGCCAGCAGGCCGGTCAGGGTCCAGGTCAGAGCTGCTGCAGAAAGGCGATGACACGTTTTCATGGTACACACTCCTCTTGCGCTACCCGGCGCGTGCCGGGCGACTATCAGTTTGTCCAACGTAAATTCTTTGAGCGGTTGCATCGGGCAACTCCTTTTCCCTCAGAGCAGTGCGCAGTCTAGGTCGGCAACGCTACGGGTGACAAAAGCAGCGGATGGAAGGGTCCACAGGGGAGATGAACGGCGAGAAGAACAGGATCTGTACCCCTGCAATTGTCAAATCTTTGCAATCCAGTGCCCCTGCATCCAGCACAACTTTGTGTTCGGATGACACGCAAGGCTGACGCAGTGGGTTGCGATCCACGAAGCGGCGGGGATATGCTCCCGCCGCTCCAGCTCTTACCTGCTGGACATTGATCTCG
>JBGPMS010000049.1:0-20121 GCA_041487115.1 Gammaproteobacteria bacterium
TCACGTCGCGCTCGATCGCGCGCGCGAGGCGGCCAAGGGCGCCGGCAAGATCGGCACCACCGGCCGTGGCATCGGCCCGGCCTACGAGGACAAGGTGGCGCGGCGGGCCATTCGCATGCAGGACCTGTTTCATCGCGAGCGGCTGGCGGCCAAGCTGGGCGAGGTGCTCGACTTCCACAACTTCGTGCTGCGGCAGTACTTCGGTGCCGAAACCGTGGACTTCCAGCGCACGCTGGACGAATTGCTGGCCCTGGCAGACCAGGTGAAGCCCATGGTGGGGGACGTTCCCCGCCGGCTGTTCGAGGCGCAGAAAGCGGGCAAGAACCTGCTGTTCGAGGGTGCGCAGGGCACGCTGTTGGACGTGGACCATGGCACCTATCCATTCGTCACCTCCAGCAACTGCGTGGCGGGTGCAGCGGCCGCCGGCAGCGGCGTCGGGCCGCAGATGCTGGAGTACATCCTGGGCATCACGAAGGCCTATACCACGCGCGTGGGGTCGGGGCCGTTCCCCACCGAACTGGAGGACGAGATCGGGCGCCAGATTGCCGTGCGCGGGAACGAGGTCGGCGCGACCACCGGGCGACCGCGCAGGTGCGGCTGGTTCGACGCCGCGGCACTCAAGCGCTCGATCCAGATCAACGGCGTGTCCGGGCTGTGCATCACCAAGCTGGACGTTCTGGACGGCATGGAGACGCTGCAGATCGGGGTGGGCTACCGCGTGGCCGGCGAGTATCTGGATATCTTGCCGGTGGGTGCGGAGGAACTGGCCGAGTGCGAGCCGGTCTACGAAGAAGTGCCAGGATGGGCGCAGAGTACCCTGGGTGTGCGTCGGCTGGAGGATTTGCCGCGGGCTGCGCGCCACTACCTGGAGCGCATCGAGGCCGTGTGCGGTGTGCCGCTCGATCTCATCTCGACCGGTGCCGAGCGCGACGACACCATCGTGCGCCGCCACCCGTTCGAGGTTTGACCCGGATCCTGCGGCAGAAGCGCGTTCCGAGCGCCGCTTCCGAAATATCGCCACGCGAACGCGCGACGACGTGGGTTAGCCCAGTGTCGGTGTGTATGACAAAGCGCGGCCAACGCCGTCTTGCCGCTGCCGCCCTTCTGGCTTTGCTTTACACTAGAGAGCCGATAAACCAGCGTCAAGAAGAGGGCTTAGCGCGTATTAGTGATGCGCTGGCCGCAGCTTGCATCATCGGTGCGGTCGTTGGCACTTTCGGCCCTGGCGGTGGTCTCCTGAGTACGTGGCAGATTGTCCTCCTGGAAGCAGCGGCGATAGGCTTGGCGCTGATCGGGCTGGAGTTAAGAGGTGACGAGACATGACAGCATTCGATGTTGCGCTAGTGATCCTGCTGGTATCGGTGTGGGCCGGCTTTGTGGCAGTGAAGCTCTACAAGCGGAACAAGCGCCGGCACCATGAGCAGCACCCAGTACGGGGGTGAGCGTGGCTCGTATGCGCAACCCGCCGCACCCCGGTGAGGTGCTCAAGGACGGGGTGTTGTCAGATAGCGTGACGGTCACCGCGTTTGCCAAGCGATTGGGCGTGTCGCGCGTGATGCTGTCCAACATCGTGAACGGCCACGCGGCGATCAGCGCGTGGCATGGCGCTTCGGCTCGCCGCTGCACTCGGCACATCTCCCGAGGTCTGGCTGCGGATGCAGGAAGCGCACGACTTGTGGCAAGCGCAGAAGAAGCGCCGCCCGAAGATCGAGCTGCTCAAGCGGGCGGCACGAGCTGCCTAGGGATGGCGCCGATTATGGGACCATACTAGGCCCGTTCGCCAGGCCAGCGTTTCGCGCCCGCGCTCGGTGAGCGGCACTGTCTTCGGGGGTGCTGGTGCCGAGAAGAGGACTCGAACCTCCACAGTCTTGCGACCGCCAGGACCTGAACCTGGTGCGTCTACCAATTTCGCCATCTCGGCACAGCGGGCCGCCATTTTATTGCAAAACCCTTCCATGTCAAAGCACCGATTTTTTTCTCCCCGCATCCTCGCCCTGCGCACGGGCCTGCGACCATGACCCGCCGCGCCGCCCGCAGTCCTGACCATCCGCACGCGGCAAAGCACACCGGCCTGCGCCAGGCCGACCCGTTCCTGTCGCGCGAGCAGGAGCGCTACGAGCACCCGCTTCCGAGCCGCGAGTGGATCCTCTCCGTGCTCGAGCAGGAGGGGGTACCGGTCGAACCGGAGCGGCTGTCCAAGCTGCTGGAGATCCGGCCCGACGAGGAGGACACGTTCACGCGCCGCCTGAACGCGATGGAGCGCGACGGCCAGATCCTGCGTAACCGGCGCGGCGCGCTGTGCGTGGTGGACAAGCTCGGGCTGATCCGCGGCCGCGTCGTGGGGCATCCTGACGGCTTTGGCTTCCTGGTGCCGGACGACGGTGGGGGCGACCTGTTTCTGAGCCCGTGGGAGATGACCAAGGTATTCCACGGCGACCGGGTGATGGCACGTGCGTCCGGTGTGGACCGGCGCGGCCGGCGCGAGGGTGTGATCGTGGAGGTTCTGGAGCGTGCGCACACGCGAGTGGTCGGGCGCCTGCACGAGGAGCACGGCGTGTGTTACCTGGTGCCGGAGGACCGGCGCTTGACGCAGGATATTCTGATCCCGCGCGAGGCCTGCAACGGCGCGCACAGCGGACAGGTGGTCGTAGCCGAGATCATCGAGCAGCCGGACCGCCACGTGAAGCCGGTCGGTCGCGTCGTCGAGGTGCTCGGCAACTATGCCGATCCCGGCATGGAGGTGGAGATCGCGCTGCGCAAGCACGATCTGCCGCACGTGTTTGCGCCTGCCGTCGAGGCGTTGGCGAAGAAGCTCCCGAAAGCCGTGCGCAAGAGCGACTGGAAGGGGCACGAAGACCTCACCCGGCTGCCGCTCGTCACCATCGACGGCGAAACCGCCAAGGATTTCGACGATGCCGTCTACTGCGAGCGCGAGGGCAAAGGCTTTCGCCTGTGGGTCGGCATCGCCGACGTGAGCCACTACGTGAAGCACGGCGACCCTCTCGACCTCGAGGCCCGGGCGCGCGGCAACTCGGTGTACTTCCCCCGCCGCGTGATCCCCATGCTGCCCGAGGAATTGTCCAACGGGCTGTGTTCGCTCAACCCGCAGGTCGAGCGCCTGTGCCTCGCCTGCGAGATGGCCATCGGCCCGCGCGGGGAGATCAAGGACTACCGGTTCTATCCGGCGGTGATGTTCTCCCATGCGCGCCTCACCTACACCACGGTCGCGGCAGTTCTCGCCGATGCCAATAGCGCGCAGGCACGCGAGCAGCGCGACCTGGTGCCGCACCTGCAGAACCTCAATACACTGTTTCGCGTGCTGCTCGGCGCACGCGAGCGGCGTGGCGCCATCGACTTCGAGTCGAGCGAAACGCGCATGGAGTTCGACGACCAGGGCAAGATCACGGCGATCTATCCGGTGGAGCGCAACGATGCCCATCGGCTGATCGAGGAATGCATGCTGGCGGCCAACGTGTGCGCTTCGGACTTCCTGCAGACCCACGAGCACCCGGCCCTGTATCGCATCCACGAGGGCCCCACGCCGGAGAAGCTGGAGGCCCTGCGCCAGTTCCTGCGCGAGTTCGGCCTGCAACTGGGCGGAGGCGACGACCCGCACGCCAAAGACTATGCCAAGCTGCTGAGCGAGATCCGCGGCCGGCCGGACTACCAGTTGCTCCAGACCGTGCTGCTGCGCTCGCTGCGGCAAGCGCAGTACAGCCCCGACAACGTGGGCCACTTCGGGCTGGCGTATGAGGCCTACACGCACTTCACTTCACCGATACGCCGCTATCCTGACCTGCTGGTGCACCGGGCGATCAAGGCTGTACTGCTGGGGGAGACCTACAATCCCGGCGATTGGGCGGCGCTGGGCCAGCATTGCTCGGAAACCGAACGCACAGCCGATGATGCCACCCGCGACGTGGAAGCCTGGCTCAAGGCCTACTACATGCGCGATCGGGTCGGAGAGCAGTTTACCGGCACGATCAGCGGCGTCGCCGCCTTCGGCGTGTTCGTCGCGCTGGACCAAGTGTACGTGGAAGGCATGGTGCACGTGTCCGAGCTGGGCAACGACTACTTCCAGTACGACGCCGCGCGCCACCAGATGGTAGGGGAGCGCACGCGCAAGCGCTTCCGCCTCGGGGACCGCATTCAGGTCAAGCTGGTGCGGGCCGACCTGGAAACCACGCGGCTGGATTTCGTGCTGGCCGACAAGCCACGCTGATGGCACGCGAGGCCCAGCTCATCTTCGGCTTTCACGCCGTCACTGCACGCCTGCGGCACCACCCCGACAGCGTGCTGGAGATCTTCGTTCACGCGGGGCGCCACGACCCGCGCTTGCGCGACCTGCTGGCTACGGCGCAAGAGCGCGGTGTCCGGGCGTCCCCGGTCGACGCACAGCGGCTGCAGGGGCTCGCCGGCCATGGGAAGCATCAGGGTGTGGTGGCAAGGGTCGAGCCGGTGCGCCTCGCGGCGACCCTGGAGGACGTGGTCGACGCCTGTGGCGGTCAGGCGTTGCTGCTGATCCTGGACGGGGTGACCGATCCCCACAACCTGGGCGCCTGCCTGCGCGTAGCGGACGCGCTCGGAGTGCATGCGGTCGTCGCCCCCAAGGACCGGTCCGCTGGCCTGACACCGACCGTGGCGAAGGTCGCGAGCGGGGCGCTGGAGACGATCCCGTTCATCCCGGTCACCAACCTGGCGCGCACCCTGGGGGAACTGAAGGAACAAGGCCTGCAGGTGGTGGGCGCCGACGAAGCGGGCCAGGAAAGCCTGGTTGACGCCGAGCTTACCGGGCCGCTGGCCTGGGTGCTGGGGGCCGAGGGGGAGGGCATGCGGCGACTGACGCGGGAGCGGTGCGACCGCCTGGTGCGGATCCCGATGCTGGGTCGGGTGGAAAGCCTCAATGTATCGGTGGCGGCCGCCCTGTGCCTGTATGAAACCCGCCGCCAGCGGTACCGGGATAGTGGCAGTTGAGCAGTGCAGCATCTCACTGATATAATGCCAGATTCGTTCGGGACGGAGCAGGCCTGTCGCCGCAGCGAAAATCCGCACATCCGCGCCCGTTAAGGTGCCTGGCTAGTAGCCGGGTCGCACGCGTGGATGGAGGCTCAACCTTAACTGGAGAAGGAAATTCATGGCAGTGACCATGCGTGAAATGCTGGAAGCGGGCGTCCATTTCGGACACCAGACCCGCTATTGGAATCCGAAGATGGCGCCCTACATCTTCGGCCACCGGAACAAGATTCACATCGTCAATCTCGAGAAGACGCTCGAGATGTACAACGAAGCCGTCAAGTACGTGAGGCAGTTGGCCGCCAACAAGGGCACGATTCTGTTCGTCGGCACCAAGCGGCAGGCGCGCGAGATCGTGCGCGAGGAAGCCACCCGGTCCGGGACGCCGTTCGTCGACTATCGCTGGCTGGGCGGCATGCTGACCAACTACAAGACCGTCAAGGCGTCGATCAAACGCCTCAAGGATATGGACCAGATGGTTCAGGACGGCACGCTGGAGCGCCTGTCCAAGAAAGAACAGCTCCGCTTCCAGCGCGAGTTGTCCAAGCTGGAGCGCAGCCTGGGCGGCATCAAGGACATGAACGGCCTGCCCGATGCCCTGTTCGTGATCGACGTGGGCTACCAGAAGGGCGCCGTACAGGAGGCGAACAAGCTGGGCATCCCGGTGGTGGCAGTGGTCGACAGCAACAATTCGCCCGAAGGCGTGGCCTACGTGATCCCTGGCAACGACGATTCCAACCGCGCCATCCGGCTGTACGTGCGCGGCATGGCCGACGCCATCCTGGAAGGCCGCTCCCAGATCATCCAGGAGATCGTGACCGACGAGTTCGTCGAGGTCGAGGGCGGTGAGGAAGTCGCCGCGCACTGAAGGCGGCCCTCGCACTGAATCCAGGGGGGCTTGCAGCCCCCTTTTTTTGATCATCCGGGCGTGAGCCGCAATCAGCATGCGGATGCGCTCGTAATCAGTCAGGAGTCGAGCATGGCGGACATCACCGCGGGCATGGTGAAGGAACTGCGCGAGAAGACGGACGCGCCGATGATGGAATGCAAGAAGGCGCTGACCGAAGCCAGCGGGGATCTCGCCAAGGCCGAGGAGATCCTGCGCGTGCGGCTGGGCAACAAGGCCAGCAAGGCGGCCAGCCGTGTCGCCGCCGAGGGTGTGGTGGGGATCTTCATTGCGCCGGAGAGCAAGCTGGGTGCGATCATCGAGGTCAACTGCGAAACCGACTTCGTGGCCAAGAACGACGATTTCCTGGCTTTCGTGCGCCACCTGGCCGAGCTCGTGGCCAAGAGCAATCCAGCCGATGTCGGCGCCTTGTCCACACTCTCGCTGGGCGCGGCGAGTGTGGAGCAGACCCGCGCCGCGCTGGTCGGCAAGATCGGCGAGAACGTGTCGATCCGGCGTTTCGTCCGTGTCCAGGCCAAGGGCAAGCTGTCGAGCTACGTGCACGGCGGTGCCAAGATCGGCGTGCTGGTCGACCTGGTGGGCGGTGACGATACTCTAGCGAAGGACATCTCCATGCACATCGCCGCCAGCAAGCCGGTGTCCTTGTCGCGGGAACAAGTGCCGGCCGCACTGATCGAGAAGGAGCGCGAGATCGCCACGCAGAAGGCGGCCGAGTCGGGCAAGCCGGCCAATATCGTGGAGAAGATGGTCGAGGGCAGCGTACAGAAGTTCCTCAAGGAGGTCACCCTGCTGGGCCAGCCCTTCGTCAAGGACGACAAGCAGACCGTGGAGCAGCTGCTCAAGGCCAAGGGGGCGCAGGTCGCGAGCTTCGTGCTCTACGTGGTCGGGGAAGGCATCGATAAGAAGCAGAGCGATTTTGCCGCCGAGGTGGCGGCGACAGCCGCGCAGGCTCGCTGAACCCGCGCGCGTTGACAATCTCCAAGCCGACGATGGAACCCAAGCTCGCCCACAAGCGCGTGATGCTCAAGCTCTCGGGCGAGGCGCTCATGGGCGATGACCTGTATGGCATCAATCGCGCGACCCTGGAGCGGATCGTATCCGAGGTGGCCGAGGTCGTGCGCATGGGCGTGGAGATGGGCATTGTGATCGGCGGTGGTAACATCTTCCGCGGGGTGGCGCTGGGTGCAGCCGGAATGGACCGCGCCACGGCCGACTACATGGGGATGCTGGCCACGGTGATGAACGCGCTCGCGCTGCAGGATGCCATGCGCCGGATCGGGCTCGCCAGCCGGGTGCAGTCGGCGATCAATATCGAGCAGGTGGCCGAGCCCTATATCCGCGGCAAGGCCATGCGCTATCTGGAGGAGGGCAAGGTCGTGATATTCGGCGCCGGCACCGGCAACCCGTTCTTCACTACCGACACCGCGGCGGCTTTGCGCGGGATGGAGATGAACGTGGAGATGGTGCTCAAGGCGACCAAGGTGGACGGCGTGTACACCGACGACCCCAAGACCCATCCCGACGCGATGCGCTACAAGCGGCTCACCTTCGATGAGGCGATCGTCAAGAACCTGAAGGTCATGGACGCTACCGCGCTCACCCTGTGCCGGGATCAGAAGATGCCGATCTGCGTGTTCAGCATCTTCAAGACCGGCGCGCTCAAGCGTGTGATCCTGGGCGAGGACGAGGGCACGCTGGTGCACAATTGATGCGGGAGGAGTTTCGACGATGATTGCAGACGTCAAAAAATCCGCTGACCAGAAGATGCAGAAGACGGTCGAGGCGCTCAAGGCCGACCTCGGCAAGGTGCGCACCGGCAGGGCGCACACCGGGCTGCTCGACCATATCACCGTGGACTACTACGGCACGCCCACGCCGCTCAACCAGGTGGCGAGCTTGAGCCTGCCCGACGCCCGGACCATCGCGGTCACGCCCTACGAGAAGCGCCTGGCATCGGTCATCGAGAAGGCGATCCGCGATTCCGACCTCGGGCTCAATCCGGCCAACGTCGGAGACATCGTGCGCGTGCCCATGCCGGCGCTCACCGAAGAGCGGCGCAAGGAGCTCATCAAAGTCGTGAAGCACGAGGCGGAGAGCACGAAAGTGGCGGTGCGCAACGTCCGCCGCGATGCCAACGCGCACTTGAAGGAGCTGGTGAAGGACAAGAAGATCTCCGAGGACGACGAGCGCCGGGGCGAGGACGAGATCCAGAAGCTGACCGACCGCACCATCGCGGAGATCGACAAGCTCCTGCACGCGAAGGAAGCCGAGCTGATGGCCGTCTAGAGCGAAAAGCTTCGTGTCGTTCTTCGTCAGCTCCACTATCGACATTCCCGCCGCGCGGGCCGTGCCGCGTCACATCGCCATCATCATGGATGGCAATGGCCGCTGGGCGCGGCGCCGGCGCCTGCCGCGAGTGGCCGGCCACCGGCGCGGAGTCGAGACGGTGCGCAGCACGATCCGCTGCTGCGTCGACGCGGGAGTCGAGTACCTGACTCTGTTCGCCTTCAGCAGCGAGAACTGGCGGCGTCCGCCCGACGAGGTGTCGTTCCTGATGCAGCTGTTCATGCGCGCCCTGGAGAACGAGGTGAGCAAGCTGCACGAGAACGGCATCCGGTTGCGGGTAGTGGGCGACCTGTCCAGCTTCGAGCCCCGCCTGATCGCGCTCATCCACGAGGCCGAGGCGCTGACCGCCGCGAACACGCGGCTCACGCTGACCGTCGCGGCCAACTACGGCGGACGCTGGGACATCATGCAGGCGCTCAACCGCATGCTGAAGGACCACCCGGCGCGCGTCGGCGGGTTCAACGAGGCGCATCTCGTCCCCTATCTGGCGTTGAGCTACGCCCCCGAGCCCGACCTGTTCATCCGCACCGGAGGCGAGCAGCGCGTCAGCAACTTCTGCCTTTGGCAGCTCGCCTACACCGAACTGTACTTTACCGATGCCCTGTGGCCCGACTTCGACGCGCAGGCGTTTCAGGCGGCTTTGACCTCCTATCAGCAGCGGGAGCGACGCTTCGGCCGTACCAGCGAACAGCTGGCGCCGCCGAAGGAAGCCGCCGTGCCACAGTCGCAACCGGTAGACTCCGGTTAGGCTCGCGGCAGACCGATCCCATTGCATGCTTCTTCAGCGCGTCCTTACCGTGGCGGTGGTGCTGCCGCTATTCCTGGCCGCGCTGTTTCTACTCCCCAACCTGGTTTGGGGCCTGCTCCTCACCGGGCTCGCTGTCGTCGCCGGTCAGGAGTGGGGCAGGCTCGCCGGCTATTCACGCGCCGGCAGCATCCTGTTCTGCGCCCTGCTGGCGGTGAGCTGCGGGGCCATCCTGTGGTGGGAACACGGGTCGGGCGAGACGCGGGCATTCATCTACTCCCCTGGCGGGAAGCTGTTCTACGCTGCGGCGCTTGCCTTCTGGCTCGCCATCGCACCCGCCTGGCTGCGGTACCGCTGGCCGGTGCGTGGGGCGATAGCGCTGGGCGCAGTCGGATGGGTGGTGCTGATGCCCTTCTGGCACGCCCTGGTGTCGCTGCAGCCGGAACCGGCGCACCTGCTGGTGGCCATGGGAGTGGTCTGGGTAGCGGATACTGCCGCCTACTTTGCCGGTCGGCGCTTCGGGCGGCGCAAGCTCGCACCGGGAATCAGCCCGGGCAAGACCTGGGAAGGGGTATGGGGCGCCCTGGCCGCGGTAATCATCTACTGGTTCGCGATCTTGACGCTGCTCCCGCACGAGAAGGCGCATCTGCTGTCCGGACTCGTGTGGGTGCTGTCGATGCTGCTGCTGAGCATCGTGGGGGACCTGTTCGAGTCCTGGATGAAACGGACGGCGGGCGTGAAGGACAGCGGCCGCCTCCTCCCCGGGCACGGGGGGCTGCTGGATCGGGTGGATGGGCTGACCGCCACGCTGCCGTTCGCCGCCCTATACTTCGCCTTTCCGCTCATCCGGATCTGATGGGGGCTCGGACGCAGTGACGTCGACGCTATGACTTTGAACCCCGCGACTTCGAACCGCGCGACCTCGACCTCGGCGCACGGCTCCGACCGTCTTCGGCAGCGCGTAGCCATACTCGGTGCCACCGGATCGGTCGGCGTCAGCACGCTCGATGTCGTGGCCCGACATCCGGCGCGCTTCGAAGTCATCGCCTTGACTGCCCACGCACAGGACGACCGGCTGCTCGCGCAGTGCCGGCGGTTTGCCCCGGCCTATGCGGTACTGGGCCAACCCGTAGCGGCTCGTGCTCTGCAGCAGCAGTTGCGCGCCGAAGGCCTGCCGACAAAAGTGCTGGTCGGGCCCGAAGCGCTGGTGGAAGTGGCTACGCGGCCCGAGGTCGATACGGTGATGGCGGCCATCGTCGGGGCCGCCGGGCTGCCGCCGACGCTGGCGGCGGCCCGCGCCGGCAAACGGGTTCTGCTGGCCAACAAGGAAGCGCTGGTGATGGCAGGACGCCTGTTTCGAGACGCGCTGGGCAGCAGCGGCGCGCAACTGCTGCCGATCGACAGCGAGCACAACGCCATCTTGCAGTCGTTGCCGGCTGGCTTCGACGGCGACCTGGAGCGCTGGGGCGTGCGGCGCATTCTGCTCACGGCCTCGGGCGGCCCGTTTCTGCGCACGCCGCTGGAGCGTCTGCCGTGGGTGACACCGGAGGAGGCGTGCGCCCATCCCAACTGGGTCATGGGGCGCAAGATCTCCGTGGATTCGGCGACCATGATGAACAAGGGCCTCGAGGTGATCGAGGCGTGTTTTTTGTTCAACGCGCGGCCGGCGCAGATCGAAGTGGTGATCCACCCGCAGAGCGTGATTCACTCGATGGTCGAATACGTGGACGGATCGGTGCTGGCGCAGCTCGGCAACCCCGACATGCGCACGCCTATCGCCCACGCTCTGGGGTTTCCCGAGCGGATCGAATCGGGCGTGCCCCCGTTGAACTTTTTCGAGATCGGGGCGCTCAACTTCGAGGTGCCCGATCTCATCCGCTTCCCCTGTTTGCGGCTGGCTTACGCCGCGCTGAAGGCCGGTGAGAGCGGACCGGTGACGCTCAACGCGGCCAACGAGATGGCGGTGGAACGATTCCTGCGGCGCGAGTTGTCCTTCGACCGCATCCCGGGCGTGATCGAGGAAGTATTGTCGCGCGCGCCGGTGGCCGACTTGCGCGATCTGGCGCATGTGCTCGAGGTGGACCGCGAAGCGCGTTCGCTCACCCGCTCCTGCCTGGCGGAGGTCGAGAGACTCTCTTGACCGGGCGCGATAAGCGGTTTCGATAGTCCGTATACTCACCACTGCGAACGCGTAGGCACTGCGCCAAAGTGCTCGCCCAGTGGCTTCTGACATGCCGCGACTTAACCTGGATAATTCATGAAGACGCCCCCGAAGATAACGAAAATCGCGCGCGCTGAGGCTTCTGAGCGATTCAGACCGGTACGAGGTTTTGCGCCGGGCTACTCGGGCGCTAGCGGCCGATTTGCGGCCATTTGCGGCTCGACTGTCTTGCCGATAGAGTGAACTATCGGCTGCGCCAGTCGAGCCGCAACTGACTCTCAACTCGACTCGCCATCATCCCGAGTCCCTCATGAATTATCCAGGTTAAGCGGCGGAGGATTACTCCATGCACTTGATCAACACCCTGGTCGCATTTGCGGTAGCGCTCGGCACGCTCATCGTCGCGCACGAGTTCGGCCACTACGTCGTGGCGCGGCTGTGCGGTGTGAAGGTGCTGCGCTTCTCCGTCGGCTTCGGCCGCCCGCTGATCACCCGCAGGCTGGGCAAGGACCAGACCGAATGGGTGCTGGCGGCGTTCCCGCTCGGTGGATACGTGAAGATGCTGGACGAGCGCGAGGGCGAGGTGGCGTCCGAGGAACTTCCGCGCGCCTTCAACCGGCAGCCGGTGCACAAGCGCTTCGCCATCGTCCTGGCCGGTCCGGTCGCCAATTTCCTGCTCGCCATCTTCGTCTACTGGCTGCTGTTCATGCACGGACTGCCGGGATCCCGTCCAGTCGTCGATGCTCCGCTGCCCGGAACTCCGGCAGCCACCGTATTCCAAACCGGCGACACCATCGTCGGGATCGCCGGACGCCCGGTGCGTACGTGGGAGGAAGTCAGGCTGGCACTGCTCAAGCACGCCGTTGCCAGAGATAGCGTCGAAGTCGAAACGCGCGGCGACGACGGTGCGCTCCGGTCCCGCACGCTCGACCTCTCCCCCATCGTGCCGGACCAGGTCAACAGCGACTTTCTCGATGTCGTCGGGCTGCAGCCGCTCAAGGGCGGGCCGAGGCCGGTGCTCGAGACGCTGATCGCGGGCGGTGCCGCCGAGCGGGCCGGCATTCAGGCCGGCGATCGCATCCTGGCGGTCGACGGCACGCCGATCGCAGGATGGGAACAGTTGGTGAAGGCGATCCGCGCCAAGCCCGGCGTATCGACAGAGCTGACCATCAGGCGTGCTCCCGGCCAGCAGCTCGTGCTGCGCGTGACCCCCGACACCGTGCAGGAGAACGGCACGGCGGTCGGCAAGATCGGCGTGGGGCCGTTCATCAACGTGCAGTACCCGGCCGGCGCTGCACTGGTGCAGGGCGCGAAGAAGACCTGGGAGATGTCGGTGTTCACGCTGGAGATGCTTGGCCGGATGGTGATCGGCGAGGTCTCGCTAAAGAATCTGAGCGGGCCGATCACCATCGCGGACTATGCCGGCCAGAGCGCGCAGATGGGATGGATGGCTTATGTCAGTTTCATCGCGCTGATCAGCATCAGCCTGGGCGTGCTCAACCTGCTGCCGGTCCCGGTATTGGATGGCGGACACTTGATGTATTATATCGCCGAGATCATTCGGGGGAGGCCGGTTTCGGACCGCGTGCTGGAGATTGGCCAGCGCATCGGGATGGTGGTCCTGTTCTCGCTCATGGCATTCGCAATCTATAACGATATCTATCGCCTTGTCAGCGGGTAGCGGATGAAGCTATCGCGCTGGCTCCTGTTGCTTTTCGGTCTCACCTCACTATCCGCGTCCGCCTTTGAGCCCTTTCAGGTAAAAGACATCCGCGTCGACGGCATCCAACGCACCGAGCCTGGAACCGTATTCAGCTACCTGCCGGTGAAGGTGGGCGATACGCTGACCGAGGATCGGGCGGCCGAAGCCGTGAAGTCCCTCTACGCCACCGGCTTCTTCAAGGACGTGCGCCTCGAGGCCGACGGCAACGTCCTGGTGGTCTCCGTGGTGGAGCGTCCGGCCATCTCCCAGATCGACTTCGTGGGGGAGAAGGAGTTCGACAAGGACAAGCTGCGCGACGCGCTCAAGCAGATCGGGCTGGCGCAGGGGCGCATCTTCGACCGCAGCCTGCTGGAGAAAGCCGAACAGGAGTTGAAGACGCAATACCTGTCGCGCGGCAAGTACGCGGTGGAGATCACCACCACCGTCACGCCACTCGAGCGCAACCGCGTGGCCATCAACTTCACCATCGCCGAAGGGGACGTGGCCAAGATCCGCCAGATCAACCTGGTCGGGAACAAGGTGTACTCCGACAGCGATCTGCTCGACCTGTTCGTGCTGCGCACGCCCGGATTGCTCACCTGGTACAGCAAGAACGACCAGTACTCCAAGCAGAAGCTGGAAGGGGACCTGGAGACGCTGCGCTCCAATTATCTCAACCAGGGCTATCTGGAGTTCAACATAGACTCGACCCAGGTGGCGATCGCACCGGACAAGAAAGACATCTACATCACGGTGAACCTGATCGAGGGCGAGAAGTTTACGGTTACCGACGTGAAGCTGGCCGGTGAGCTGCTGCTGCCCGAGCCCGAGTTGCGCAAGCTGATCAAGCTGAAAAAAGGCGATGTATTCTCGCGCGAGAAGCTGACCGAGTCGACCAAGCTCATCGTGGACCGGCTGGGCAACGAAGGCTACGCCTTCGCCAACGTCAACCCGGTGCCCGAGATCGACCGGGAGAAGAAGCAGGTCGCCTTTACCTTGTACGTGGACCCCGGCCGCCGCGTGTATGTGCGCCGTATCAACATCTCGGGCAACACTACCACCCGCGACGAGGTGATCCGACGCGAGATGCGCCAGCTCGAGGGCGGATGGTACGCGGCGGACAAGCTCAAACGCTCCAAGACGCGCGTCGACAAGCTCGGCTTCTTTTCCGAGGTTAACGTCGACACCGTCAACGTTGCCGGTGCCCCCGATCAGGTCGACATCGAAGTCAAGGTGGTCGAGCGCCCCACTGGAAATCTGCTGTTCGGGGTGGGCTACTCCACGGCCGAGAAGGTCATCCTGTCCGGTTCGATCTCGCAGTCCAATATGTTCGGCACCGGCAACGCGCTCTCGCTGCAGGTCAACAGCGGCAGCATCAACAAAGTGTACGCGTTGTCCTTCACCGATCCCTACTTCACCGATGACGGCGTAAGCCTTGGCGCGGACGTTTACAAGCGCAACGTGGATGCCACCGCGCTCAACTTCGTCACTCCGTACAAGACCTCGACTCTGGGTACCGGCCTGCGCGCGGGCGTGCCGATCACCGAGTACGACACGATCAACTACGGCCTGGCGGTGGAAAAGACCGACGTCGAAGTATTCGTCAACAGCCCGCAGCAATACATCGATTTCGCCAACATCTTCGGGAACTCGAATACGGCGTTGATTGCAACGGCCGGCTGGGCTCGCGACGGCCGCGACAGCACGATCTACACAACCAGCGGTCTGCTCCAGCGCATCAACTTCGAGGTGGCGGTGCCGCCAGCCGAGCTGCGCTACTATCGCACCACCTATCGCGCCGACTGGTGGATCCCGATCCGGCGAGAGAACACGCTGCAGCTCACCGGCCAGGTCGGATACGCCGACGGCTATGCCGGCCTGCCGCTGCCCTTCTACAAGAACTTTTACCTGGGTGGCATCGGTTCGGTACGCGGCTACGAGACGAGCTCGATCGGACCGAAGGACTCGCTCGGAAGTGCTCTTGGCGGAAGAACCCAGGTCGTCGCCAACGCCGAGTACTATTTCCCGTTTCCCGGATTGGAGAAGGACAAGTCGGTGCGGCTGTCCATCTTTGTCGATGCCGGCACAGTGAGCGATAATTTCGACTTTTCGGAGACGCGCTACTCCGCCGGAGTGGCGCTCAGCTGGTTCTCGCCCGTGGGTCCCATCAAGATCAGCTTCGGCAAGGCGCTCAACAAGAAGCCCGACGATCGGACGCAGCCCTTCCAGTTCTCACTGGGGACCGTGTTCTAGCACTTCTAGAGCGGACAACGGCCCTTTTGGGTGCCCCCCGGAGGGCCGACCGGGCTATAATGGCGCAAGGAGACAAGACATTGAAGCACATTCATTTTCTGCTTGCAGGACTGCTCCTGTCGGCGGCCGCGAGCGCACAAAGCAACGATTTCAGGATCGGGTTCGTCAGCACCGAGCGACTATTTAAGGAAGCCGCCCCTGCCGTGCGCGCGCTCAAGAAGCTGGAGAAGGAGTTCCAGCCGCGCGACCAGGAGCTGCAGAAGATGGCCAAGCAGGCCAAGGATCTGCAGACCCAGCTGGAGAAAGATGGCGTGACGATGGCGGAGAGCGAGCGCCGCGCCAAGGAGGCGGATCTGGCCCGGATCAACCGCGACTTGCAGAGAATGCAGCGTGAGTTCCGGGAGGATCTCAACCTGCGCAAGAACGAGGAGTTGGCGCAGGTGCTGGAGCGTGCGAACAAGGTCATCGCGGAGATCGCCGAGAAGGAGAAGTACGACCTCATCCTGCAAGAGGCCGTCTACCGCAGTCCGCGCATCGACATCACCGAGAAGGTCCTGAAAGCGCTGGCCGACAAGTAGCGCCGGGCAGCGCTGGGCGCCGGGCCCCTGGGGTGCCTTGCGCGGAATCGCTCCCGCCCTGCGGGAGCAGGCGCGGTTGTCTGGAACCTGCAGGGAGATGCCCCATTGAACAGCCCCGGTCGGCCGGCCCTACGGCTCACCGAGATCGTCGAGCGCTGCGGCGGTGAACTGCTGGGCGACCCCGACGTCGTGATCCATCAGGTCGCTACGCTGGAGACCGCGGGGGCAGGCCACATCTCTTTCTTCGCCAATCACCGCTACCGTCAGCAACTGGAGCGAACCCGTGCCGCCGCCGTAATCCTGGCGCCGGAGTTCGCCGCAGCGATCGGGTGCTCACGCATCGTGTGCCAGGATCCCTACGCCTACTTTGCCCGCGTCTCCGTGCTGCTCAACCCGCCGGCGACGATAGTGCCAGGCATCCATCCATCGGCTGCCATCCATCCGTCTGCCCGCGTCGCCGCCAGCGCATCGATCGGGGCCTTCGTGTCTATCGGCGCCGACGCCCAAGTCGGGGAAGGCAGCCTGGTCGAGGCCAGTTGCGTACTGGGCAGCAACGTACGTGTCGGGCGCGACTGCCGCCTCCATGCCGGCGTCAGCGTCTACCACGATTGCGTCATTGGCGACCGTGTTATTCTTCACTCGGGTGCGGTCATCGGAGCGGATGGGTTCGGCCTGGCCTGGGAAAACGGGCGCTGGAACAATATCCCGCAAATCGGACGCGTGGTCATCGGCAACGATGTCGAGGTGGGTGCGAATACCACGATCGACCGGGGCGCGCTGGATGACACCGTGCTCGAGGAGGGGGTGAAACTGGACAACCAGATCCAGATCGGTCACAACTGCAGGATCGGGGCGCATACCGCCATCGCGGGGTGCGTGGGGATTGCCGGCAGCACCCACATCGGACGCTATTGCCGTGTCGGCGGCAGCGCCATGATCGGCGGTCACCTGCAGATCGCAGACAAGGTGGAGATCTCCGGCGGCACCGCCGTGGCCAAGTCCATCCTCAAGGCGGGCACGTATACGTCCTTGTTCCCTGTCTCGCTGCACCAGGACTGGCTGCGCAACGCCTCCCACATCCGCCACCTCGATGCGCTGGCGGGGCGGCTGCGCGAGCTGGAGGCACGCCTGGCCGAATTGGAAGGAACGAAGAATGGATAAGATGGAGATCCGCGAGATCCTCAACTACATGCCTCACAGGTTTCCTTTCCTGCTGATCGACCGCGTGCTGTCCTGCGAACCGGGCAAGAAAATCATCGCGATCAAAAACGTGTCCGTCAACGAGCCGTACTTCCAAGGACACTTCCCCGGCAACCCGGTGATGCCGGGGGTGATGATCCTGGAGGCGCTGGCACAGGCCGCCGCGATCCTGTCGTTCCTGAGCCTCAACCGGGACAGCACGGAGAACCTCCTCTACTACTTCGTCGGCATCGACAAGGCCCGCTTCAAGCGGGTTGTCATCCCGGGCGATCAGCTCACGCTGGACGTGACCATGACGCGCAAGGTGCGCGGCATAGCCAAGTTCGTGACCATCGCGACCATAGGGGGGGACGTGGTCGCCGAAGCCGAGCTGTTGTGCACCATCAAGGAAGAGTGATGCACAGCGCGTGATGCACGCCGCATGATCCACACCCGATGATCCACTCCACCGCCATCGTTCATCCGCGCGCGCGGCTGGCGCCGGATGTGGAGGTCGGCGCCTACACGGTGATCGGGGAGCACGTCGAGATCGGCGCAGGAACGATCGTCGGGCCGCACGCGGTGATCAGCGGTCACACCCGCATCGGCCGCTCCAACCGCGTGTTCCAGTTCGTTTCCCTGGGCGAGGTGCCGCAGGACAAGAAGTACGGCGGCGAGCCGACCCGGCTGGAGATCGGCGACCACAACACGATCCGGGAATTCTGCACCTTCAACACCGGCACCGCGCAGGATGTGGGGGTCACGCGGGTGGGGGACCACAACTGGATCATGGCCTACGTGCACCTGGCACACGACTCGCAGGTAGGCAACCACACGGTCCTGGCCAACATGGTCACTCTGGCAGGCCACGTCACCGTCCATGATCACGTCATTCTCGGCGGCGGCGCCATGGTGCACCAGTTCTGCCGCGTCGGGGTGCATGCTTTCGTCGCCGGCGGATCGATCGTCTTGCGCGACGTGCCCCCGTACGTGATGGGCGGCGGCAGCACCTCCGCCGAGCCCCACGGCATCAATTCCGAAGGTCTCAAGCGACGCGGGTTCAGCGCCGTGTCCATCGAGAGCATCCGCCGGGCTTACAAGACCCTGTACCGCTCGGGCCTGGGGTTCGAGGAAGCGAAGCAGGCCATCGCCGAGCAGGCGCGCGAGACCCCCGAGCTGCAGGTGATGGTGGATTTCCTCGCGTCGAGCACACGCGGGGTCATCCGGTAAGCCCGATGGAGGGTGGAGCAAGCGCGGCGCGGGCCTGGCGCATCGCCCTGGTAGCAGGCGAGGCATCGGGCGATCTGCTGGGAGCGCACCTAGTCGAGACGCTCAGGCAGCGACTGCCGGCCGCGCACTTCTTCGGCATCGGCGGACCCAAAATGCAGGCGGCCGGATTCGATCCCTGGTACCCGGCCGAGGCGCTTGCGGTGCGCGGATACGTAGAGGTGCTGCGACGGTTGCCGTCGATTCTTCGCATCCGCAGCGAGCTGCGCCACCGCCTCATCGCCGATCCACCGGACCTGTTCATCGGTGTGGACGCGCCCGATTTCAACCTCGGGGTAGAAGAAGCGTTGAAGGCCCGTGGCATCGCCACGGTGCACTACGTCAGCCCTTCGTTATGGGCCTGGCGCGGTGAGCGGATCCACAAGATAAAGCGCGCGGCGGACAAGGTGCTGTGCCTGTTTCCCTTCGAACCGGAGATCTACGCACAGGCCGGCATCCCGGCCAGCTACGTGGGCCACCCGTTGGCGGACATGCTGCCCGACAATCCGGATCGCGCGGCGGCACGCGAGCAGTTCCGCCTGTCGGCGAGCCGCAGCGTCGTTGCACTGCTGCCCGGGAGCCGCCAGAGCGAGCTGAAGCACATGGGCGACCTGTTCGTGCAGACCGCCAAGCTCATCCACCGGCAGCTCAAGCATGTGCAGTTCCTGGTCCCGCTGCTCAGCCGCGAGACGCGGCGCCAGTTCGAGGATGCGCTTTACCGCAACCAGGGTGAGGACCTTCCCCTTACCATCCTGTTCGGCCATGCGCATCTGGCCATGACTGCGTCGGACGCGGTGCTGCTGGCGTCCGGTACCGCGGCGCTGGAGGCGGCGCTGATCAAACGCCCCATGGTGGTCACGTACAAAATGCCCTGGCTCACCTATGTCATCGGCCGCGGCAAGGTCACGGTGCCCTACGTGTCTCTGCCCAACATCCTCGCCGGCCGCTTCATCGTGCCGGAGATCTTTCAGGACGAGGCGACACCGGAAGTGCTGGCGCAGGCGGTGGTGAACCAGATCGGCGACAAGGAAGTGAGATTGCGTCTGGAACGGCAATTTCAGACCATCCACGACCGGCTGCGGCAAAACGCCGGGGAGCGGGCGGTGGAAGCGCTGCTCCCGCTGCTGGTCGGGACCGCGCCCGGCGCCGGTCCCACCGGACCGATGGCGCGAGTGCCGGAAGCTGGCTCGTGACCGACGCCCCGCTCGTGCCGGTGTGCGGCGTCGACGAGGCTGGTCGCGGCCCGCTGGCCGGACCGGTGTTCGCCGCCTGCGTCATCCTCGATCCCGCGCGTCCGATCCGGGGGCTGGCCGATTCCAAACAACTGGCGCCCGAGCGCCGCGAGGTCCTGGCGCTGCGCATCCGGGAGCGCGCATTGGCGTTCGCCGTGGCGAGCGCCTCTGTCGATGAGATCGACCGCCTCAACATCCTGCAAGCGACCATGCTGGCGATGCGCCGGGCGGTGGAGTCCCTGAACCTTGCTCCCGGAGAGGTGGTCGTGGACGGCAACCGTTGCCCGGTGCTCGCGTTTCCGACTCGAGCGGTGATCGGCGGCGATGCCACGGTGCGCGTCATTTCCGCCGCCTCCATCCTGGCCAAGACGGCACGCGACGCGTACATGCTCGAGTTGCATGCCCTTCGCCCGGAGTATGGGTTTCATCGGCACAAGGGCTATGGCACTCGCGAGCACCTGGACGCGCTGCGGCGCTTCGGAGCATGCGAGTTCCACCGGCATACCTTCGCTCCGGTCCGCGCCGTCATGCTCCAGGCGAGTTTGTTTTGAGGGCCCTCACCCTACCCTCTCCCGCGCCCTCACCCTAACCTCTCCCGGAGGGCTGACTATTATTCACGCTGGACGCGGAGCCTTTGGGCACGAAAGTCCGTGGTTGTCACGCGTTGCATTAATTAGGGACCGCTGGTCATAACGCGCCACATGTCCGTCAGCGCATACAGCATCTGCATGCCACGCCA
>JBGPMS010000050.1:0-19886 GCA_041487115.1 Gammaproteobacteria bacterium
AACGGTGTTGATGTTCGTCGTCAGCTCGATGTCGGCCTGCGTGACCGACCCGTCACCGTTGGTGTCCTCGAGCAGGCCGATTCCCGAGGGCCCGAGCAGCGCGAAGAGCTCCTGCGACACGAAGTTCTGATCGGGGTCCGCGGCGGTCTCGATGGCATGCCGCAGAGGCTCGATGAAGCCGTCGCGAAAGTTCTGAATGAAGCCGCCTGCTGATTGCAGCTGATCGCCGATCAGCGGCAGGGAGATCGAGAACACTTTTCCGTCCAGGAGGTCCTGCAGTCCGGCGAGGAACGAATCCACCCCGTCCACAGCGAGCAGCAGCTCGTCGGTCAGACTGAAATCGCTCGGGTTGATGGAAAGTAGATCGTCTGGGACGCTGATGAACTGGTTGCCAGGCAGCGTCCCGTTGATCGCGAAGCCGCTGGTGCCGGCCGTGAGGCTCGCGCCCGCTTTGATGTCGCCCTTGAACAGCGACTGGGTCGGGAAATAGGTCGGCAGATCGGCGCTGACGGTGCCGGTGAAGTTGGCCTGGAACTGCCCGAAGTCGATGCTGCCGATCAGCACGCGGCCATCGGTGAACATCGACGGCGCGAAGCCCGCCGTGAAGTTCGCGCTGATCTGCGCGCTGCCGTTGTCGATGAAGAGCCCCAGCGGCCCCATGGCCGCCGTGAACTGCAGATCGTTGCCGCTGGCGGTCAGGGTGCCGGTGATGCCGGTGCCGTCGAACAGGTAGATGTTGGTCGGGTGCGCCAGGTCGAAGCCCAGGTCCAGCTCGAGGTCCAGGTTGCCCGAGGCGTTCAGGCCGGCCGACCCGGCCAGCTTCGCGAAGTCCGGCAAGCCCAGGTCGAGATTGATCCCGAGCTGCTGGCTGAAGCTCGGATCGAACTTCAAGTTCAGGCGCAGGATGTTGGCGGACGCGTCGTGCACCAGCGAGAGGCCGATCGCATCGCTGCCGGGCGGCAAGCCGAAGGCCTGCTTGAGCTTGTCTTCCAGCGCCTGCAGGGTGCCTGCCGGGTCCTGCTGCGCCAGCGTCACGGCGTGCGAGAACTTGCCCGCGAAGGCGAGCAGATCGTTGATGCTGACGTTGATCAGCGGCAGCTTGTCGTTCAGGAACCCGAAATCCTCGAACTGGCCCAGGAAGGTCGACAACGCCTGCAGGCCGGCCAGGATGTCCGCAAAGCCGATGGTCTGGAAGTTTCCAAGATCCCCGAATCCGCTGACGCCGACGCTGATATGCGGCGCGATGGCCCCGCCCGAGTGGAACGGGTCGCCGATGTCGGTCAGCGTCACAGTCACGGAAGGCGACCCGCCAAGCCCGATGAACGACAACGACGGATTGAGGCTCACGGCGAGCGTCAATGCACCGCTCGCGGTGATTGTCGGCGTGGCGACGACCGTGCCGATGCCGTTGCTGATTCCTGCGACGAGCTGCTTGAGTGAGATGCGATCGCCTACAGTCCCGTCCGCACCCTTGATGCCCGCCGAGATGCTGCCGGTGAGATTGCCGTCGCCGTTCAGGTTAAGCGCCACGAAGCCGAATTGCGCCGACGCGTTGATGTGACCCGGTGTGGACAGCGTAAAGCTGCCGCTCGCCTGTGCGTTCTCGATAAAGAAACGGTCGAGCAGGCTCAGGCCCCCGAGCGGCGCGCTGGTGATGACGCCGTCCGGCGTATCCTTCGGTGAGCTGGCGTCGGCTTGCAGGATCCCCAGCTTCAGCGCGGCACCGGAGCCGTTCACCGCCTGCACTTGGAACATGCTCGAGCCGGGCCCCGAGAACGTGTCGTCGGTCAGCACCAGCGAGGTGCCGTCGGTGCTGATCGATGCCGTCACCTTGCCGCCGGCGGCGGCGTTGATGTCGTTGATGATGTCGCCGAGGTTCGCTACGCCGTCCAGCACCACCGGGAGGGTGGTCCCATCGTGGACGACGATGATCAGATCGTTGTTGTCCCCGTTCTGAGAGGCGGCGAATCCGAGCTGCGTATGCGCCGGGTCTCCGGCCGAAGTCGTTACCGTCAGGCTGGTGATGTTCGCGCTCGCCAGAGTGCTCAAGATCAAGCGGTTTGCAGACGAGCTCGCGACCAGCTTGGTATCCAGGTGCGCTGCTTTCAACGCGTCGTTGATGTAGTTCACGACGTCGATGATGCTGCGGCTGTTGGCGGTGTCGGTCGCCTTGATGGTCACAGCGACTGGCGCCGCGCCGTTCAGGGCCACGTTGAAGGTCGCATCGCCGGTCAGGCGCCCGACGATCTGCGGGAGGTCGCGCCCCCCCTTGACGGTCAGCGGACTGGCGCTGTCGTCGGGATCCTTGGCGGCGACCTCGGTCGGGCTGAACCCCATGTCGGTCGCGGCGGGATCGTTGGACGTGGTGGTCAGCGTGAAGGACGTGACCGTGCCGTTCGCCGCCTTGAGAATGACGCGGTTGCCGCTCGCGACGGCCTGGATCTGGCTGCCCAGGCTGGCCGCGGCCAGCGAAGCGTTGATGTCGGCAATGAGATCGCCGACGGTCGAGTTGGACGCCGTGCTCGCCTGAGTCACGGTGACCGCGGTGGCACTGCCACCGTTGACGGCGATGCCGAAATGGGCGTCACCGCTCAGGCGGCCGAACAACGCCGTCACGTCCTGCGGTGTCTGCAGCGCCAGCACGGACTTGATGTCCACGCCGTTGCCGAGGTCGGCCAGCGGCGTCGCGTCCGTCACGAGCGAGGTGGAGGGTGCGTCCCCCAGGTAGACGCCGAAAGTGAGGGAGACACCCGCATGAGCGTCCAGCTCGACCGTGCTGTTGCTGCTGACGTTGAGCAACGGCGCGAGATTGAAGCTGAAATTGACCGGGAAAGTCTGCGTGAAGTCCTTGGTCAGATCGACCGTGTACTTCAGCACGTCGGTCGTCGGATCGTAGTTGGCGCCGATGCTGCCCAGGCTCACACCGAGGATGCTGGCCAGCTTGGTCGCGAGATCCTGCGCGCTGGTGAACGTCGGCGCGTTGCCCGCATCGAGCAGCTTAGGGATGTTGTTGACGTCGTCGAACAGGATGTCGCGCGACAGCGTGTGCGAGAAGTCCAGGACGTCGCCCAGCGTCGCGGAGACGAACGGGATGTTGACACCCTTGATGAAATCGCTTTGCCGGAACTGGTCGAGCCAGTCGCGGACCTGGCCCAGCATGGCCACGAAGTTCGTGGCGTTGAAGTGATCGAAGTTGAGCAGTTCGCTAAGACCGGCGGAGTCGCTCGAGCCGAGCGATAGATCGAAGCGCGGGTTGCCGTTGCTGTCGGTCTGGGTGGACCCGGCCGAGAACGGATTGCCCGAGAATGAGAGCGTAACCGGAGGCGGATTGAAGCCCAGCCCGGTCGTCACCTGGATCGGCAAAGTTACCGTCAAGTGCGAGCTAACGTCCGGCGTCGAGGAGAACAGGCTGGCGACCGAGCCGCCCAGCGCGTCGAGCGTAACGCGGGAGTCGACCGTAAGCGACGAGCCGACAGCGGTGCCGATGTTCGTCAGCACGAGATGATTGGTGCCCGAAAGGCTGGCCGAGATCGTGGTGTTCAGGCCGGCCGTCTGCAGCGCGCTGGTCACGTCATCCACGAGCTGCGCGAGCGTCGTGTTGCCTGAGGTCGATGCAGCAGTGACGGTCACTTCCTGCGCGTCACCGGTATCGCCGATGCGCACGATGAAGCTTGCGTCGTGTGCCAACACGGCACCGGTGAGCGCGTTGGTTGCGGTAACGGCCCCGCCCGCAGCCGTGGCGCCGAACTGCGCCTGAGTGAAGCCGAGGGTCGTAGGCGAGTTGGGGTTCTGCAGCGTCGTCTGCGCCGCGGCCGTGAGTTGAATCGATCCCGCGTTGACCTGCGCTCCGAGGAAGCCCACGTCGATCGCGGCATTCAATGGATTGACGCTGGCGGTCACACCGGCAGTGATACCGCTCGCCTGGAGGAAGAAGTCCTGATTGGTCGGCGCCTCACCCGAGGTGAGCACGCCGAAGTCGAGCGTCACCTTCAACGCGGCGGTCACGTCGAGGTTCTGGGACGGGAAGTGGATCCCGAGCGCGTCGGCGCCGGTTCCCAGGTCGAGCGGGACGCTGCTGGTGAAATCGATCTCGATCGGCGCCTGGAAGCTCACTTCATGGGTGGTGCTGGTGTCCGTTGCGCCGGTAACCTTGATGCTGAGCGGACCCGCAGTGGTACTCAGTCCGTTCAGAAAGCTGACGAACTGCGCGTTGTGGTCGCCACCCAGGCTGCCCAGTTTGTCGGTGATCTTCTTGATGACCTGGCCGCCGAAGGCTTCGCTCAGATCGATCTTGTGGTCGCTGTTGGTATCGAACGGGGTGAGCGCAGCCGCGTTGCCGCTGTCGATGGTGATGCTCAGCAGGTCGCTGATCTTGGCTGCGGCGGTCTTGGTGTCGACGCCGGTGCCCTGCGCCGCGACGACGATGGGCAGCGCCTGATTGACCAACGGATCGGCGGCGACGAAGTCCTGGATCTTCTGCCCCACGGTCTGGACGCCGTGCGCAAGCGCGTCGGCAACGGCGGGTGAAGCGATGTCCGCTGAGAGCAGGAGCCTGCTCTCGAGGGCTTCGAACAGCGGCTTGCGGCGGAAACGGGGAATCGCATCGATGACGCGATGACGACGGAACAAGCCGAACTGCGCGCGGCGCCCTAGCATAGGACCTCCCAGTCTCATCCCGCGCGGGCGGTGTGGTGGTCTCCTCCACCGGACCGCCGGGACGTGCTAAGCGCCGCAGGGCCTAGATTGTAATTGTAATGGCCGCAGCGCCTCGAATGGCCTGCTTGATCATGCTTTCCCCTGTCGTAGAGACCCCTCCGTACTGCTCCCCTGGAGGCGCCCAAACGTCGAATCAATCCTGGAGCTCCGTCCGCAATCTCACGCGTTGCGTAGGGCTCCAGGCTGCGTGCTCGATGCAATGTCTCTATTCGCTTGTCATGGCGGCGAATGTTTCAGGCGTGCTTCGTACTGAACGATTCGCTTGCATGCGCGAGCATCTTTTACGTTGCCAAAGAGCGTCCTGAGTATACTTCGGCGATTCTTTCAACTCCAAGAACTCTCGTAAAAACAACCATTACCGGAGGTTTAAGGATTGTCAAATGCTTACCAATGAATGACATGCAAGTTCTGACTCAGCACGCGTTGTAAGTGCTATGTAAGCAAAAGAAATCGCACGGGCATTTGCGCGAATCCGCTGCGCCAGTTTGTTGTCGTAAGAGGGTGACATAAAATCCGACTTTAGTTCTATGCCTCAGGGCGGCACGGTGAGGATGAAACGAGATGGCGGCAAACGCCGTGACTGTGCCGCGCGGGGACGCGATTCGGATCAGTCGGAGTCAGATGGGAGAGGGACCGGCGCGTCAGTGCACATCGATCTGGCGCCGCGGGAAAAAAGGCGTTCAGCAGTTTGATACGAATAGGATACGACTGCCGCTGACTACTGAGTGCGCGATGCGCTGCTGCGCACGTGAAGTACCTTATAGCGCTGCCTTGCCGCGCCTACCCTGGGTTGCGAAGGCGTGTAGAAGTCTCTTAGCCACGCCTGCGTCGCGCGCAGACCAGCGCGAGAAGACCCAGACCAGCGATCATGACCGCCGTGGTCCCGGGTTCCGGGATGGTGGTCGTCAGATCCACGTTGCCCTTGTCAGCGGGCAGCGCGAACGAGATGATCTCGTCATTGCTCTTCGAGAACTCCACCGTCGCACTCAATTGCAACAACTGTTGCGTCGGGTCTGTCCGCTCCACATGCAGGATGAAGAGGTCGCCGACCTTGAACGTCGCGGGTCCCCCGAAGTAGGCGGCAAGCGGCTCCCCAGGGTTGGATCCCAGGAAGATGAAGAGGGGCACCGGCGCGGGCTGCGTTGGGCCGAATTCAGTCGGCGCCAGAAGTTGAAAGCCCGAGTTGAGAATCGCGATATGCCCCTGGACGCCCAGGATGTCATTGTCCGGCGGAACATCGACCAGCTTGATGCTCAGGTCGAAGTGGGTGTCGTCCAGCCACTGCGGGGCGCCCAGCAAAATGTCCGCGAAGGCCATCGGCACAGACGCGGCGAAGCCAGCAGCAATAAAAATGGAAGCGATCAGGAGCCGTTTCATATTTACATCCTCGGTTTGAATTCCGTTCGGTTGTTCGCACACGTCATGATGGTTTGCCGTGCTTCGCAGTTTTCAGGGACTTGGAGACTAGCTGGGTTGCCGGCAGAGTCACGCGAATCTTGGCGTTTGGGTTCTGCTTCTCGTCGGAGTTGCCCATATCCGTTACGAAGTCCTTCATCCAACCCGCCCGCTGCATCTCGGCCGCCTGCCCCTGAGCGGCGCCCACCGCGAACAGACGCGGAGCGGGCGTTTCCCAAATGATGGCCGGAGCGATCTCGAAGATCGGAACGGCCTTGGACGTCGTGCGCAGAAGGTTTTCAGCCATCAATAGCGGCTGGACACCCGGCGCGCCACCCGATGCCCGCGACGATGCGGCAGACAGGATGCGCAGGCGGCTATCCGTCGCATCCGGTCCCGGCGACGGGGCCGGGTTCAGTGTCAGTGCACCTTCATTGAGCTCGGCCCACTGCAGATCGATCAGCCGCAGGCCCGGCGCGGCACCAGGCTTCACGCGGAACTCGACCTCCACCAGGCTGCCAGCACCGGCGGCGAGCGGCTCGGCCCCCGCTACTCCGATGTGGAGTATGCCGGGCTCGTCGCGACGAACGAGCCACTGGAACTCACCGGTGAGGGTGCCTTTGCGCACCCCGACCACCTCGAGTGCTACGGCGTCGTAGGCCAGGCGCACTTCGGCAGACTGCAATCCGACCGCTGTATCGAGCTTGACCGGAACGGTGACGATTTCTCCCGGCTTGGCGGCCAGCGTCTGCTCGAGGCTGACGTACGGATCGGGGCCGCTGGCGGGAAGAGACGTGACGCCCGCTGGAATAGCCGGGATCTGCGCCTGGGCGATACCCGTGATCTGAGCGCCAAGAATCGAGACATCGAGAGAGTTGATGACGCCGTTGCCAGAGACGTCCCCGATGATCACCGGGTCCACCGTCTGGAAGGACGAGAAGCCCGTGTCCAATAAAGTCGCCGCGCGGCCCAACCAGGAGAGGTCGAGCGAGGTGTAAGCGCGGTTGCCGCTGGTATCGCCCACGTAGGCAGCGACATGCAATCCGTCGTCGTCCACGACATTGACCTTGGTCTGGTTTGCGAGCTGGGCGGTTACATCCTGGAGGTCGAGGATCTCCTTCGATCGATAGGTTGCGCTCGTCGGTACGTTGGCTTGGATAGTGAACAAAGCTGTGGCTGCGGAAGTGAGCCCGGATATCCTCCCAACCGTGAACTTCAGCAGTCCGTCCTGCGCCGAGTCGATCGTCACGACCGATCCCGGTATGGTTGCCGCGAGCCCGGTGATCTTCAGCAGGTTGCTGTCGTACTTCAAGGTGCCCGACACGGTGACCGCACCGGCAGCGTTACTGATGCGTACCGGGATGCCCGATGCGGTGGCGGGCAGGTTGACCGGCTGACCCGGGCCGCGCGCGAACTCGCCGATGCTCAACACCGGTGCCGTCGATGCGCTCACCTTCCACGTGCCGACGAAGTTGTCGCCGTTCGTGCCGTCTCCATTGCCATCGAGGGAGCGGCCGTGTTCATCGACCAGGCCGTTCGCACGACTCGCGATCGTCAACGTGTAGACGTCCGTGGACAACACGCCGCCGGTTCGGATGAAAGTGAAGCCGCGCTCGTCCCGATCGACGACGATAGAGCCTTTCACCGCGCCAGAGACCGCACCAATCAGGTTGACATCGGCTGCACCTTCCGGCGTCGCAGTCAAGGCCGACCCATAGAGATTCAACTGATTGGCGTCGAATCCACGGTTGAAGGACGCGTGGAAACCTGTGCTCGTCTGCTGCAGGTCCGTGACCCTTAGATAGTTCGGAAGGATGTCTACCGTCAGCGTGTTCGATGCGAACTCGCCGTCCTCGTTGAGTGCCGTCGCGGTGACGGTCCGCGTGGCCGGGCCAAGGCCCCACACGTGCGTGGCGACTTCAGAGCCACCCGCGACGCTCTGCTTGGTACCGTCACCCCAGTTGATGGTCCACTCGGTGATGGTGTCCTGACCCGGATCGGTGCTGTCGAGCGAGAGGAAATAGGTGGTTTCCTCGGGCGCCTTGGTTGCTCCGGAGATGGTCAGCTTCGGTGCGACGTCGTTGACCGTGACGCCGAAGCTCGTGGTCGCCTGCAACTCGCCGTCCGTCACGCCGACGGTGATCGTAAACTCGGCGAAGCCGTCCTTGGCATCGAAGGTCAAGAGCCCGGTCCTTTCGTCGATGCTCACACCGTCGGGGACGCCGAATTTCTCGTCACCCATCAGGAAATACGCGAGCGACTCGCTGTCGATATCGCCGGCCTTCACTTGCAGGGTCAGGGTCGTGCCTTCGTCCACGCTTTGCTTCCCGATCTCCTGAAGGACCGGCGCGTCGTTGACGGCCTTGATGTTGATCGAAACCGTAACCGGATCGCTCTCGGCGCCCGCATCATCGGCGGCGATGTAGGTGAAGCTGTCCGCGCCGAAGTAGTCGGCGTCCGGCCGATAGGTGTAGGTGCCGTCTTCGTTTCCGGTCAGCGTGCCGTGCGTCGGGCCCTGGTCGATGCGTGCCAGCGTCAACGCGTCGGCAGGGACATCGAGATCGTTGCTCAACAGGTCCGCAGGATCGATGATAAGCTCGCCGTCCTCGTCCATGCTGTACTCGTCGGGCTGGCCGACCGGCGCGAGATTGTTGACCGTGACGACGAAGTGGCTGCTTCCGGTGCCGCCATCGTCGTCTTCGACGTTGACGGTGACCGTGTACCGGCCGTCGTCAGCGTAGTCGTGTCGCGCGAAGATGAACCCGAACCCGCTCGGGTCGTTGAAGTCGATAGTGGTCCGATCGCTGTCATCGCCCCAGTCGATCGTGGCCACGTGGGTGTCGCCGAAGCCGCCATCGGAGAAGCTGACAAAGGTGCCCTGACCGCGCGGTCCACCGTCGACGTTGTCTCCGATGCGGAGCGCGCCTTGGCCGTCGCCGATGATCAATCCGCCGAGGATCAGCGGCTCGCCTTCGTCGAGTGTCTCGCTCTCAGGCACGTTGACGACCGGCGCCACGTTGCCGACCGTGACGACGAAGCTGTCCGACCCGGTGCCGTCCTGGGTTTCGAGATTGTTGTCGTCGTCGACGACGGTGATCGTGACGGTGAAGACGCCGTTGTCGGCATAGAAGTGCGCGATGTCGCCCGGCGTACCGTCGAACAGCGCGAGGTCGAACGTCTGCGATTCGCCGCCGTCGCCCCAGTTGACCGTCAGCACGTGCGTGTCGTTGCTGCCCGCATCCGAGAAGCTCACGGCCCCCAGATTGACTTCTGCGCCCTCGTCCGCATCGATGTCTTCGCCAGCGCTCACCACCGGGGCGACGTTGAACACCTCGATCTCGGCTACCGCCGGCGCGAGGACCACGTCATCCTCGACGCTCTCCGAATTGCCGGTGTACGTTGCATACAGCTTGACGGTATACAGACCATTGTCGTACGGCGTGAAGCTGAATGTGAGCAGGCCGCCGCCCTCTTCCAGCGCGCCACCGTCGACTGCCACGCTGTCGATCTCGTCGCCGTTGTCCGCCAGCACCACCCACAGGAACGAGAAGTCGCCGAGGGTATCGCCCTCGCGCACGGTCTGCACGTCGGACGTCACTTGAATCGTGCCGCCTTCGGGCGCGCTCAACGGCGCATCCAGGGGCAGGTCGAGGAAATGCACGTTGCCGAAGTCGTTGCCTTCGGAAATCTCGCCCGCCGCTACGAACTGAACCGTGCGCGTCCCGACCGGGTCGCCCGCTGGGAAGCTCGTGCCAGTGCTAGGCGCCCAACCGACGAACGGGACCTCGGTGACCAAGAACGGTGCATCGGCGCCTTGGGCGCTCGCCGTCCCACCGGCAAAGCCCAACCCCCCGAAGGAGAGTGATGCGGTGAGCGTACTTGCGCTCGTGAACAAGAACGGTCCCGTGTCGCCGAAGATGCCGACGGTGCGGTCGAATCGACGCTGCTCTGTGCGCGTCTGGGTGCTGACGGCAACGGAGAGGCTCGCCTGCTTGCCGATATCGACGGTGCTAAATGCGATGCGATTGCCGCCGACAAGCGAGGCGACTATGTCGTCGGACAGACCCCGCGCCGCCAACAGCTGGTTTAGGCCGGTGACAAGTGCAGTCGGGCTCGGATTGTTCCCTACCAGCGCCGTCGCCAGAGTCAGCGGATCAAGGGCTACCCCGCCCAGCGTGAGTGTGAAGTTCACGGTCACGATGCTGTAGTTGTCGAGACGCGTGGACGCGATGGGGCCGAGGAACGTGCCGACGTTATTGGTGAATATCTGGTTGAGGAAAGTCTCTGCCACGTTCGGCGCCGAAGTCGTGGCAGCAGGTGCCACCACTTGCGCGGGAGCGCTGGGCTGCGGATCCAGGCTGCGCAGCGCATAGTCACCGTTGGCATCGGTCCAGGTGTGCGCCTCGCCTTCGTCGAGAGTGCCGTTGCCATTGGCATCGACGAAGATCTGGATGCCGTCCAGACCGGGTTCGCCCGAATCGCGCACGCCATCGCCGTCCAAATCGTTCCACTTGAAGCCATAGATGGCGTTGTCGCCAACCGTTACGTCGAAGCTGGTCTGCGAGGTGCGGCCATGCGAATCACCCAAGGCGCCCGTGCCGTCGTGTGCGGTAACCGTGATGCGCGCCGTGCCGGTGAAATTCTTCAGGACATTGAAGGCCAGCTGCGAGTCCTGCACGAACACGCGCAGGTTTTGCCGATCGCTGACCGCCGAATACCAGACTTCGTCGGTCGCAGAGTCGAACGCGCTAAGTTGTACCGGCCCGATCGCGCGAGTTACGGTGCCCAGCAGGGCGCCATTGTTGCCGTTGCCGGAACTGTCTACGGCCTGGAGCCCGGTGAACTCGTCGAACTTCCAGTATCCCTGCAGCCCCGGTGTGCCGGCAGCCAGCGTCTGAGTAAGGTCGGCGCGCACCTGCTCCTGGGTGCGTGCGACGCTCCACAACCTCACATCGTCGATGACACCGTGGAAGTTCGCATAGCTGGGGTCTATCTCATTCGTGCCCCCGAACAGCAAGGCTGCGGTGTTCTGCACTGTGTTGCGATTCAGCACACTGGGGGCGGCGCTTACCAGCTCGCCGTTGACGTAGAGCTCCATGCGGCCCGTTGTGCGGTCCATCACGGCGGCAACGTGGTACCACTTGCCCGTTTGGATGACATCGGGGTTGGTGAACGTCCAAGCCGCTGTTCCCAACGTGTCGTAGGAGTCGAACCAGAGCTCGCCGCTGCTGCTCACCCATAACGAGTAGGTACGCTGGCTGAAATTCGCCGTGCCCTTGATGACGATGGGCATCCAGAAGTTGTCGAAGCTCGTGACCTGGAACGATGCTTCGATCGTGAGCTGCTTGTTCACTGCCAGCGACGCAGTGTTGGCGACGGCGACGCTGTCGTCTCCGCTCAGGCGCACGACGCTCGGCGTAAGCCCGCGGTTGTCGATCAGCGCCAGAACCGGTGCCTGGTTGGCGTCGAGCTCCACGTCGGTGCCGATGGCCTGGGCCGCCGCGAAGCCAAGCTCGCTGGCGCCGTCGATGAAGAGCGCATTGATGCCGCTGCCGTTCACTTCCAGCGCGAGTTTCTTGCCCGACACCACGAACTCGATATCGTTGGGCTCGAAGCCCGCCGAGTTGAGCGCAGCGCTCAACTCGGCGTTCAAGGCCGTCGCCAGATCGGCGAGCGCGCCGAACCCTTGCGTCTGCACCGCCGGAAGGGCGAATGAAATCCAGCTGCGCGAACCGTCCGCCGTGACCACCTGCAGGCGCGCCTCGAGATCGGCGTCGAGCCTCGAATCCCCGAAGCCCAGCGCTTCGCCGTTGTGAACGGACACCGAAGCGACACTGGCGTCGTGGTCGAGTATCAACTCGCCGTCCACCACCTTGAACTCCAATGCCGCCGTACCCAGCCCTGCGCTCGGCAGCGACACATGCAAGGCATCGTTGAGCGCGGAGGCGAGATCCTCGAGCGAGTTGAACTCGACCGTTGCGCTCGCGGCAAGGCCGAGCGCGACGGTGGCCGTGGTGCTGTCGGAGCGGACGACCTGCAGTTGGGCCGCAAGGTCCGCATGCAGCACGCCGTCGGCAGGCGCAGCAAGCTGCGCTTCCAGCGCCGTCGTGGCGGCGCGCGCTTCCAGTTGCGGGATGAAGTAGTCGTGCGCGCGATTGTCGAGCGGGTTGCCCTTCAGGTCGAGCACGTGCAGGTTGGGCAGGACCGAATCGATCCGGCGCAGCAGCACGCCGTCCGCGGCGGCCAGACCCGAACCCGAGTCGTTCAGGAACACCTCGATCTTGAGTCCGTCCACGGCAGTCGGGTCGGGCGTCACCGTCACTCGGCCGAGACTCTGCCAGGGCTTCCCGCCCAACTGGTAGTCCGACTCGGGCGTCGCCGTCTGATCCACTTGGGCCACCAGGCCCGGCGGACGGATATACATCGCCTGCCCGTTGTTCAGAGCGAGCGCCTTGCCCTGGTAGTTCACGCCGTCGACCGAAGCACTGGCCGTGACGGCCTGTCCCCCGGAAGAGGCTTCCGGCACCAAGGTCACGTAGACGCCATAGCCGGCCAACTCGGCGAGCGGATCATCCTGCGCGGCGGCGCTGTCGGTGTTGAACCGCGTGTCGTTCAAGAACCCACCCTTGCGCAGCGCCTCTTCGAAGCCGAGTTGCCCCACGCCGAGTTTGGGCGCCTGGATCGCGTCGGCGGTCAGGTTCACCACCAGTACGAGGTCATAGCCGGCAAAGTCGTCTACCAGTCCTGCGATGCCGCCATCCACACGCAGCACCGCCATCACGGCGTCGTCGGGCGCGGAATCGAAGAGAGTCGAGTTGAACAAAGCCTGTGCGTTGACGTTCATCATGCCGTAGGCCGCTGCACCACCGTCCAGCCCCGGGATATAGGGCGTCTGCGTCGTACCGCCGAACACGAAAGGATTGAATTCCTGCGAGCCCGCGAACGTCTCGACATCGGCAAACACGCGCGGTTGACCGAGGAGAAGGGACGGCAGGCCGATACCACCTGGCAATCCGATTCCACCGCCCGGCAAACCGATGCCTGGCAAGGTGATCTGCGAGAACTCGAACCGGCCGGCGTTGCTGCCCAGGATGAACCGGCCCTGCTCGCCATCCAGAGCGCCCTGGCCGGGCTCTGCGTGGATGAAGGTATCGTCGGCGTCGACCACCGAGCCGAACAGCTTGATAGTCCCGCCGGCGCCGCCGCCGCCCTGGCCGCCTGCACCGCCAATACCGCCTGCGCCACCTGTTCCACCGGTCGCGCCGTTTCCACCGTCACCGCCGCCGTTGAAGAAGCCGCCACTTTCCCCAGCTTGGCCCCCCGCGCCTGGAAGACCGGTGGACCCAGCCGCCGGGCTGGACCCGCCGGTGACTGGCGCAACCGTGCCCGGCTGTCCATCGCCGCCGCGGGCCAGGAACTCGGCATCCTCGACCACGATGCGTCCGAGCGCGACGATCTCGAGTGCCCCGCCGCCGCCGCCGCCGGCACCACCCTGACCGCCGGTTCCGCCGTGGCCGCCGATGCCGCCATAGCCGCCGCTGCCGCCATTCCCACCATCACCGCCGCTGCCGAAGAAATTGCCGTTGCCGCCCCCGCCACCCCCTCCACCCGAGCCGCCACCGCCTGCTCCGCCGCCGTCCCCCCCACCACCGCCGGCACCGCCACCACCGCCCGCGCCACCGGAGATCTGTTGTCCACTGCCGAGGTTCGAGCCGCCGCCGCCGGCGTAGCCTTCGAAGCCGGGCATCCCAGCTTGTCCGTTCAGCGAGCTGCCGTTGGCGCCGTCGAAGCCTCCGGCCGCGCCGCCGGCGCCGCCTGGCCGCGTACCGCCACCGCTACCCGCAAAGCCCGGGAAGCCCCAGAAGCCGCCGTAACCGGCGCCGCCCGCATTGTTGTAGCCGCCCTCGCCGTAAGCGCCACCGGAACCAAATCCGCCGGCCGAGCCGGTATTGCCGGCACCGCCAAGTCCGCCCTGTGCGCCCGGCTGGCCGGAGCCCGAGAAGAAGCCGCCGCCACCCCCGTTGCCGCCCTGTCCGCCCGCGCCCGGCGTGCCGCCGACCGCGGTGGGTATGAAGAGAAAATGCCCGCCGCCCAGGTCGATCGCCCTGAGGATCGTGCCGTTGGTACCACCGGCCCCACCGACCCCGGCAGCACCGCTGCCACCGCCATCGCCACCGCCCGCTCCGGACTGCGAACCGTTGCCCGACACGTCGAGCTGCGCATTCGGGTCGATGTAAACGTCATTGCCGACGACCAGCGAGAGGGCGCGGCTGCCTTGCACCGAAATGTGGTCGCCGCCGATATGCAGGTCGCCGACGATGTAGAACGTGGTCAGCCCGCCGACGGGGCCGAAGTCCACCATGTACTGCGCGCCGTAGAAAGTTAAGTTGTCGGCGTCCTCTCCAGTCACGAGCCCGGTGTCTGTGTTGATGACCACATTGTGCGCGCCTGCCAATGCTGTCGGCGTTGTGCCGCCGAGCCCGGAGTTGAACAGCCCGCCGCTCAGGTCTTCGATAACGGCGGTGTTCGTGCCGCGCACAAAGTAGGTCACCGCGTCGCTGCGGGACTCGGCTGCGGGCCAATTCACCAGAACTTCGTACTGCCCCGGATCGAGATCGCGGAAGGTCCACTTGGCGGCCGTATCGTCGGTCACCCCGTCGCGGAACTGGTAGTCGCCTTCGAAGGCGCCCGCTACAGGCTGCAGGTTGCTCTGCCACGTGCCCAGCACGGTGAAGTCGGCATCGCCGTCGTCCAACAGCCGCTGCCCGGTCAGGTCCTCGATGTTGCTGATGAAATTGTTCTGCAGATCCAGGACTTCGAGCTTGGACAGCTTGGTGAGCGGCCGCACGTCGTCGATCTGCTGATCGCGCAGGCTCAGGAAGCGCAAGTCGCGCTGACCGACGAACGGATCGGCGTCGTCGTCCCCCACCAGCGAGTGGAGATCGCTGATTGTGGACGGCAGGACGAAGTACTGCGGGCGCAGCACCGCATCGGGGACGACCTGCATGGGCCCGTTGACGGGGTCGTAAAGCAGGACGCCGTTGAGGTCGGACAACGCGATCCGGTGCCAGCCCTTCGCGACGTTGCCGAATGAAACCGTAAGGCGATCGCCGGTCGCGCTGACCACGTCCTGTTCCGTGCCTTCGTCGAAAATAATGGAGGTTCCCGCCGCCGCGATGGCCGAGAAGCTCACTGTGCCGGCCTCGGAGATGTAGATGGCCCCAATCTGGAAGCCGAAGAAGTCTGTAAACCCCATCGGGCCCACGAAATCCAGGCTAAGCAGATCGAGACCGCGTTCCGGCGCCTCCGGGTCCGCTACCGGCCAAGTCAACGCGGCGGCCTCGTCGAGGATGCCGGCAGGCTGCACGCCGTCGAAGGACAGGCCGCGCAGATTCAGCAACTCCTGCAGCGCCGACAGATCGACAATACCGTCGTTGAAGTCGATGGCCAGGTAACGCAGCTCCGCCATGCCGTACGGGAAGCCGATGGTCTCGCCCTTGTCGAAGGTGCCGGGGATGAGGTGAGCCAGCGCTCCACGATCGGCTCCCTCCGGAAGGCCTTCGTCGTGCGGATCGGTCAGGTTGTTGCCGGCCAGATTGAGGGTCAGCAGGTTGATGGCGAACTCGATACCGGAAACGCTGGCGATCCCGCGATTGCTCGCGTCGAGCTCTGAGATCTCGGCCAGGCTGCTGGCGAACATGCGCTGCGACCAGGTGTCGCCGATCGTGAGCGGCTTGTCGGTACGCTCGCTGCCGCCCGGCACGTGGATCAGCGGATGGCCGTTGTAGTCGACCGTCACCGGCAGCCCGAGGGCCTCAGCCAGGGCAAGCCGCAGGTTGGCGTCCGGGATCGCGATCAGCGCGTCGGTGCCGCGGGGGATCTCGAGCGACAGCTCGGACAGTTCGGGTAACGTGATCTTCTCGCCCAGATCGAAGTCGCGCACTTCGATGTTCTCGGCGACGAACATGTCGCGCCCGCTCTCGCCCTTCAGGCGATCCAGGCCGTCGTTCCCCACCAGGATGTCGTCGCCATCGCCGCCGTTGATGCGGTCGCGGTCGCTCTGCGGATGGTTCCAGCCCTGGAACGGCGCGTCGATTGCGATCTGGAAGTCCAGGTCCTCCGCTACGTCTCCGGTCGGGTTGTAGACGCGCAGCAGGAATCCACCCGCTTCGACGTTGCGCAGATCGATGATGGACTTGCCCTTGGACACGAGCACGCCGTCCTCGGTGTAGAGGTCGGCCACCAGGCCTTGCACGCGCGGAATGACTTCCAATGCGGTCTTGCCGGACTTCAGGCTGCCGGCCAGGTCGAGGTTCACCTCGCGGTCATCGCCGATGTTCTCGACCCGGATAGTCAGGCGCGTCTCGCCCTTCGCGAGTGCGGCACGAACGGCTGTCGTCAGGTCTACCGCCACCGGATCTCCGGTGATCGCAACCTCAGTGGTGTAAGCCGCCCGGTTGGTACGATCGGCGTCGGTGATCTGGTCGTCACCCTCGCCCTCCAGGACGCTGACTGTAAGCGGCAACGGCGGCGGGGTGAGCTTGTCGATGACGACGGCGCCGGTCTCGGTGGCGATCCAAAGCCGGTTCTGCGCCGAGAAGTACAGCTTGTCGCCAAACGCCTCGAACCCGAACGGATTGAGTCCGTCGGTGTTCGCGACCTTGTGCGTGTCGAGCGCGGTGCCATCGGTGACCCAGAGGCCGCCGTTGGCCGCGAAAAACAGACGCGCGCCCGTCCCGGTTCCCACCGCGGCGAACGCCCCGAAGCTGGTACTGCCGGCTCCGACCGTGAGGTCGAGCACCAGCACTGCGCTGGTACCGTCGGTTCTCCACAGCTCGCGTCCGCCGGTTCCGTTGTCGGCAGTGAAGTACACCGCGTCACCCATGGCAGTGAACTGCTGCGGATTGGAGCTGACCACGTTCCCCGGGATCGTGGCACCCCAGACGGAGATGATGCTCGGATCCTGATCGGGTTGGCCGATATTGGCGACCAGCGCCGCGCTCGTCGCGTTGAGGGCATCGAGGTCGACTTTCCACAGCTCGCGCCCGTGCAGGCCGGCCACGTCGGTCGAGCCGGCGGGCGCATCCTGCGCGGCGAACAGCACCAGATTTGCCAGCGTGGTGAAGCCCGTCGGGTTGGTTCCGGTGCTGGGAATATTGGACAACCTGGTGAACACTCCGCCCTGGAGTTTGAACACCTCGCGGTCGGGAGACTGTGTCGACAGTTGCGCGCTGAACACCAGCGTGCTGCCAACGGCGACCAGGCCGCTGGGGGACACGAACGGCTGGGCGCCGGGGACCTTTTGCGGTCCACCCGATCCACCGGCGTATTGCCACAACGCGCTGGTTCCGGTGGCCGGGTCGAAGGCTGTGAGGTACAGCGTGCCCCCGGCTGCCGTAAGGTTCTGCGGGAACATTCCAGCCGTGCCCGGGAGAGCGTGCGCCCCGTTGCTGTCGGCAACCCACAACTCGCCCGCTTCGGTAACGAAGAACAGACTATCCCCCAGACGTGCGGACTGCTGATCCGCCGCAAAGCCCAACTCTTCCCCGCTGCGCACGGTGATGCCGGAAACACTCGGATCCGTGGCGGTCAACTGGAACAGGCCACCGTTCAAGCCGACACCGATCAGCGTCGGGCTGAGGGTTTGTGCCTGCAGTGCAGCGGCCACAGCGTTACGCAGGTCGGTGACGAGCGCCACGCTCGGATCGCCGCCGTTGACCGGTACGTCGAGGCTCGTATTGTTGCGCAGTGTCGCGAAGCTCAAGCTGATCGGCAGGGTGAACGTCTGATCGCCCACGACCACGTCGATCTGGAGCGCGACCACGCCCGGCGGCAGCCCATCGGCCGGACCCGCCTTTTGTGCCACCACGTCGACCGTGCGAGTGGAAGTCTGCCCTTCGGCAAAGCCGAAAGCGTCGGCCTTGGATATCTTGAGCGCGACGATGCTCGGATCATCCGAAGTGAAAGCCAGCAGGCCTCCGGCCCGGACGGTTACCAGGCTCGCCTGTATCGCCTGCTTGTCCAGGTCTACGCTGGGCAGCGCCGCCTCTAGCAGCGCATCGATATCCGCCGCCAGATCGGCCAGCGAGGCGTTGTCCTTGGTCGCCTCGGCCGACAAATTCAGCGTCAGCGTTGTTGGCTTGCCGCCAAGCCGTTCGATGATGAGCTGGAACGCCACGTTCTTGGTGATCTGGCCTTTCGCGTCTGCGGCGGGAGCGACTGCCTGCGCAACCAGCGAGACCGACGGTTGTGACGCCTGCGCCTTGGCGAAGCCGATACCGGTTGCGCTGTCGACACGCAGCTGCACGATGCGCGCATCGACGGCGTGGAAGCCGACTTTGCCGTCCGCGGTGACGAATGCATTCACCGCGTCTGTCGCGAATTCGATCTTGGGGAGCGTCTTCACGAGCACTGCGTTGATGTCGGATGCGAGCGCAGCGAGGTTGCCGTTGTCATGGACCGCTTCCAACGACAGGGCGATCTTGATGGTCTGGGCCGCACCGTCGTCGGTCACGATGCGCAAACCGAACTCGTAGTTCGCGTCCGGCCGGCCGTCCGACAATCCGGTAGCGTTGTTGGCGATCAACGCCGAGCTGCCCAGCAACGCGGTAAAGTTGAAGGCGTAGTAGGAATCGACGTCGGTGACCTTGTTGGTGCCGAGCTCCGTGCCATCGCTCACCCACAGCTCGAACTTGCCCACACCAGGGTTGGCGGTGAAGAACAGCTTGCCGCCAACCGCAATGAGGTTGGACGGGTTGGAGCTGCTGGCGCCCGGCAGGATGTCCTTGACGATGTGCGTGCCTGCGGACGTGCCGTCCGTAACCCACAGCTCGTTGCCCTTGCCCTCGACCGAGCCGACGAAGAACACTTTGTCGCCAGCGCTCTTGATCTCGTAGACGTTAATGGGCGCGGGTAGCGGCGCACCGGCCCCAGGCGCATCCAGGATGAGGCGCGCCTGCCCGATCCCATCGGGGTTGCCCACGAACTCCATGAAGCCCCCGAGATCGAACTCGAGCACGGTGCCGTGCACCACGTCGACGCTGATGGCGTAGTCCTTGGACTCGCTGCGAACGGACGACAGCGCCTTGCCGACAAGCACGTTGCCGGCGGCACCTTGGGTTGCCCCCAGCCACCGCACCGTCGCACCACCCAGTTCATAGCCGATGGCACCGGCGTTATCCACGCTCTCGGAGCCGTCTTTCCACCCGAAGAAGTAGCCTTGACCCACGCCGTCGCTGCCGGATTGCAGGCCGAAGTCGAAGCGCTGTCCAATGCCGGGTTGGATCACACGAGTCTCGCCGATGCCGGTGATCTCGTAGCGACCGTCCGCGGTCAGCTTGAAGATGACGGGAGTGACGCGGCGCGCGACGGTATCGTCGAAGTCGCCGCCGAACACGGACCAGGCCGTGAGCCGGCCCGCGTCCGTGAACGCGTCCCCGACGTGCAATGCACCCTGGAGCGTATCGACCAGGGCCGCAGAGCTCAACAAACCGGTGGTAACCACCGGCTCGATCGCGACCTCGTCCGCTGCGATGTCGGTCGGGGCCACTAGCGTGTCGCGCAGGCCGGGTGTAACGCGGATGAAGCTGCCGGGCTGGCCGTCGCCCAATGTGGTGAAGCGATACCACCGCTCGGAGGTTCCGGCGTTCAACGTGAAGTCGGTCGTATCGATGACGCCGTCACCATTCGCGTCGTTCTGGAAGATCTCGGCACGGCCGGTGCCGCGGTCGACCAGGAAGTCCCCGCTGCCCGTAACGGTGAGATTGACCAGATCG
>JBGPMS010000051.1:0-19866 GCA_041487115.1 Gammaproteobacteria bacterium
ACCCAGCGCCACGCCGGGTTTCAGGTTGAAGGAGATGGTCACCGCCGGCAGCTGGCCGAGATGGCTGATGATCAGCGGGCCGACCGCCGGGGTCATCTTCGCCACGGCGCCGAGCGGGACGAGGTTGCCGCTGGAGCTTCGGACGTACAGGAGCGACAGCGCGGAGGGATCGAGCTGATACTTGGGCATCAACTCGAGAATCACCCAGTATTCGTTGGTGGGCGTGTAGATGGTCGACACTTGGCGCTGGCCATAGGCATCGTAGAGCGCGTTCTCGATCTGCTGTGCCGTGACGCCGAGCGCCGAGGCCTTGTCGCGGTCGATGTCGAGCACCACCTGCGGGTTCTTGATCTGCAAGTCGCTGGTGACGTCCTGAAAGCCGCCCAATCCACGGATCTTCTCCTCGATGATCGGCGCCCAGTGGTACAGCTCGTCGGCGTCCGAGTCCTGCAGCGTGAACTGGTACTGGCTCTTGGTGAGCACACCGCCCAGCCGGATGGTCGGAAGATTCTGCAGATAGACCTTGATCCCCGGTATCGACTGCAGCTTGGGCCGCAGTCTCTGCATCACCTGGTCTGCGGTCGGACGCTGGCCGCGAGGCTTGAGCCGAATGAGCACACGGCCGAGATTCATGGTCTGGCTGGAGCCGGTCGCTCCGATGAAGGACATGGTGGCGTCCACCGCCGGGTCGGTGCGGATGATCGCGGCTGCCTGTTGCTGCAGCTCGTACATGGCGTCGAAGGAGATGTCCTGGCCGGCCTCGGTGAAGGCGAACAACTGCCCCACGTCCTCGCTGGGCAGAAAACCCTTGGGCATGACGTAGAACAGATATCCGGTCAGCACGGTGATGCCGAAGAACGCCACCACGCACACGCGCGGAAAGGCGAGCGTCAGCCGCAGGGTCCGGTCGTAGGCATCGCGGATCGCGTCGAACATCCGCTCCAGTGCCATGTAGAGGCGCCCGTGCTGCTTGTCGTGCTCGGACCGCAGCATGCGGCTGCACAGCAGCGGGGTGAGCGAGAGCGACACGAAGCCGGAAACCAGTATGGCCGCGATGATGGTGACGGCGAACTCGTGCAGCAACCGGCCCAGCACCCCGCCCATGAACAGGACCGGGATGAACACGGCGGCGAGCGATACGGTCATCGACACGATGGTGAAGGCGATCTCCTTCGAACCTTCGAAGGTGGCCTGCAGCGCCGACTTGCCCATCTCCAAGTGCCGCGTGATGTTCTCCAGCATCACGATCGCATCGTCCACGACGAAGCCCACGCACAAGGTCAGCGCCATCAGCGACAGGTTGTCGAGGCTGTATCCCATGAGGTACATCACCGAGAAGGTGCCGATGATGGACATGGGCAGCGCCAGGTTCGGGATGAGCGTGGCGGACAGGTTGCGCAGGAACAGGAAGATCACCATCACCACCAGCGCCAGCGCGAGCAGCAGGGTGAACTGGACGTCGCGCACCGATTCGCGGATCGATTCGGAGCGGTCGTAGACGATCTCCACGTTGATCCCGGGCGGGATCTGCTGGCGGAACACCGGGAGGAGCTTCCGGATCGCGTCGACCACCTCGACGGTATTAGTGCCCGGCTGGCGCAGAACCGAGATGAGAATGCCCCGCTTGTCGTTGTACCAGGCGGCCTGCTTGTCGTCCTGCACGCTGTCGATCGCGTTGCCGATCTCCTTGAGCCGCAGCGGCGCGCCGTTGCGGTAGGTGACGATCAGCTCGCGGAAGCCGGCGGCGTTGACGAGCTGGCCGGTGGACTCCACCGACACGGCGCGCTGCGGACCGTTCAGCGTGCCGGTCGGAAGATTCACGTTGTGCAGGGCGACCGCCTGTTCCACCTCGTCGATACCGACGCTGCGCGCGGCCATGGCATTGGGGTCGACCTGAACGCGCACGGCGTATTTCTGCGACCCGTACACCAGCACCTGAGCCACGCCGCTGACGGTCGACAATCGCTGCGCGATCAGGGTCTCGGCGTACTCGGACACCGTCGATCTCAGGAACGTGTCGGAGGTCAGCGCGAGGTAGAACACGGGCTGATCCGCCGGGTTGACCTTGCGATAGGAGGGCGGGATCGGCATGTCGGGCGGGAGGTTGCGGCGCGCGAGTGCGATCGCCGTCTGCACGTCCTGCGCGGCCGCATCGATGCTGCGGTCGAGCGAGAATTGCAGCGTGATCTGCGACGTCCCCTTGGCGCTGGAGGAGGTCATCTGCTCCAGCCCGGCAATGGCGGAGAATTCCTTCTCCAGCGGCGTGGCCACGGCGGACGCCATAGTCTCGGGGCTCGCCCCCGGCAGTCCGGCCGCAACCTGGATGGTCGGGAAGTCCACATTGGGCAACTGCGCCACCGGTAGCTGCCGGTAGGCGAGGACGCCGAAGGTGAGAATGCCGATCATGACCAGGATAGTCATGACCGGGCGGCGGACGAAGATCTCGGAAATGTTCACGCGTTCACCCGGCCTTCGGCGCCACCTTCGCGCCCGGAGTGAGCCGGATCTGCCCGCTGGTCACCACCGTCTCGCCTTCCTGCAGCCCGCTGGCGATCACCGCTTCCAGACCGTCCATGCGCTCCAAGGTCACGCTGCGCATCTCGACGCTCTGGTCGCCGGGCTTGACCACGTACACGTACTGCCCCTTGGGGCCGTTCTGGAGCGCCTGGGACGGGATGACGATCGCATCCGGCTGCTCGCGCAGCGTCAGGGTCACGTTGGCGAACTGCCCGGGCCACAGTACGTTGTCCCGGTTCGGGAAGGTGGCGCGCAGACGGATCGTGCCGGTCTGCGCCTCAACCATGTTGTCGATGAAGGTGAGGCGGCCGTCGGTCTCGGCGACCGAAGCCCCCGTGGGAGAGGCGTGTACGCCAAGCGGTGCCTTCGCCATGAAGCCGCGGATATCGGCCAGGTACTGCTCGGGGACCGCGAAGCTGACGTAGATCGGTACCACCGCATTGATGGTCACCAGCGACGCAGTATCGTTGGCCTTCACCACGTTGCCGATCTGGATCATGATCTTGCCCGCCCGCCCGCCGATGGACGAGACGATGCGGGTGTAGGACAGTTGCACGCGCGCGGCTTCCAGTCCGGCCTGGTCGGCCTGGACGTTGGCCTGGGCCGCGTCCAGGTCGGTCTTGATCTGGTTGTAGGCATCCGCGGAGATGAACCCCTTCTCCAGCAGATCGGCGTAGCGCTTTTCCTTCGCCTGGTTGTTGGCGACGATCACCGTGTCGCGCTGGAGGTTGGCCTGCAGCTGCTTGACCTGCGCCTGTAGCGCGCGAGGGTCCAGCTCGAACAGGAGCTGCCCCTCTTTCACGTCCTGGCCGTCCTGGAAGTGCACCGCGGTGATCTGGCCGTCGATGCGCGATTTCACGGACACGCTGGTATACGGTTCGACGTTGCCGATAGCCTGCAGCTTGACCGGCATCGTCTTGCGCAAGACCGGCGCAGTGACGACGGGAACGCCCGGAGTTGCCTTAGTCCGGGCGGCCTCCTGCGCGGCGTCGTTTTGCGAACACCCGACCGCCGACAGCGCGATCAAGGCCAGCCCGATCACGGCCGCCTCCAGGGGTCTATGGACGTTGCCGGCAGGATCGCGGGTGGCAAAGCTGCCGTCCGCATCACAGGGATTCAAACGTTCTCCTCCTGAGCCACGACGTGAGCGTCATTTTTTTCTGGGCGCCGGGACTATCTTACCCCGCACCTCGCTGGTTGGCCCGGTTGCGGTCGAGCCTCTGGTCAACCCGATCAGTGGTGGCAGATCAAGGCAGGACCCGCTCCAGCTCGAAAAGTTGCGCCACGTCCTCGCGGGCGCGGATGAGGTGAAGCCGAGGTCCGTCCACCATGACCTCGGCGGCACGCGGACGGGTGTTGTAGTTGGAGCTCATGGCCATGCCGTAGGCGCCGGCGGACATCACGGCAAGCAGATCGCCCTGCTCCAGGGCCAGCTCGCGGTCATGGCCGAGAAAATCCGCGCTCTCGCATACCGGGCCGACGACGTCGTAGCGCCGGGTGGGTGTGGAGCGGGGCCGGACCGGCCGGATGTCGTGCCAGGCCTCATACAGCGCCGGGCGCAGGAGGTCGTTCATGGCCGCGTCCACGATGGCGAAATCGCGCTCGGCGCCATGCTTCAGGTATTCCACCCGGGTCAGCAGCACGCCCGCGTTGCCGACGAGGGCGCGGCCGGGCTCGAGCAGAATCTGCTGCGTGCGACCCTCGAGCGCCTGCAACAGCGCCTCGATGTATTTCGAGGGCGGCGGTGGGTCCTCCTCGTGGTAGCGGATGCCCAGGCCACCACCCAGATCGAGGTGATGGATCCCGATGCCCTCCGCAGCCATCTGATCCACCAAGCCGAGCAGCCGGGCGAGAGCGTCGAGGAACGGCGCGATCTCGGTGATTTGCGAACCGATGTGGCAGTCGATGCCCGCGACGCGGATGCCCGGCAGCCGGCTGGCCTCGCGGTAGAGCGAGAGCGCGTCCTCGAAGGGGACGCCGAACTTGCTCTCCTTCAGCCCGGTAGAGATGTAGGGGTGGGTCTGGGGGTCCACATCCGGGTTCACCCGCAGGCTCACGTCGGCGGTCTTGCCGGCGGCGGTGGCCAGCTCGCTCAGGCGCCGCAGCTCACGCTCGGACTCGACGTTGAAGCACAGGATGCCGGCCTCGAGCCCCTGGCGAATTTCCTCCGCACTTTTCCCCACACCCGAAAACACGATCTTGCGCGCGTCTCCACCGGCCGCCAGAACCCGCGCCAGCTCGCCGCCCGAAACGATGTCGAAGCCGCTGCCCAGGCGGGCGAACAGGTTCAGGATCGCAAGGTTCGAGTTGGCCTTCGCCGCATAGCAGATCAGGTGCGAGCGAGCGCCGAAGGCCCGGTCGAAGCTATGAAACGCGCTCGTCAGCGCGCTCCGCGAATAGACGTAACAGGGCGTGCCGAACTGCTGTGCCACCTGCGCCAGCGCAACGTCCTCCACACACAACTGACCGCTGTGATAGGAGAAGGGGCTCGAGGGAAACCGGTCCAAGATATGGCGCCTGAATGAAGGATGCTCGAGGGGCTGGCCCGGAGAACCGCAGCCACGCCTTCGCACGCTACTGCTGAGGGTCACCCGGCAGCGCTGTCTGCCGCTGCTGGCCCTGCCTTTCTTTCTCGTTCCGCTCCTCCAGCCGCTGCTTGTGCTCGGCCATCTCCCGCTCCTCCGCGGCGGTCGGGAGATACAGTGGACCCTTCAGGCCGCAGCCCTGGAGCAAGGCGGATACGAGCAGCAGGCAGACCAGCGGCCGCATGGATGGTGCGCAGTCAAAAGGTGCAGGGAGTTTAGCACGGCGTTCCGGGAGCGCCGGGGCCGCCGCTATGCGCCGATAGGGGCCACCGGGCTCGCTCAGTCGCTACAGCGCCATGTAGTGCTGACCCATCGAGTCGAGCTCGGTCCGCGCCGACGCGTAGTCTGGGCACACGCGCTCGACGATGCGCCAGAAGCGGGCCGAGTGGTTCATCTCCTTCAGGTGGGCTAGCTCGTGCGCCACCACGTAATCGACGATGTGCGGCGGCGCCTGGATCAGGCGCCAGTTGAGGCGCACCTCGTGGTTGGCATTGCAGCTTCCCCAGCGCGTCTGGGCGTTGGAGATGAACACCCGGGGCGGATCGATCGCGAGCAGCGCGCTGTAGTGCTCGACGCGGCCGCGGAAGTAGCTTTGGGCATGGCGCCGGTACCACTTGATGAGGGTGGCGCGTACGCGATCCGGCTCGTGGGGCTCGGGCAAAGCCAATTGTAAGATACCGCCGTCGCGTAGCTGGACGAGCGCGTAGCGGTCGGCCTGCAGCTCCAGGCGCACCTGCTGCCCGAGGTAGTCGACCCACTCGCCGTGCCGCCACAGCCGGGGCTTGGGCTTGCGTGCTTCCCATGCTTCGAGCTTGCGCAGCACCCAGGAGGCCGAGTCCTGCAGAAAACGCACGATGTAGCGGTCCGAGGTGCGCCAGGGCACGCTGACGATGAGACCGCGCTCGTCCACCGTAAGGACGGCACGGCGGCGGTTGGCGCTGCGTTTGAGAAGGAAATCGATGTCGCGATCGCCGAGCCGGATGGTCCTGGGCTCCGCGACAAGACGCGGTTCGTCGAACAGTCCTAACTGCTGCGCAAGGCGGGAAGCCGCGCTACTTCGCTTTCGATCCAGTCCTCGACTCTCCTGTTCAACTCTTCCGGCTCGAGGCCCGCCGGGTCGATGGGCTCGCCGATACTCACGGTGATGATGCCCGGGAACTTCAGGAACGCGTTCTTGCGCCAGCGATGCCCGGCATTATGGGCGATGGGAACCACCGGTGCACCGGTCTTCGCTGCCAGCCAGGCGCCACCGACCTGGTATTTGCCTTTCTGCCCCGGTGAAATGCGCGTGCCCTCCGGGAAGATGATGATCCAGAAGCCCTGGGCGAGGCGGTCGCGTCCCTGCTCGAGCGTCTGCTTGAGCGCCTGCATCCCGGCGCTGCGGTCGATCGCGATCGGGCTCATCATCGCCAGCCCCCAGCCAAAGAAAGGCACACGCAGGAGCGACCTGCGCAACACCCACACTTGCGGCGGCAGGAACACCTGGAAGGCGATGGTCTCCCACGCCGACTGGTGCTTGGCCAGGACGATGCTCGGACGCTGCGGGAGATGCTCCAGGCCGCGCACCTCATAGCCGATGCCGCAGATCACCTCCGCCAGCCAGACCACGATGCGCGACCAGACCGTGATGATGCGGTAGCGCATGATAGGCCGAAACGGGAAGGTGAGCAGCGAGACGATGGACCAGACAACGGTGAGAGCCGCTTGGAGCAGGAGAAACACGATCGAGCGCAAAACCACCAGCGCCCGGCTCATGCGATGATCGCTCGCACGGCCTCGGCCAGGTCCTGGTACACCTTGGTGTGGTCGGGCAGCCCGCCGGCAACCTTGGTTTTCGCGCCTTTGCCGGTGAGCACCAGCATGGGCTCGGCACCGGCCGCGGTTGCCGCCTGCGCGTCGCGCAGAGAGTCGCCGATACTCGGCACCCCCGCGAGGCTGATGTTGAAGCGCCGCGCGATGTCCTCGAACATGCCGGGCTTGGGCTTGCGGCAGGTGCAATTGCCCTCGGCCGGATGCGGGCAGTAGAACAGCGCGTCGATCCGTCCGCCCACCTGGGCCAGGGCCTTATACATCTTCTCGTTGATGGCGTTGAGCGCGGCCATGTCGAACAGCCCGCGCCCAATGCCGGATTGGTTGGAAGCCACCACCACCCGGTAGCCGGCGTGGTTCAGCCTGGCGATAGCGTCCAGGCTGCCCGGGATGGCCTTCCATTCCTCCGGGGTCTTGATGAACTGATCGCTGTCGACGTTGATGACCCCGTCGCGATCCAGGATGACGAGCTTCATGTCTTGTGCGGTGCCGCGTTCGCAGGCGGGAGATGTTACCGCACGCCGGGGTGCTTGGGCAGTGCGCCGGTCAACGCACCCCCCCGGCTGCACGTTGACGCCGGGAGCAGGTGCTGGAACGGATCCTGCTGGAATGGCGCGAGCCCGACGGACCGCCCCCCTTCGAGGACGCGCCACGGGATTGTCAATAATTAAGGCCACATGAGCGTAGACACCGATCTCAAAGCAGGTTTGATCCTCGAAGACCTCGGCAAGCAACTTGCGGATGCCACAATCGACTATCATTTCGCTGGCGGCAATCACGAGTTCAAGATACAGCGAGGGGATATCACCTACCAGGTGGACTTCTCCGAACGCGTGCTCGTGGAGCACCAGATCCGCGACCTGGAAAAAGTCGTCCCGCAGATCATCCACCAGTTGCTAAGCGCTGGCGGGCCGACGCGGATCAAGGTCGAGGATGACGGAGCGGGGTTTCGAACCTAGCGTCCTATAACTAAAACTAAAAGAAGACTAGGCCATGAGGCATTTAGCTTTAGCGGTTATCGTAGCCACTGGGTTGGTGGTTAGCTCTTGTGGAGGAGGCGGCGGAGACGGGCAGGCAGCCGGAGTAGTGACTATCGTGGCTGATGTACCCTCGACCGCGGTGGCTACCGCAGACTCGTGTGTTTGCGTGTTCGGTGGGGCTGCGCAGCCGCTGGTGTCATCCATTGTGGTGGATACGACTCTTGGTGTCGCCGCCAGCAGCTTTCATATTTGCAAGCAGGTAGCACCTCATGGGTCGAACAATGTGACGTGCGCTCTTCAGACCGGGGATGTACAAGGGCAGTATTCTGACGTTCTGATGTTCAAGACCGCGCCCTGAGCCGCGCCGATACCCCGGTAAGCCAAGCGACAGCGTTGGCATATCCGAAGACGTTCCAGCTCCCGGTCGCCTGTTGCCGCTGATTCCAGGGGCATCCTAACTCTTCAGCCTCGATGCGAACGACGGCAGCTTATGCCTTGATGCGCCAGCGGCGTGGCTGCTACCGCTCCACATAACTTTCACAATAGTTCGCTTCTTGCCCGCCCACCACTAGACTGCAAGCTCTGGATAAGGTCCGTGCCACCAGAGACCGAAGGCGCAACAAGGTGCCTTTCGAGGGGCTGAGGCAGATCTCCGCACCACCCCCGAACCCAGCAAAAAAGCTCGATCAAGGAGATCTTCACATGTGTTTCACAGTTCAATCGGCACGCGGCACGCCGCTGGTCGCTGGCCGAGTTCGGACCGCGTTCCGGTTTTGGCAGATTGAGGGGGCGTACTACGCAAGGTCTTTGCGCTCGGCCGCCAACGCAGCCGCTCTTCTTTCAGGGAGAGGGACCGCATGCTGAACTCACGCATCGGCCAGCGGTGGATCTTCCGGTCGAACTCCGGATGGCTCGGCGGCGACAAGGTAACGGACCTCTCGGTCCTGACCGTATGCTCGGGCCTCGTGCTGCTGGGGCTGCTGACGCTGGCCAATATCGCGATCGACAGCCTGCGCGCCGACGTGGCGGCCGAGTGGCCTACTACGGTCGGCACCGTCGTTTCGGTCCAGATCGACGAGCTGGAGTCCGGTACCGCGACGCACTGGTTCCCGCGGGTAGCCTATCAATACACCGTCCACGGACGGACCATGATCAACACGCAGCTCACGTCGGGGCAACAGCCCCACTGGCGGGATCGGGCGGAGGCGGACCGCTTTCTCGAGCGTTACGTTTCCCGCGCACGGGTGGTGGTGTACTACAACCCCGAGAAGATCGCCGAAGCGGTCCTCGAACCCAGGGAGGGCGGGCGCACGCAGCCCGCGCTCGGCCTCGGCCTCGCGCTGGTCGCGCTCGGGTTCTGGTGCCTGGTCATCTACGACTGGCTGCGCTAGTGCTCAAGCCTCGTCCTGCGGACCGTAGATGATGATGGACAGGAAGTGGATGGGCAGCTCGATCAGCCGCTCCGGGCCGTGTGGGATGTCGCCGCGAAAGGTGAGCGAGTCACCCGGCTCCAGCAGGTAGGTCTGCTGGCCATGCCGGTACTCGATCCGGCCGTTCAACATGTAGATGAACTCGGTGCCGGGGTGCTCGAAGCTCGGGAACACCTCGGACGCGTCGTCCATGGTGATGAGAAAAGGCTCGAAGCTCTTCTTCGGACCCTTGTCGTAGGCCAGCAGGTGATAAGTGTGGCCGCGTTTGGTGCCCCGGCGCACGACCTCCATCCCCGCGCTGCTCTTCACGAGCTGCGCGCCGCCTGACGGAATGTTGTAGTGGCGGAACAGGTGGGCGAGCGAAACGCCCAGCGCCTGCGCGATGCGCGACAGTGCATCCAGGCTGGTCGAGGCCTGGCCGGTCTCGATTTTGGACAGCATGCCGCGGCTGATCCCGGCCTGCGCCGCGACGTCTGCGATGGTGAGGTGGTCCTTCAGACGCAGCTCGCGGATGACGTTGCCCAGATAGCGCTCCAGCGAGCGGTTGCCGGCTTCGGCTGGCTGCTCCTTCGCGGTCGCCTCTCGATCGACCTTCGGCGCGGCGGCGCGATGGCCGATAACTGTGGCGGTGGCCACATCCTCCTCCAGATTCGGCCTACGGCTCGACCGCTGTACCCGGGCAGTCACAGCCCGCCCGGCCAGCCGGGGATCCAATTGGTTCCTGCCAGCGGCACTCGCGCCATTGCGGCAGCTTCCAGCGTGAGCGCCACCAGATCCTCACGCTCGAGATGGTGCACGTTGGACTTGCCGCAGGCGCGGGCCACGGTAGTCAATTCCATGTTCATGGTCTTGACGTAGTTGCGCAGCCGCTTGGCGCCCACCTCCGGTTCGAGGCGCTGCTCGAGCACCTGGTCCTGTGTGGTGATGCCGACCGGACACCTGCCGGTATGACAGTGATGGCAGAAGCCCGGTCGCGTGCCGATTTTCTTGTAGTCGTCGATGGCCACGTGATGCTGGCCGTCTCGCACGTAGGTCTCGCTGTTGCAGCCCAGGGCGAACAAGGCGCCCTGCCCGATCGACACGGCATCGGCACCGAGCGCCAGGGCTTTGGCCACATCGGCGCCGGTGCGGATGCCGCCGGATACGACGAGCTGCACCTGGCTCTTCATATTCATGTCCTCGAGCGCGTCTACCGCCTGGCGCACTGCCGCCAGCGTCGGGATGCCCACGTGTTCGATGAACACGGTCTGCGTCGCTGCCGTGCCGCCCTGCATCCCATCGACCACCACCACATCGGCCCCCGCGTGCACGGCCAGCTTCACGTCGTTGAAGGTCCGCGTCGCGCCGATCTTCACGTAGATCGGCACCTTCCAATCCGTGATCTCGCGCAGCTCGTTGATCTTGATCACCAGATCGTCCGGCCCGGTCCAGTCGGGATGGCGACACGCAGAGCGCTGGTCGATCCCCGCGGGCAGCGTGCGCATTCCGGCCACGCGCGGGCTCACCTTCTGCCCCAGCAGCATTCCCCCGCCACCCGGCTTGGCGCCCTGGCCGATCACCACTTCGATGGCGTCAGCCTGGCGCACGTCGTCCGGGTTGAAGCCGTAACGCGACGGCAGGCACTGGTAGACGAGCGTCCTGGAGGACTGGCGTTCTTCCTGCGTCATACCGCCGTCGCCGGTCGTCGTGGTGGTGCCCAACTCTGTGGCCGCGCGGCCCAGCGCCTCCTTCACGTGGGCCGACAGCGAACCGAAGCTCATTCCGGCGAAAGTGATGGGGATGGCGAGCTCGATGGGCTTCTTGGCGAAGCGCGTGCCGAGTACGGTCCTGGTGGTGCATTTCTCGCGGTAGCCCTCGAGCGGATAGCGCGAAGCCGAGCCGGCGAGAAACACCAGGTCGTCGAAATGCGGGACATGCCGCTTGGCGCCCAGCCCGCGGATCTCGTACAGACCGGTCGCGGCGGCGTGCTGGATGTAGTCGATGATTCTACGATCGAAGCTCGCGCTTTCTTCGAGCCGGAGGTGCTTCGGGTCTTCCGGTGCAGTCATTGTCCTTCAATACTCCTGATCAGCGTCCGCGTTCCAGTGATACAGCGTCCGGCCGGAGGCCACGCGCTTGAACTCCTTCGGATCGTGATCGAAGCCCGCGCGTTCCAGCAATGCGCCGATCCTGTCGTAGTCCGGGGCGGCCATGGACTCGACTCTGGCATCCGCGCCCAGCGATTTGATCCTGCCGCGCACATAGATCACGGCTTCGTACAACGAGTCTCCCAGCGCGTCCCCGGCGTCGCCGCACACCACGAGCGTGCCGGCCTGGGCCATGAAGGCGGAGAAGTCGCCCACCCTGCCCCCCACCACGATCTCGATCCCCTTCATCGAGATGCCGCATCGGAGCGATGCATCGCCCTCGATCACCAACAGGCCGCCGTGCGCCGTAGCGCCGGCGGACTCCGAAGCAAAGCCCCTCACCCGCACGCTTCCCGACATCATGTTCTCCGCGACGCCCCAGCCGACATTGCCGTGGACGGTGAGATCCGCGAACTTGTTCATGCCGCCGCAGTAGTAGCCCGCGTGCCCGCGTATGTCGACCGACAAGGGCGCATTGATGCCGACAGCGATGCTGTGCGCGCCATCGGGATTCAATACCTCGACATGGTCTACGCCACTTCCCGCCAGTCCGTTGTGGAGCCAGTCGTTCAAGGCACGCACCGGAACCTGCGACAGATCGAAGACCTTGCCGCCGGCCAGGCTCTTTTGCGCCGCTACACTTTCCATACGTACAACTCCTCGGGCATCGGTTCGAACAGGCTGGCGTTCTTCACATCCGGCAGCTTGGCGAGCGAGCGGAACTCCGACGCGATGGCCACGTAATCGTCGGTCTCCGCCACCACCGCGGGCTTGCAGGCGAAGGCATCGCGCACCAGTGCCAGTTTGTCGCGCGTGCCGATCAGAAACGTGTAAAAGCCGTCGAGCTCTTCGAAGCCCTTCGTGAGCGCGCCCTCCAGGTCGTCGCCCTCACGCATGCGCCACTCCAGAAAGCGGGTGGCCGCCTCGGTATCGTTGTCGGTCTCGAACTCGATGCCGAAATGCTCCAGCTTGCGCCGGACCATGTAGGGGTTGGAGATGGTCCCGTTGTGAACCAGGCAGAAGTCCTCGCCTGCCGTGAACGGATGAGCGCGGTCCGGTGTGACCGCCGATTCGGTGGCCATGCGCGTATGCCCTACGACATGGGTGCCGGCAAGCCGGGTGAAGTCGTAGCGCTCGGCCACGTCGGCTGGGTGGCCCGTATCCTTGAAGATGTCCATGGCACGACCAGCGGACAGCACATGCAGCTTCGGAAAGCGGTCCTTGACCCAGCGCTTCACCCGGTCCACGGATTCGTCGCAGGTCAGCACGGCATGATTCCCCTTGACTATCATCTGCGCGAGATCTCTCCCCTCCTGCCCGAGGAGGGGTGCCCGCACAGCGGGCGGGGTGGTGGGAGGGAAGCTCTTGATGAACTCGGCTTCGAACCCGGCCCAGTCGTAATCCCAGACCGGCGCGTGCAGGCTGTACTTGCGCTCGCTCTCCGGCAACTCCCCTCTGAACACCGCCAGCCCGGCCGACTCCGGCCCGCGCGCGCCCATCTGCACCAGCATGGGCGTCATCAGCGCGCCCAACTGGTCTCGCAGAGCCGGGTTCTTGATCAGCAATCCCACTATTCCACACATACTTCGACCCCCGATTCAACGTGGTCTTTAGAAAAACTCCAGATACCGCTCGACCTCCCATGTGGAGACGTGGCGCGAGTACTCGACCCATTCCATCCGCTTCAGGCGCACGAACTCCTCGGCCAGGTCCTTGCCTACGGCCGAGGTCAGCACCGAGTCCGCTTCCAACGCGCCGAGTGCCTCGTTCAGGCTCTGCGGTAATACGCCGATTCCGGCCTTTGCCAGCTGCTCGTCGCTCCATTCGTACAGGTTGGAGTTGTTGGGCTCGCCCGGGTCCATCTTTTTATCTACGCCATCCATTCCGGCAGCGAGGATGCCGATGGTGGCGAGATAAGGGTTGCAGGATCCATCGGGCAGACGCAGCTCCAGTCGACCATAGGGCACACGTACCGTGCAGGTCCGATTGTTGTCGCCGTACGTGATGTAAGCCGGCGCCCAGGTCGCGCCGGACAGCGCGCGGCCGACCACCAGCCGCTTGTAGGAGTTGATCGACGGCGCGCACAGCGCCGCAAGGCCGCGCGCGTGCGCCAGCAAACCACCGAGGAAGTAGTAGCCCATCTTCGACAACCCGAGGCGGCGCTTGTCCTTGTCGTCGTGGAACAGGTTCTTGGTCTTGCCGTCGCCGACGGACAGATGGAAATGGGCGCCGGTCCCGGTGCGATCGGCGAAGGGCTTGGGCATGAAGCTCGCGATCATGCCCATCTGATTAGCGATCTCGGAGGCCGCCATCTTGAACACGACATAGCGGTCGGCAGTGGTGAGTGCCTCGTCATACGTGAAGTTGACCTCGAACTGGCCGTTGCCGTCCTCGTGGTCGATCTGGTAGACATCGAGGCCGACGGCCTTGGTCGAATCCACCAGCCGTTCGAGGAACGCGGCACTGCGGGCGAGGCCCTTGTAGTCGTAGCAAGGTTTCTCCAGCGTATCGCTGGCGTCCGCAGCCGCGACCGAGCCGTCCGCGTTGCGCTTGAGCAGCATGAACTCCGGCTCGATGCCGGTGTAGAGCGTCAAGCCCTTCTTGGCGAGCTGGTCCAACTGGTTCTTCAGCGCCACTCGCGTGTCGTAGGGGTAGGGCTTGCCGTGCACGTGGCCGTAAGTGGTCATGCGCGCAAAACCCGGCATCCATGGAACCACGTGCAGGGTGGACGGATCGCCTACCGCCATGTAGTCGGGTCCGTGCGGTCCCATGCCGAACCCCCACAGCGCGAAACCCGCGAAGCCGGCGCCGTCCGTGAGCAGCATCTCCAGATGCTCGGACGGCACCGCCTTGGCCTTGGCCGAGCCGTGGATATCCACGAACTGCGCCAGGATGAACTTGATGTCGTTGGCCTTGAGGAATTTCTTCGCTTCCGCGGGGGTCATGGGCTCTCCTGAATGTTCGAGTGACTGTTGTCGTGCGTCGATGGCGTATCGGTCGCGACCGGCGCGTCGGGCCACGCGGCGCTCAGGCCCACCGCGCCGCCGCCCAGTTCGCCCGCGATCTCCAACAGGGTGTCCCAGAGATAGGCGCCGTACGTGCCGTCACACCAGATCCGATAGCAGGTCTTGTCATCCAGGGAAGTGTCGATGATGGTCACCGCCACGCCGACCATCATGGTCAGGGTCACCGTCCGCTCTTGTGACGGAATGGCGCTGAAGTCGATGTTGCAAGTCTGGGCGAATAGCTCGTGCACTGCCTCTCCACGCACGAGCAATGCAGCATCCTGGCGCAGCACGGGATAGACGCCCGATACAGCGGTGCGAAGCCCGGCGTGAACCGCGAGGGCAAAGTTGCCTTGCAGCCCGTCCTCGAGCAGAAATTCGCTGCGCGCCAGACGCGCGACCAGACCGCCGCCGTCGAGTGGAGCCCAGGCGTTGGGCCGCGGCGGCACCGGCATGCCGCGAGCCTGCAGCCAGTCGCCCGCGCCCGGACCCTTTAGTCCCGTCCGCTGCAAAGCAGACAGGTCGGCCAGCTCGATCGCGGATCCGGCCGTAACGGCGAAGCGGATCGGCGTGACCATACCATTGACTTCGCCCCAGACCGGTCGCAGCCGTGCGAGGCGGTCGTGCAAGGGGCTCAGCCGCGTCGGGTTCATGCCGGCAACACCTCCCGCTGCGGGGGGGGTACCGCCGCTTTCTGGCGCTCACCAATGGCGTCATAGAAAGGCGTCGAGACCACCCGCGCTTCGACCGTCTGGTTGCCGTCGACGCGGATGGTGAAGCGGGTACCCCCGGCCGCCATCTCCGGGGCAATCATGGCCAGCCCGACGACGTGCCCCAGCGCCGGGCTGCGCGCCACGCTGGTCACGCGGCCCTCGATCTGCCCATCACGGATGATCAGGTGGCACTCCTTGGGCGCCGGCCCCACGAACGAAGCGTCCAAGGCGAAGCCCACCAGTTTCTGCTTCAGCGGCCGCTTCTCGATGATGCGCAGGCTGCGCTGGCCGACGAAGAACGGCTTGTCCATCTTCACCGCCCATCCCATCGAAGCCTGGAGCGGCGTGGTCAGCCCGTCGGTATCCTGGCCGATGATGACGTGGCCTTTCTCCAGGCGCAGCAGGCGCTGGGCCTCCACGCCGAAGGGACGGATGCCGAACCGCGCTCCCGTGGTCATCAGCGCATCCCAGACGTGGGCAGCGTTTTCCGCCGGCACATGGATCTCGTAGCCCAGCTCACCCACGAAACCAACCCGTAGCACGCGGGCCGGAGCGTCGGCGACGCGGCCGTCGCGCGCACCGAGGTAGGGAAATGCAGGCTCCTCCAACGCGATGTCGGTGAGATCGGCGAGCACTTCGCGCGAGCGCGGGCCCGCGAGGTTCAGCGCGGCCATGGCGCCGGTCAGGTTCACCAGGCCGCACTCCAGGCCCCACATGGCGTTCAGACGCTGCATATCGCGGTACACGGTGGCCGATCCGGTGGTCGTGGTGGTGAAGTAGAAACGTTCCTCGGACAGGCGCGCTACCACACCGTCGTCGACGATTACACCCGACTCGTCCACCATCAGCGCATAGCGGCTCATGCCGACCTTGAGGTTGCTAAAGCGCCCCGTATACATCCGCTCCAGCAGCTCGCCTGCACCCGGACCGCTTGCCTCCAGCTTGCCCAGAGTGCCCACGTCGATGAGACCGACATCCCGCCGCACCGCGAGTGCCTCCTCGAGCACGAGCTCCGCTTTGCTCTTGGGGTCGCGCGAATAGTACTCGGGGCGCATCCACACACCGGCCTGCATGAATACCGCAGTGCTGCGCTCATGACGCGAGTGGAGCGGTGTGCGCCGTTCAGGGGCGAAGCCCCGCCCCGCCAGGTGGCTCAGCGCAACCGGATGGAAGAACGGTCGTGCGGTGGTCGTGCCCAGGTCGCCGACGGGCTGACGTCGAATCCTCGCCAGTATGCGCACTGCGTTCATGTTCGAATGCTTGCCCTGCGAGGGCCCCATACCGACGGTGGTATAGCGCTTGAGCAGCTCGATGCTGTCGAAGCCTTCCTGCACCGCGTGGACGAAGTCCTTGAGCTGCAGGTCCTCGTCGAAATCGACGAAGTTCTTGCCTTCCGGGTGCTCGACGACAGGATAGGGATGGGAGGGACAACGCGTCTCGGCGGCCACCGGCGGCTCGACGGAGGCAGGCCCACGCCCCAGATGTCGCAACGCCATGTGCGCGGCCCGTTCACCGTCCTGCAGCCGGGCGCCGAGCTCGTGTACCCCGTTGACTCGCCCCGCGGCGAACACGCCTTCCGGCAGCACGTCGGGGATGTACTGCTGCGTCCGCTCGTCGAAGCGCATGCGCCCGCCAGCCTGATGGAGCAGCGCGTTGGCAGGAGCGAAGCCGACGCTCATCACGATCCCGTCACAGGCAAAGTAGCGATGCGTGCCCACGTCTGCCCGGCCGTCGCGGTGCAGGCGGCATACCGCCGCACCTTCGAAATCCGTGAGGCCGGGGGCAGGCAGCGCCTCGTACACACAGGAACCCGACAGCACCGGGATGCCCCGGTTGCGGACTTCCTGCGCGGCCGGCGACTCGTCGTCCGCCGTGCGCAGGTCCACCACGGCCCGCACCTCCACTCCCGCGCTCAGCAGGTCCAACGCCGCGGCGTAGCCTTCGGCATTGGCAGACAGGACGACGGCTCGCTGCACTGGCTTGACGGCGTAGCGGTAGATCAGACGCTGTGCGGCGGAGGCGAGCATCACGCCAGGCAGGTCGTTGTTGCGGAACACCGCCGGCTGCTCGAACACGCCGCTCGCAACCACCACACTGCCAGCGCGCACCTTGCTCATCTTGTGGGCATCGATCAGCGCTACCCAGTTGTCCGCGTAGTACCCGGCGGCGAACGTGCCGGTGCGCACCCTGACGTTCGACTGTGCCCTCAGCTGCCGGTCGAGATCCTGCAGTAGCGCATAGCTCTCGGATGCACCACCGCGCGCATAGGTGAGGCTTCCCCCGACGCGCGCGTTCTCGTCGATGAGCAGCACCTTGGCGCCGAAGCGCGCTGCTGCGAGCGCCGCCGAGATCCCCGAAGGCCCGGCGCCGATCACCAGCACTTCGCAGAAATCGTAGCGCTTGGGCGTGCGGATGCGCGGCGCGGCGAAATCGGGCGCCCCCAGGCCGCTCACTTTGCGGATCAGGCGCTCCCAGTAGGGGAACATCCACCTGGGATGGTGAAAGGTCTTGTAGTAGAACCCGACCGGGAGGAACGCCGACAGCCGGTCGAGGAAACGCGCCCCGTCGTTGTCGACACCGCCATAGGTGTTGACTGCGGCCAGGCGCATGCTGGATTGCAAGGCGGCTACGTCGGCGCGCAGGTTGAGCGATCCGCGGTCGTCGACCAGCGCGTTCACATCGTGGTTGGCGAACGACAGCACGCCGCGCGGCCGGTGGTACTTGAAGCTGCGCCCGAGCACGTGCACGCCGCTGCCCCACAACGCGCTGGTGACGGTGTCGCCGGCAAAGCCCGTATAGCTGCGCCCCTCGAACTCGAAGGCAAGGAGGCGCGTGCGGTCGATCCACTCGCCGGGGATCGGCGGCAGCCGGGTCACCGCTTAAGGCCCCTCGCCGAACAGGTAGGTGCGATGCACGACATCGGCCTGCACGTCACGCTCGGCGAGGAACCACGTGCCGCTCGGCACGTGGTACCACCACTCTTTTTTCACGCCCGGCAGGCTGGCGCGGTTGAAGACGTAGTCGGCCCATTGCGCGTCGCTCGCCGTGGCCGGGTCGGGCATCTCTCGATACTCGCCGCCGTAGGCGAACTCCGACACCGGTCGCGGACCGTTGACGGGGCAGGTCAAGAGCTTCATGCCAATAGTCCCGGTGATCAGTGGCCCACCGCAGCAGCACCCTTCTCACCGGTCAGCTCATAGTTTGCGAAGCGCTCCAGGTTGAAGCCGCGAATCAGCGGGTGGTCCTCGTCGCTCGCCACCGTATGGCTCATGGTCTTGCCGCACACGGGTGTCGCCTTGAAACCCCACGTGCCCCAGCCGGCGTCGAGGTAGAAGCCTTCCACCGGCGTCTTGCCCATGATCGGCGCAAAGTCGGGCGTCATGTCCGCCATGCCCGCCCATTGGCGGTTGGCCTTGGCAGCCGACAGGAACGGGAAGAGGTCCAGCATGTGGTTGGCGAGCCCCTCGGCGAAGTCGAGCGTGGAGCGCGTCGAATGCAGCTCGTAGGGATCGAGAGAGGCGCCCATGACCAGTTCGCCGCGCGCGCTCTGGCTCACGTACACGTGCAGGCTGCCCGACACGATGATGGGGTCGAGCCAGGGCTTCATCGGCTCGGTCACCATGGCTTGCAGCGGATGGATCGTGATAGGCGTGCGGATGCCGACCATGTCCAGGAGCCGCGGCGTGGAGCCCGCGACTGCGCACAGGACCTTGCTTGTGGCGATGCTCCCGCGGCTCGTGCGCACGCCTGCGACACGACCGTGGTTCAGATCGATGCCGAGCACTTCTGTCTGCTGGTGAATCTCGACGCCGCGCTGGTCCGCGCCACGGCCATAGCCCCAGGCGACGGCGTCGTGGCGCGCGATTGCGCCGGGCTTGTGGAATAGCGCGCCCATTACCGGCGCGTGGCCACCGCAGGTGATGTCGATTTGCGGGCACGCCTTCTTCACCGCCTCGGGCCCGACCAGCTCGCTCTCCACCCCCAGATGCTTGTTCACCTCCGCACGCCAGCGCATGGTGCGCACCGCCGCGTCCGTATGCGCCAGGGTGAAGTGGCCGCGCGTGGAGTAGAAGAGATTGAGGTCGAAGTCCTGCGACAGGTCCTGCCACAGGCGCACGCTCTCATCGTAGAAGGCCACGCCCTCGGGCGTGAGATAGTTGGAGCGGATGATCGTGGTGTTGCGTCCGGTGTTGCCGCCACCGATGTAACCTTTCTCCAGCACCGCGACATCCGTTATGCCGTGGTCCCTGGCAAGATAGTAAGCGGATGCCAACCCATGCCCGCCGGCGCCGATGATCACGACGTCGTAGGCGCCCCGGAGCTGCTCGGGCTGACGGAACATGCGCGGCTCGGGGTACGCGGAACTGAGTCCGATTCGAAACAGGCGGACCGGCATGGGCTGACGGGAGCGTTCACAGGGAGAAACTAACGTTCCCATGGTGAACTAGCTGCGGGCGCCGTGTCAAATGGTCGAGCCCGCTGGTACGGGAGACGCCCGCAAGTTTTCGGGGGAGGGGTCGGAGGGTTTGATAGAATCCCGCAACGCTCGCAATCCCTGGCGATGACTCTCCCAAAAATCACGGCACAAGCCGACCGCTTCCTGGAACTGGAAAAGCAGGTCCTGGCCGCCCAACCGGCCATAGAGCATTGGCTGCGAAGCCAATGGGTGGAGCACGCGGCCCCGTTCTACGCGTCGGTGGA
>JBGPMS010000052.1:0-19589 GCA_041487115.1 Gammaproteobacteria bacterium
AACTGCCACTCGACTTCCCCGGTCTGCGCATTGACGCCGAAGATCGGGCCGCAGCAGCCGGACCGTTCACCACCCCCGGTACCGATGACGAGCTTGTCTTTCACGATCTCCGGAGCACCGGTGAAGCCCTTGGCGCCCTTCTCGACCGTGACGATCATGTTGTCCCACACCACCTGGCCGGTCTTCTGGTCCAGAGCGATGAGGCGGCCGTCGACCGTGCCCATGTAGACTTTGCCGTAGCCGATGGCCAAGCCGCGGTTGTACGGGTTGAAGAACGTGGAGTTGGCACGCTCTTCGTCGATCTTGGCCTTGTAGCTCCAGATGAACACGCCGCTGGAGGCGTCGAGAGCCCAGATCTGCCCGGTGGTGCTGGTGTAGTACAGGATGCCATCGGCCACCAGCGGGAAAGACTGAATTCCGCGCTTGCCGGTGGAGGGTGAGTGGATCCACGCGACTTTCAGATTCTTGACGTTGCTCTTGTTGATTTGATCGAGCGCGCTGTAATGCCAGCCCTTGTAGGAGCCGTGATACATGAGCCAGTTGTTGGGGTCCTTGTCCGCATTGAGCAGACGGTCCCAGGTGATATCCGCGGCGCCGGCCTGCGCGGCGAAGCCGAGTACGGCTGCTGCTGACAAGGCCTTAGCTACCACCGCGAGTTGAGTCTTCCATCGTTTCATAAGTCTCTCCCAAACATTTATTGGCTGAACCTGCCCTTGCGGACCATTTCTTGTTCAAACTCGAGATTCGCCGCGCGCGAGCCCTTTCACTTAATGTTATTCGGTACGAGAAAAAATTCGCTGCGGGAAATCCGCTCCAAACTCTAGCCCCTGTCGTACCCGTTTGCAAGAGGACGAAGTCGGGAAAGGCCGGATTCTGCGGGCGTTTCCAGGGAGCCGAGCGGCACAGCCGTGGTGCGCTAGTATGGTGCACAGCACAACGAAGGTCTGATGGTCCAAATCGAAAGGCGCGGACGCGCATGTCTCGGAAAATCCTCATAACCCCGACGGTGGTGCTGGACGAGGGGGAACTCGAGGAGGTCTTCGTGCGCTCCCAGGGACCGGGTGGCCAGAATGTCAACAAGGTGGCTACCGCAGTGCAACTGCGGTTTCCACTGGAGCGCACCACAATGTTCCCTGACGATGTACGCCGCCGGCTCCGGCTCCTTGCCGGTCGGCGCGTATCGGCGGACGGATGGCTGGTGATCGAGGCAAATCGCTTCCGCAGCCAGGCGCGCAACCGGGATGACGCTCGTCACCGGCTGGTGGAACTGATCCGCAAAGCCGCGCACCCGCCCAAGACGCGCAAGCTGACCCGGCCCAGCGCTGGGTCGAAAGAGCGCCGGCTCAAGGACAAGCGCACCCGCGGCGAGGCCAAGCAGGCGCGGTCGAAGCGGGGAACGGATGAAGCATGAGGGGCTAGTTGCCTAGCCCCTACCTCGTCACAGCCATCGCTTGTACCGGAAAAACCAGAGCATGCCCAGCACGATGCCGAGCATCGCTATCACCGATATGGCGAAACCCCAGGGCCGGTGGATCAACGGCATGAACTCGAAGTTCATGCCGAACACGCCGGTGACGAAGGTGAGGGGAAGAAAAATGCTGGAGAACACGGCGACGATTTTCATCACCGTGTTGGTGCGGTGGGACAGGGTGGACAGATACACGTCCTGCATGCCGGACAGCAGGTCGCGGCAGGTTTCGATGCGGTCGCTCACCTGCACCACGTGGTCGTGCAGGTCCCGCAGGTAGGGTTGGGTGGAGTCGCGGATCAGGTCCGTCTCCAGGTTGCGCAGGGTCGACACGACCTCGCGCAGCGGCAGGATGGACTTGCGCAGGAAGATCACAGCCCGCTTGAGGGCGTACACGCGCTGCATGACATCTCCGCGCTCGTCCGCCGCGATCAGCTCGTCCAGCGTCTCGATGCGCTCGCCGATCCAGTCGGTGACCGTGAAGTACTGGTCGACCACGAGGTCGAGCAGGGCATAGGCAAGGTAGTCGGCGCCGGTGCGCCGGATGCGTCCCGCGCTGTTGCGGATGCGGTTGCGCACCGGCTCGAACGGGTCTCCCACCTCTTCTTGCACCGAGAGTACGTAGTTGGGCCCGAGCACCAGGCTCAACTGGTCCACGCGGATCTGCTCGCTCTCGCGGTCGACGTCCAGCATCTTGGCGACCACATAGATATAGTCGCCGTAATCTTCGATCTTCGGCCGGATGTCGGTGTTGAGGATGTCCTCCAGCGTGAGGGCGTGAAAGCCCATCACCTTGGCCAACTGCTCCAGCAGCTTCGGGTCCTGCAGGCCGTCCACGTTGACCCAGGTTACGCTGTCGGCATGGCGGAACGGCAGGCACTGCTCGGCGTGAGTGACGGCGCGTTCGGTGACCTGCTGCTCGGTGTAGTCGATCAGCGTGACCCTGGGAACGCCAAGCGGTGGCGGCGGCGTTTCCGGGATGGGCAGTGCCGGCGGCGTGGTGCGGTCCTTCTCGCGGAACAGCCGCTTGCGCCCGGGCGCACGCTGCCGGCCCTGCTTCACTTGCGCTCCGGCCGGATGCGCTGAAGCAATTCGACCAGTTGGCTGCGCTCGGCCGTGCTCAGGTTTCGCGCCAGGCGCTGCTCGTGCTTCGCCACGCGCTGTTTCAGCGTCTTCAACAGTGCCGTCCCGTCCGCCGTGAGCCACAGGCCGTTGACCCGGCGGTCCTCCTCCGACGCGCGGCGGGCAACAAGGCCGCGCGCTTCCAGCTTGTCCAGCGCCGGCACCAGGCTCGAGCGGTCGAGTTGCGCGGCGTGCGCCAGTTCGGTCTGCTTGAGGCCCGGGTTGGCCTCGATGATCACCAGCATGCCGAACAGTCCGGGGCTCACCTCGAGCTCGCCCATGGTGTCGCCGAAATCGTCGAAGATGGCGCGCTGGGCCAGGCGCAACTGATACCCGAGCAGGCTCGGCAGCAAGCCCAGCTGGACCGTGCCATTGGCGGGCGCGCCATTGGCCGCGGCGGGCGAGGGGACGAAGCGTGGCCGCCGCGCGGCGGGGGCAACCGGCTTGGTTGCTGGTTTGGACAGTTTGTTTGACATCCAACAATTGGAGGCAGATACTTGTTCGCATCGTAACGGAAAACGCCGCCCGGGTCATCAATGTTCCGGCGTCATTAATGTCCCGGCGTCATCAACGTTCCGGCGTCATCAACGTTCCGGCGTCATCAATGCTCCGTACCTCCGGTTTCCCGACAACGCCATGACCTGGACCATCATCGTCGCCGGCGACCCGCAGACCGTGCCGGCCGAAGACGGCGAAACCATCCTCGACGCTCTGCTGCGCCACGGCGTAGGGTTCGCCTACAGCTGTCAGGCCGGCAATTGCGGGACCTGCAAGTGCGAGTGCGTGTCGGGCGATATCCTCGAGCTGGAATGCTCCGAGCATGCGCTGTCTCCCGGCGAGCGCGAGCGCGGCGTCGTCCTCGCCTGCCGCGCGCAGGTGTGTGGCGACGTGGAAATCCGGCGTCTGTCGGCCGAGGAGTTCGTGATGCACCCCTCGCGCGTGATGCAATGCCGGGTGGCGGAGCTTGCTTTCGCAACGCACGACGTGCTGCGGTTGCGCCTTGCCGTCGAATCGGGCGGCCCCTACACCTTTTCTGCCGGCCAGTTCGCCAAGCTTCAGTTTCCGTTCGCGCGGGACACGCCGCGCGACTTTTCGATGGCCAATCGGCCTGACGAGGCGACGCTGGAGTTCCACATCCGGTGCATCGCTGGCGGCGTGAGCGGCCGGATTCCGTCGAGCCTCAAGGTCGGTGACCTGGTGCGCGTGTCTGGGCCCTTCGGCACCTCGTACCTGCGCGAGCAGCACACGGGTCCGGTGATCGCCATTGCCGGCGGCACCGGGTTGGCGCCGATCCGCTCGATCGTCGCCACCGCGCTCGACAAAGGGCTAAGGCGGCCGATCCATCTGTACTTCGGGGTGCGTGGCGAGCGCGATGTCTATGCCGAAGCCGAGTTGCGCGAATGGCAGGCGCGCCATCCCGATCTCGCTGTGCACATCGTGCTCTCGGACGAACCCGATCCCGAAACCGCGCCATCGCGCCAGGAGCTCAGCGGTGCGCTGGGTTTATCGCGTCGATATGGCCTGGTGACCGATGCGGTGCGCGCGGACTTCGCTCGACTCGAGGGCTTCCAGGCTTATCTCGCCGGGCCGCCGGCCATGGTGGACGCGGTAACCGAACTGCTCGCCGCGGGCGGTCTTGCTGCGCGCGATATCCACGCCGACGCGTTCTACAGCGCCGTGGACCCTGCACCCAGAGTGCTCGCATGAGCGGCGCCACGAGCGGGGGGCATGCGCTCGACGGCCGGGTCGCGCTGGTCACCGGTGGCGCGCGCGGGATCGGTCGCGCGATTGCCACGGAGCTGGTCAGCCGCGGTGCGCGGGTGCTGATCGCCGATCCCGGGGTGTCGATCGGAGGTGAGCATCCCGACGCGGGCAGCGCGAAGGAAGCGGCGGCGGCCCTGGGACCTTCAGCCCTGGGCTGGCCAGCAGACATCTCCGCGCCGGGCGCGGCGGACGCGGCAGTCAAACTCGCGGTCGAGCATTTTGGCGCCCTGGACATCGTGGTGAACAACGCTGCCGTGCTGCGCGACGCTTTCATCTTCAAGTCGGAGCGCGCCAACTGGGAGCGCGTGATCCAGACCAACCTGACCGGCGCATGGGCGGTGCTGGCAGCGGCCACACCGGTGATGCGCGAAGCGGCGAAGAACGGCCGCGCGCCCGGGCGGATCGTGAACATGATCTCGACCGCCGGGCTGTACGGCAACTACGGGCAAGCCGCATACGCGTCGGCCAAGGCCGGGCTGGTGGGGCTCACACGCGTAACGGCCATGGACATGGCGCGCTCCAACGTGAGCTGCAACGCGGTGGCGCCCTTCGCAGCGACCCGCGTAACCGAATCCATTCAGCCCGCCAACGAGGCGCAGGCGGCGTACAAGGAGCGGGCGCTCAAGGTGCCCGCACAGTATGTCGCGCGGCTGGTCGGCTGGCTGTGCTCACCGGCGTGCGAGGTCACAGGCCAGATTTTCGGTGTGCGCGGGCGCGAGGTGTTCCTGTTCTCCCAGCCGCGCCCGGCGGTACGGATCGTGACGGCTCCGCTGGCGGAGTTGACGCCGGAATCTCTCGACGCCGCCATCGGCATCGAGATGCGGGAGCACCTCGTCGATCTCGCCACCGACCTCGAAGCCTTCAACACCGAACCTCTTCTGTAAACCTGGACGGAGCGCGATATGTCTCACACGGCTGCCTCGGCAGTGAAGATTCCCGAAGTAAAAGTTGCGGCCGAGCTGGCCCGGCAGCCGGAGGAGTATCAGACGGCGGTGCAGAAAATCGTCGTCAGCCACGCCGTGAACGAGCTCTACGGCGCGCAGGTATTCGACGAACCGGCCATCAAGCTCGCGCCTACGCCTTATGCCAAATGGCTGACCTGCCGCATAGCGATGGAAGAGTACCATCACCACGTGCGCTTCAAGGCCCTGGCCGACGAGATCGGGGTGCCGGCCCAGCGCATGGACCCGAAGCACAAGCGGCCGCTGTCGATCTTCGAGTTCGAGCTACGGACCTGGCCCGAGTTCTGCGTGATAAAAGCCATCGCCGACTACGCCGAGATCCTCCAGGTCGAGGACCTGCTCCACTGCAGCTTCCACCCGCTGCGCAACCTTGCGCGCATCACCATGCCGGAGGAGAAATTCCACGCCAAGTTCGGCAAGGACTTCTGCCTCGAGCTGATCCAGCAGGGCCACGCCACCGAAGTCCAGGACGCCATCGATCGCTACTTCCCGATCACGCCGGGTTTCTTCGGCTCCAGTCAATCGAAGAACAACGAGATGTATCGCAAGTGGGGACTCAAGCAGCGCACCAACGACGAGATGCGGGAGGATTTCGTGTCGCGCGTGACCGAGCTGGTGGAGAAGGATTTCGGGCTGAAGCTGCCCGCGCTCCGCACGTAGTCGAGTGACTTGCAGCGAAGGAGGGGAACATGACCCAGCCAGCCATCGATCCCCGCGCCGAGCGGGAAGCCTACTACCGCCGCATCGCGCAGGCCAACCTGACGCCGCTGTGGGAGCTGATGTCCGCGCTGGTGCCGGAGCAGCCGTACTCGCCCTGCGTCCCGGCGATCTGGCGGTACCGGGAGGTGCGGCCGTGGCTGATGGAGTCGGGTGCGCTCATCTCCGCCAAAGAGGCGGTCCGCCGCGTGCTGATCCTGGAGAATCCGGGCATTGCAGGGTCCTCCGCCATCACCCAGTCCTTGTACGCCGGCCTGCAGCTCATCTTGCCGGGCGAGGTCGCGCCCAGCCATCGCCACACGCAGTCGGCGCTGCGATTGATCGTCGAGGGCAGCGGCGCATTCACCGCGGTGGAGGGCGAGCGCGTCACCATGCACCCGGGCGACTTCATCATCACGCCGTCCTGGACCTGGCACGACCACGGCAATCCCGGCACCGAGCCGGTGGTGTGGCTGGATGGACTCGACATTCCGCTGGTGCGTTTCTTCGACAGCGGCTTCTCGGAGAACTACCCCGAGGATTCGCAAACGGTGACGCGGCCCGAGGGCGATTCGCTCGCCCGCTATGGCGGCAACTTGCTGCCGATCGATTATGCGCCGAGCGGGCTGTCCTCGCCGGTGTTCGCCTATCCCTACGTGCGCACGCGCGAGACGCTGGAGCAGTTGCGTCGCAACGGGCAGCCGCACGCGGTGCATGGCTACAAGATGCAGTTCGTCAACCCGGCAACCGGCGGCTCTCCTATGCCCACCATCGGAGCTTTCGTGCAACTACTGCCGGCCGGCTTCCGCGGTGGTGCCTATCGCTGTACGGACGGGACTATATTCCATTGCATCGAAGGCACCGGCACGGTCACCATCGACGGCGAACGCATTGCATTCGCGGCGCAGGACACCTTGGTTGTGCCGGCCTGGTGTGGGCATCAACTGGAGGCCAGGGCGGACACGGTACTGTTCAGTTTCTCGGACCGCCCGATCCAGCGCGCTCTCGGCCTCTGGCGCGAACAACGGCTTTGATACTGCTCGCCTCGGAGCAGGCAGATGCCGCGTGGTTTGCCGGTCTAGGCCTGCCTTTCGCAGCCGTCGATCTGACCCGCGGACCGTAGCACGTGTTCATGCGAAAATACCGCCTCTTCGAATCGGGCCGCTGGCCGCTTGGCGTGCTGCGCGGCGCCTTTTATCTCTATCTGATCCGAGCGCTGGAAAAAAACAATGCCTGACACCTTCGTGATCGATGTGCGCGAGACCCCCTCCATCCCCGTTTTCGGCCAGAAGGGCCGCTTTCCCGTACACCGGATCTACTGCGTAGGCCGCAACTACGCCGCGCATGCGCGCGAGATGGGGAAGGACCCGGAGAAGGAGCCGCCGTTTTTCTTCCTCAAGCCGGCTGACGCCATCGTCCCCGAGGGCGGTGATGTGCACTACCCTCCGGGCACGTCCAACCTGCATCACGAGATCGAGCTGGTGGTCGCACTGCACCGCGGCGGCTTTCAAATTCCTTCCGCGCGGGCGCTGGATCATGTGTACGGCTACGGGGTGGGGTTGGACATGACGCGCCGCGACCTCCAGCTCAAGGCGCGCGACATGGGACGACCGTGGGATTTCGGCAAGGCTTTCGACGAGTCCGCGCCGATCACAGCGATCTATCCGGTGGCAAGTCACGGCCACCACTCGGCGGGCGCCATTACGCTCGAGGTCAACGGCGCGCTGCGCCAGAAGGGTGATCTCCAGGACCTGATCTGGAACGTTGCCGATTCCATCGCCTTCCTGTCGAACTACTACCAGCTGCAGCCCGGTGACCTGATCTTCACCGGAACACCCGAAGGTGTCGGACCGGTGGTGCGCGGGGACAAGCTGGTGGGCAAGGTGGAAGGGCTGGCGGAGCTGCACGTCACGATCGTCTAGGCATGCAGGGTGAAGGGTGAAGGGTGAAGGGTGAAGGGGAAAAGCCACGGCGCAAACCAGACAGCTCCCTCTCCCCCGCTACTGGGGGAGAGGGTTGGGGTGAGGGGGCTCACGCATTCACACATTCACTTCCTTCACCGACGAAGGGTAAGAGTCAGCACATAGATCCTGAGCGCTGAACGTACAAGAACAAACGACATGGAAACTCAAAAGACCTGGCTCGAAGTATCGCTCAACGGCCCCTGGGGCAAGGGTAAGCAGCCAGGCATTCCGATCGCAGTGCAAGAGATCGTGGAGCAAGGGGTGGCCTGTGCCAAGGCCGGGGCGGCCATCGTGCACGTGCACGCCTACGACGAAGCGACTGGCAAGCCAAAAGAAGATGCGGACATCTACGCCGCGATCATCCAGGGCATTCGCAGCCAGGTCGACGTCGTCGTCTATCCCACCGTTTCCACGACCGGCATGGCGCCTTTCTCCGCTACCGAGACTCCACAGGCGCGTTTCGCGGTGCAGGAAGAGCTAGCCAAGCGCGGCCTGCTGGAGTGGGGCGCGGTGGATCCCGGCTCGGTCAACATCGCTTACTACGACGATGTGCGCGAGGATCGGCCGACCGGCTTCGTCTATCTCAACCCGGAAGACCATCTGCGCTACGCGCTGGGGCTGGCCGCGCGCCACCGGTTTCATCCCAGCTATGCCATCTACGAGCCTGGCTTCGTCCGGCTGGGAGCGACGCTGCACTGGCGCTGCAGTTGCCCGACGCCGATATACCGTTTCATGTTCTCCTCCGACTACACCTTCGGCTTCCCGCCCGACGACTACGGGCTCACCGCCTACCTCAATCTTCTCGATCAAGTAGCGCCCGGCGCCAAGTGGATGGTTGCAGGTCTGGGGGTGAATATCCTGCCGCTGGTGCCGCGCGCGGTGGCCGAGGGCGGACACGTGCGCGTCGGACTCGAGGATGCCTCCCTGGGTTGCACCAAGAGCAACCAGCAATTGGTGGAACAAGCCGCCGAGGTGATCGGAAACTGCGGCGGTGAGCTGGCCACGGCGGCGGAGATCCGCGGGGAGCTGGAGAAAATCGAAATGGGCGACTGATCCTACCGCCGCAGAGCAAGACGGCCCACCCACCACTGATCGCCCTCCCAAGCGCCTTGAGCGGCTCCAAGCCAAATCCGCGACCGCCCCAAGCGCTTCTCCAGCCCCCGCAGACCCACTCGACACCTCGCCTTGAGCCCTCCGAGGGCGTGTGATACGGTTGAATCTCCTATCCGTTGTTCGTTAACGTGACGTTTAGGCCTCGCCGTTGCCGTTGGGTTGCAGGAACGGAGAAGGTGACTCAGTGCGACCCATGCATGCTCTGGTGAGGAGGAACTACCATGGCAACCAACGTTGAACGGCGGGAGTTTCTGATCAAGTCTTCAGCCCTTGCAACAGGTGCAGCAGTTCCCACTGCGTTTCCTTATCGTAGCGCCCACGCCGAGGCGCAGAAAAGCTTGACTGATTTGACGGCGGTCGCTGCAGTCACGGCTATGCGGACCGATGAGATCAAGGCCGAGGACTACGCCCGCGCCTTGCTAGACCGCGCTCAGGCGCTGCAAGCACTTAACGCCTTTCGCACGCTGGACCGGGAGATGGTCCTGGAGGCGGCACGGGCCGCGGACCACGCTCGCGCATCAGGCGCCGCTCTCGGCGTTTTGCATGGCTTGCCGATTCCGGTGAAAGATAGCGTCAACACTAAAGCTTTGCCCACATCGAACGGCACGCGTGCGCTGCGCGATTTCAGGCCGAAGGACAACGCAGCGGTGCTGAAAGCCTTGTTCGCACAAGGTGCGATCCTGATGGGCAAGAGCAATATTCACGAACTGTCGTATGGCTGGACCAGTAACAACGGTGTATTCGGTCCGGTCCGAAACCCCTACGACACCAATCGCGTGCCTGGCGGCAGCAGCGGCGGGTCTGCGGCGGCAGTCGCGGCGCGAATCGCGCCGCTGGCGATCGCCTAGGACACGCTCGGATCGATCCGCGTGCCAGCCACTATGTGCGGGCTTGCGGGATTGCGTCCGAGCTTCGGTCGCTACCCGGGCGATGGGATCATGCCCCTTACCCAGAACAGGTTCGACCAGGTCGGACCGGTTGCCCGTTCGGTAGCAGACCTTGCGCTGTTTGATGCGGCAGCCACTGGGGATGCCGCGCAACTCGCCACTACGCCGCTGAGAGGTGTCCGGATCGGTATTTCTCCCGAATACTTCCTGACCGGACTCGACCCGGAAGTCGAGCGGGTGACTACCGAGGCCTTCCGCAGGCTCAGCGCCGCAGGCGCCACTCTGGTGTGGGCAGAGATACCCGACGCCGCGAAGGCGGCAATGGGCGTGACGGTCACTATCATCGTCTACGAGACGATGCCGAGTATTTCCGCTTTTCTGGAGGAACAAGGGACAGGCTTGACCTTCGAGCAAATGCTGCAACAGGCGAGCGAGGGTATCCAAGGTGTGTTCAAGGCGTTCGCACTGCCCCCCAACCGACCGGCTCAAGACGTCTACGAGTCGATGCTGGTCCAGCGGCAACAAATCCGGGAGCAGATTCGCGGCTACTTTGAACTGCAAGGAATCAGCGCTCTCGCATTTCCTCCCATCATGATTCCACCTCCGAAGATCGGAGAGGAAGCCGAGGTTACTATCCGCGGTGAGAAAGTTCCGCTGTTCGTGACTATGGCGCGCAACACGGCGCTCGGAAGCTGCGCAAGCATGGCGAGCCTGATCCTCCCCGCCGGAATGACGTCGAACGGGCTTCCGGTGGGAATGGAGTTCGCCGCACTGACGGGCAAAGATCGTGAATTGCTTTCTCTTGGCCTGTCACTCGAGAAGGCGCTGGGTCCAGTTCCAGCTCCCAACGTCTGACGGCTGCCTCACCATTAGGGATTGGGACGGCCTGCAGGGTCGTCCCAATCTGATGTTCGAGCAGCCCGTTAGACTCACCTTATGTCGAGAGCATCGATTGTGGTCGAGAAGAACCGAGTATAAGCTCGTGCTCTTCCCCTCTGCCGGGCGTCCTCGATGCCACGAGCTACAGGCCCAAATCCGCGTCTGATTGGACGTGCGAAGCGCCGCGCGCGATCAAGCGTCGCGGCAGGCGCTCCTAAGCCAGCCATCGCGCTTTCGCGCGAGTCCGATCAAGGCCTGCCATTGACCAAGCCTCGTCGCTCGGGTATCGCGAAGCTCTCGGCGCCGCGGCTACATTCGCCCGTTGCCCGCATCAGGCTCTACGAACTGCTCGACTCTCTGCGTGCTCATCCACTGATCTGGGTCAATGGACCGCCCGGAGCCGGCAAGACGGCCCTGGTCGCCAGCTGGGCGGACGCGCGTGGGATGCCATGCCTCTGGTATCAGATGGACGCGGGGGATACCGATACCGCCACTTTTTTTTACTACCTGGTCGCCCTTGCACAGCTAGCAGGTGGTGGTTCCACCGGACTTCCGTATCTCACGCCGGAGTACCTGCTCGATCTCCCTGGGTTCACCCGGCGCTTCTTCCAGGCTTTCTTCGCGGGTGCACCGCGGGGTAGCGTGCTGGTTTTTGACAACGCTCAGGAAGCGGCCGGCGGCGTGTTGCATCTCCTGCTCCGCGAAGCGGTGTCGCAGGTGCCTGGTGGCTGCAATCTGCTCGTTCTCACCCGGGCGCAGCCGCCGGTGGAGTTGGCCAAGTTGACCGCGAACCGTGACCTGGTCACCCTGGATTGGCCCGAGCTGCGCCTGACCGAGGCGGAGACGTGGCAGATCGTTGAACGCAGCGGGCTGGGTGCTCCACCGACGGGTCTCCAATTGCACGAACGTATCGACGGCTGGGTGGCGGGATTGATGCTGCTCCTTGCTCACTTGAGACGCGCCGGGGCGGAGCGCTCTCTGACCAGCATGGCATCCCGGGAGAGCCTGTTTGCCTATTTCGCCGGCGAGATTTTCGACGCGGCCCCGCCGCATGAACGCGAGCTTCTGATGCTCACTGCGCTGGCGCCGCAGGTTACTGCGGGCATGGCGGTGACCCTGTGCAGTGATCCGCAAGCGCCAGAGTTGTTGAATCGGCTGTACCGGCTGCAGTACTTCACGGACCGCCGAACCGAGCCGGAACTATCCTACCGCTACCACGATCTGTTCCGGGAATTCCTGCTTGCGCGGGCTCAGCGGATCTGGGGCAACGATCGGCTGCGAATCAACCAAGTGCGAGCGGCGGAACAGTTGCTCTCCTGTGGGCAAGCCGACGACGCGATAGCCCTTTTTCTGTCTGCCAGCGCCCATCAACGCGTAGCAGAGTTAGTTCTCGAGCAGGCGCCGAGCATGCTGGCGAAAGGCCGTTGGGCTACCCTGCAAAGCTGGATACAGGCTCTCCCTGATGTTCTGATCGACCAACAGCCATGGGTCACGTATTGGCTCGGCACGTCTTATATCCCAGTCGATCAGCCTAGGGCTCAGCGCCTGCACATTAAGGCCTACACAGAGTTTTTAGCGTTGGGCGACCGTCGCGGTCAGTTATTAGCCTTGTGCGGGATTGCCGATGCGATCACCTTGATGCTGCACGACCTTACTGCCATCGACCGCTGGCTTCCGCTCCTGGAGACTCTTGTCGGAGATCTCTCTCCAGAGCTCAGCGATGACGAGCAGTTTAGAGCCTACTCAAGCTTGCTCGCCGCCATGTTCTGGCGGCACCCCGGACATTCGAAGTTTCAGGCTACACGGGAGCATTTGCGGCAGTTGATCAGCAACCCTGACAACGCCAGATTCGAATTCGCCGGAGGTCTCCAGGTTGCTCAAGCATTCAACCATGTCGGCGAATGGGCTGACGCGCGTGAAGTCATGGCCGTACTCCTGCCGGCCCTGGATTCCGGACGTTGCACGCCGCTGATTGCCGCCGCTTGGTGCGCCTTTGCTGGCTATCACTACTATGTTATGGGACAGGACGGTTTGGCCCGGCAGTGGCTGAGCCGCTCCGAGAACATCGCGTTGACCCACAACATGCCTCAAACTGCAGCACGGGCTCAGCTATATTGGGTACTTTTGGCTGTCGCGATGGGGGACGTCGATACGGCGACAGAGGTACTCGGCCGCGCAGAATCGTGCGTGCAATTGGATCGGGGTTTTGATCGAGCGGTGTACCGTGTGGCACGCGCTCGCGCGGCAGCCCTGAAAGGTGAACGCGATCACGCAGTGGAGGAGAGCCGTCTCGCGGTAGTTGCGGGTGATGCCACCCATTCTCCACTGATACAGATCGTTTGTTACTCGGTCGCTGCGAGCGTACTGGCAGACTTTGGGCACTACGATGAGAGTGCCGCATGCATTGCCGGCGCGCGCCGTGCCGGTGCAGATACGCCAATCCATACATTTGACGCGTACCTGCTCTTGCTTGAAGCGTACCTCAGCCTCGTCTGGCGCCACGACGGTCGGCACCTGGCGTTGCTTCAGAATTCGCTCGATGTGGCCCGTGAGCAGCATTGTCACTACGGCTACCGAACATTCTCCCGCCATATTCCGGCGCTCATGCTGGATATTGCGTTACGCAAGAACATGGTGGCGAGTTGGGTCGTCTCGATCATCGATGAGCTTCATCTGCGCCCAGCCCCCGGCGTGAGTGCGCAATGGCCTTGGGCAGTCAAGGTATGGACGCTGGGCGGGTTTCGCCTGGAAGTCGCCGGCAAAAACGTGACATTCGGCCGAAAAATACCAAAGAAGCCGCTGGCCCTGCTGCAGTGCCTGATCGCGTTCGACGGCGAGGCGGTGCCGGAAACCCGAATTGTCGACGCGCTGTGGCCGGACGCCGAAGGCGACTCAGCTCATCATCGATTAGCGCTGTCCTTGCACCGCTTGCGGCAACTGCTGGGCAGCCACGACTGCGTTCACTTGCAGAACCAGAAACTCAGCCTGAATTTGCGCCGGATCTGGATTGACACGCTATGGCTGGAGCGCGAGATCAACTGCGGGTACGACGCAACGGGTACTGTTGACGTGCTGCCGACCGGCGAGTTTCTGGCTGGCGAGCCCGAGGAGCCCTGGGTGCTGATGGCACGCAAACGGTTGCGGCGGTTGGATCACCTGCGCTCATCGCACTGACTTGGATCTGCTCGAATCGGAGATCAATAGGAGACCGCCCAAGCCCTATCCTGATGTTCGCAAACAGGTGCGCGCGTCGCGCAGCTTCGTTCCTTCACTGTGGGAGTGGGCATCAATGGATGAGATGAGAAGGGGCCTGCTCGCGCTGGGCGTGGCCGCCGCAGGGGCACGCGCCATCGAATCGGTCGCACAGACCTCTATGCCCGAGCTCAAGCGCGGCTCGGTGCGCGCTGGCGGCATCGAGTTCCACTATCTCGAGGCTGGCTCAGGTCCCTTGGCGCTCTGCCTCCACGGCTTTCCCGACTCGCCGTGGACGTATCGGCATCTCCTCCCGCAATTGGCACAGGCGGGCTATCGATCTGTCGCACCCTTCATGCGCGGGTATGCCCCGACCGAGATTCCTGCCGACGGAGACTTCTCCACCCGCGCTCTTGCCAAAGATCCGAATTCACTGCACGAGGCGCTCGGTGGGACAGGCGAAGCGGTACTCATTGCGCATGACTGGGGTGCGGTCGCCGCTTACGGAGCACTTCCGGCAGAGCCGTCCCGCTGGCGGCGTGCGGTGATCGCCAACGTGCCGCATCTGGGCCTCTACGCCAAGATCGGGTTTCGCTATGCCCAGCTCAAGCGAACGTTCCATTTCTGGTTTTTCCAGATGGCGGTGTCCGAACCGATCGTGGCGGGAAACGATCTGGCGTTCCTCGATGGGTTGTGGCGTGACTGGTCACCGGGCTACGACCCGACCCCGGAGATGGAGTGGGTGAAGGCTTGCCTGCGCAACCCCGCCAACCTGCACGCGGCGCTGGGGTACTACCGCAGCTTCTTCGATCCTAACCGGTTTGGCACCCCAGCTTGGACCGAAGAACAGGGTGCTCTGTTGGGCCGGCCCGTGCCGCAACCGACCCTATACCTGCACGGGACCAGCGATGGTGCTTTCGTACTCGACGAAGAGGATGCCAAGGGGATGCGTGGTCTTCTTGGGCCCGGGTCTGAAGTCGAGCGCATCCCGCGTGTGGGTCACTTCCTCTGGGTCGAGAAGCCCGCGCAAATCAACGAGCGGGTGGTGCGGTTCCTGAAGACCTTGTGATGGGTTTTTGGGTCAGCGCTGTGGGGGAATCATGGATATTGGACTAGCAAAGGGTTTCGTTGCCAAATGATCCCGGTTCGATTCCAGCCTTAGGTCATGTTTCCTAGGGGGAAGTGACCCCTTGAGCCAACACAATCAAGCCGCGACGGGGTCAGCTGGAGCCGCTGATGAGCTATCGCAATGGGTATGGGTATGGGTATGGGTATGGGTATGGGTATGGGTATGGGTATGGGTATGGGTATGGGTATGGGTATGGGTATGGGTATGGGTATGGGTATGGGTATGGGAAACGTCGGCGCGTGACGATGGCCGACGTCGGTCATCTGGCAAATGAGGAGATTCCGTCATGACAAACAACGCTAATCGTGTCGACAAGCTCTTGCTGTGGAGCTTAGTTATCTTGCTGCTGGTCGTGCCTGCCAAACAGGCCGCCGCGGTGTCCGTAACCACGATTTCCAGCGATGCCAGTTACGCAACGGTTATTCTCCCGATCACCACCGACGGCATCAAGTTGTACTTCGGCGTTGGTAACTCCATCGACAGCACACCGCTTGCAGGCGGCGCACCCTCGGTGTTGTATGGTGGCGTGACGTGTTGCAATGTCCTCGGCCTCACCACGATGGGCTCGAATCTGTACTGGACCGACCCCAACGGTGGGCCGATTACCGATACGCAAATCTCAACTGCGTCTTCGGCCGGTGGGGGACCGGTCACCCACATCTATACTGGGTCGTCCGTAGGGCAACCGATTGTGGATGGCGCAGGGCTCACGACCGACGGGACGAAGCTGTATACCTCGGATGAGGTCCAGGGCCGTGTTCACAGCTTGAACCCCGACGGTTCCGCCATCACTTTGTTAGGGTCTCGGTACAGCGGCGGTTTCAATACAGAACACTATACAAAAATTACTCAGACTGGAGGGGTTCTTTATGTCGTCGATGCAGGAGGAGTGACCCCAGGAGGAACCTTTACCCCTGGTGTGTTTAGCATCTCGACATCCGGAGGGGCGTTCGCGACGCTCTTCTCGGGCGGACCGCTAGTGAGTCCGGACGACATCGCAGTGGGAAACGGGAAGATTTACTTGACCGATGAGGGTGCCGATACGATTTGGCAGTTACCGCTGGGCGGCGGCACTCCAACGCCAGTGGTCTCGGGCGGTCCGTTTGTTGATCCGCGGGGGCTGACATTCCTCAACAATACCCTATACGTCACAGACCCAGGGGCGCACGCCATCTTCAAAGTGGACTTGGTTCCGGAGCCCTCTACATGGCTGCTCCTCGGCACGGGCCTCATCGGCCTTCTAGGCTACGGCTGGCGGCGGAGTCAATCCGGGGCAAATCACTCGCCGAGTATTAACGGCGACCAGGGCGCGAACGGACGTGTCTTTTCCACTGCGTCGCTTGACGAGGGACACCGACGGTAGTTCACGAGTATGCTTGCCCTGCGGTGCACGAGCGTGGTGGATAAGAGGGCGAGCTTGACCGCGATTGGCAATTTCGGATTGCGGTTGCAGCATCGCGCGCTGCAACAATTGACGGAGTCCTTGCGACTTGTGCGGGTTTCGTAACAGGAGGGCTCGGAAGTGGAACTTACCTTTCTCATAAACCGATTCGTCTCGAAAGCTGCTACGGCTTATATCGTGCTCTGCGGCACCTTCCTGGTTTCATTGGTCTGCGCTGAGGCGCAAGCCAATTCTTTGACCAACGGCGTGCTGGGCTATTGGACGTTCAACGGGACCGCCGTTGATGCTTCCGGCAATGGCAACGGCTTGTCCCTCTCGGGCGGTGCGAGCTACGGGCCCGGCCAGTATGGTCAGGCACTCAGTCTCGATGGCGCACTAGGGAGTTCTGCGGTGCAACCGGTCAACAACACCGCCTTCGACCTCGGCGCCGGGGATTTCACGATCCAGGTCTGGGCAAATGCAAACGATCTGTCGGGATCGCCTGTTCTCGTCGAGAAATTTTCGGGGCAATCAGGTCCAGGCTGGACTTTCTACCTGTCGCCTAACGCGAGCGGCATACAGTTCTACAGCAACGGAACGCTGTTACTCAGCCCGAGCGCTGCAATTCCTACTCACGCCTGGCAGGATTACATCGTTGAAAGGCAAGGGAGCGTTCTCAGTATGTTCTTCGATGGCAGTTTGGTCGCGACAGGGTCGATCTCAGGATCCTTGTCAGCCAGCTCGAATCCGCTTCTGATCGGCGCCAGAGACGCGGGCGACGGCAGGAACTTCACCTTCAGCGGCCTGATCGACAACGTCGGGATCTGGAACCGGGCACTGTCGAATGCTGAGATCGGAGCTCTGTGGAACAACGGAGCCGGCGTGCAGCTCAGCTTCGCTGTTCCCGAGCCGACCACCCTTTGGTTGCTCTGCACGGGACTGATGGGGCTCGTGATTGTTCGTTGCCGCAGACCGGGGTGAGAAGTTGCTGGGTCGAAGTTCGACTCAATCAAGCCGCCTTCCGATCTCACGCCGCTTCCACAGAGGTGGTTGCGGAGCACGGTGCTATGCGCGCCTGCACACGGTCGCGAGACCGAGACAAACGTACCCGTGGGGTCGTCCATTAACCGACTGCGTGTCAAGAGCGAAGGTATTCCATGAACCCGAAAAATTCGCGGCGACGAAGCCCTGCCACATCTTGGGGGTGATCTCCCGGATGCCGACCAGCTTCGTCATGTGATCGGCGCGGATCGCGCTCATGCCAATCGCAACGTTGCCCGCCAACTTGCCCGCCGTCAACTAGCCCGTCCTCCGACCATGTAAAAGGCATTGGAGCGGCTGCGATCAATCAGCCCGGCTCAACCGCCGAGATAGGCTTTGCGCACGTCCTGGTTGCGCGCCAGCTCCGCACCCGAGCCGGAAATCGAAGACGGCGTGTGCGGCGAATCTGCCACCCCTTCGCCGATGCTCGCGCCTCACGGGGGCCGATGCGGATTCGTTCCCTTCCGAACCGTGCCCGGCAGCCCGAACGGATCTCGATCAGGAAAGGCGTGCACTGGGGCAGTCCCAGCGCCGGAGTTTGCTGTACTGCTCTTTTGACAATATAGACTTGTCTAATTAGACTGAAAGCGCACCGCTAGACCCACGCGGGGTTTACTCTGGGTCCTATCGGTCAATCAATTATGACTAGTCCAAGCAGAAGCAAAATAAACCAGCTGCTGACCGCTTGGCCGAAGGGCACCATGGCGCCGATGACCTGGCTCGAGACCCAGGGCGTTCCTCGGCAGCTCGCCGATAGCTACTGCAAGACCGGTTGGCTTCGCCGGCTGGCTCGCGGCGCATACGCGCGCGCGGACGACCAAAAAGTCGAATGGACCGGGCCCACCTGGACCATGCAGCAGCTCTTGCAGATGACTGTCCACCCCGGCGGAAAAACCGCCCTTGAGTTGCTGGGCGATGCGCATTTCCTTCCGCTCGCCGGCGGCCGGATCACGTTGTTCGGCGCGCCCACGGAGAAGCTGCCCGCCTGGTTTCGAACGCACGACTGGGGCGTCAAGGTCGTCTACACCACGACCAATCTTTTCCCGGCAGGAAACGAGCTCGGATTCACTGAGTTCCCGGTCCGCGATCTCGCGCTGCGAGTGTCGGGGCGCGAGCGCGCGATGCTGGAGCTTCTCCATCTCGTGCCGGAGAAGGAGCCCTTCGACGAAGCGAAGCTCCTGATGGAAGGCCTCACGACACTGCGCCCGTCGGTGCTTCAACCGCTGCTCGAGCAGTGCAACTCGGTGAAGGCGAAACGCCTGTTTCTTTCGCTTGCCGAGTCCTCCGGCCATGCCTGGCTCGGAAAGCTCGACCTCGCGCGCGTCGATCTCGGGACGGGCAAGCGCGTCCTCGTCAAGAACGCCAAGGGCGGCCGGCTCGACGCGAAATATCAGATCGTGCTGCCCGTATCGCGCGAGGAGTCGGAGGCGACAGAGGAGCGGCCGTGAGGGACAGCCGCTTCTTCGCGCAGGCGGACCTGATCGTGCACGCACCGAGGCGCTTCGCAGGCCGACACGACTAAAGTCATGGCCCTCAAGAAATCCGAGCTCTATTCCTCCCTCTGGGCAAGCTGCGACGAGCTGCGCGGCGGCATGGACGCCAGCCAGTACAAGGACTATGTCCTCGTCCTGCTCTTCATCAAGTACGTCAGCGACAAATACGCGGGCGTCCGCTATGCCCCGATCGCCATCCCCGAGGGCGCGAGCTTCAAGGACATGGTCGCGCTCAAGGGCAAGCCCGACATCGGCGACCAGATCAACAAGAAGATCATCGCCCCGCTGGCGAATGCCAACAAGCTGTCCGACATGCCGGACTTCAACGATGCGACGAAGCTCGGCAGCGGCAAGGAGATGGTCGACCGGCTCACCAACCTGATCGCCATCTTCGAGAACCCGGCCCTCGACTTCTCGAAGAACCGCGCCGAGGGCGACGACATCCTGGGCGACGCCTACGAATACCTGATGCGGCACTTCGCCACCGAGAGTGGCAAG